>JBEKGK010000050.1:0-23485 GCA_050012835.1 Solirubrobacteraceae bacterium | reverse complement strand
CGAGGCGAAGTACGCGCACCACGGCGCCCCCGGGATCGCGCCGGCGGTGGCGCTGCGGTACTGCGCGATCGCCGGCGATTCGTTTGACCCGGGCGGCTGCTCGGCCTGGCCGAGCTGGCTTTCGGCGATCGCGACGATGCGCGCGCCCGGCGAGCCCTGTCCGGCCGCTTCGGTTGGTGACAGCGCCGAGGAGCCGACGACGCCGTCGGGGTCCTGCAGCTGGTAGGAGGAGTCGAGCTGAGAGGCGCCGCTCACGCCGGGCGCGCTCGTCAGCCCGGGCGCGCTCGTCAGCCCGGACGCGCCGGCGAGGCCGGGGGAGCTCGTCAGGCCGACGGCGCTGCTGAGGCCAGCGGCGGCTGACGCGTTCGCGCCGTCGAGCATCGCCGCCGTGGCCGCGGTCGGCGAGGAGCCTTCGCCGGCGGTTTCATAGCCGCCGCTCGCCCGCTTGAGCGCGCTCGCAAACGACGATTCGCCGCCGCCGGTGGCGGCGCTCGCGGAGGGCGCTTCGGCTCCGCCGGTGATCGCGGCACTTGAGCCGAGCAGCGCCGCGGGGTCCGCGAGCTCCTGCCTGATCGCAGCGATGCGCTGCACCGTCGCCTCGAGGCTCATCGCCCGGGTAATCGGCAGACCGGCGCCGCTGCTGAGCCGCGGCGACCGGGCGATTAAAGGAGGCGGGCGGCCGTCGCCGCCCGCCCGACCACCGTTCCCTCGATGAAGCGGCGGTATGTGGCTTCTGTCGGCCTTTCCCGGACCGCCCGAAGCGTTATGACCCATCTGCTCGCCGGCGGCCGATGCAGAGCATCGACCGGCGGTCAGCTGGGCTTCACTGCAGCGGTGGCGTCCTCTAGGCGCCACCGCTGAGGAAGGTCTGAACTGCTACCCGGCTTATTCGATCAGGTGCAGCGCTGCGTCAGGCAGCTGGTTGGCCTGCGCGAGAATCGCCACGCCGGCCTGCTGGAGAACCTGGTCCTTCGTGAAGTTGGTCATTTCCGTGGCCATGTTCACGTCGACGAGCGCGCTAACCGCCGAGGTCAGGTTCTGGCTGTACACTTCCAGGTTGGCCTGGGTGTACTGGATACGGTCCTGAACCGCGCCGAATTCACCGGCGAGACCCGAGACGCTGGCGATGGCTGCGTCGAGTTCTTTCAGCCCGGTCGCCGGCTTCGCGGCTTCAGTGAGTTCTTTTTTGAACCCGGTGATTTCTTCGGTGACTTTTTTGGTTTTTTCTTCGCCTTCTTTTGCGGTGAGCGTTTTTTCTGTTACTTCTTTGGCGATTTTGGTGATCGATTCTTCGCCGGTTTTGATTTTTTCGTTGATTTTTTCAACTTTTTCGGTTTCTTCTTTGGTCAGTTTCGGCACGAGCCGTTCACCGAGCGTCGCCGCGTCGACCTCTTTTTCGATCGCCGCGTACAGTTTCACGGTCGTGACGCCGATCGCTTCACCGTCGTTGGCGCCGACCTGGAACTTGATTTCTTCAGCGGCGTTGAGCAGGTCCTTGCCGTTGAAGCTCGTCGTTTCACCGACGCGCTTGATCTCGGAGGTCAGCTGCGTGACCTCGGAGATGATCGCTTTCTGATCTTCTTCGGAGGTCGTGCCGTTGGAGTACTGCACGCCCAGCTCGCGAACGCGCTGGAGCATCTGGTTGACGTCGTTCAGCGCACCCTGCGCCGTCTGCGCCATGGCAACCGCGTCCTGGATGTTTTCGCCGGCCTGGTTGAGGCCGTTGACCTGGCTCTGCAGGCTCTGGCTGATCGCGTAGCCGGCGACGTCGTCGGCGGCCGAGTTGATCTTGAGGCCCGAGGACAGGCGCTGCATCGCCTGCGAGAGCATGCCCTCGGTGCTGTTGAGGTTCCTGCTGGCGTTCAACGCCTCCAGGTTGTTGTTGATCGTGAGGCCCATGCGTTCATCTCCTTGATGACGTTATTTGGTTAGGTCCCGAGCCGACTCCGTGTCGACCCACGCCGATTATCGTCAGCGCGGCGGGAAACTTGAGGCTGTTTTCCTCTCGCCGACGGGTTTCCCCCTCGCGTCGTGGATTCCTGCCTGCGAATGCGGGCGCTCAGGCGCGCACGTCGACGTGCGGATGCTCGCCGTCGTCGGGATCGCGCTCGGGCTCAGGCGCCGGCGGCGGCTCGCGCCGCGGGCGCTGCTGCGCGTCCTTGGAGGGGCGATCGCGCTCGCGTGAGATCCGCTCGAGCGGCTCCACGGGCAGCCGCGCCGCAGGCGAGATCCGCGGCGGGCCGGGCGCGATCGGGTGTATGGGGTCCACCGCGGGCTCTCAGTCCTAGGAGGCCGCCCTCGCAGCCGGGCGCTCGGCGCTCGGCGCCGGCAGCTCGCGCCGGGCGCTGGCGGCTTTGACGGCCGCGTGCAGCTGCTGCTCGCGGCCCTTGATCTCGAGCATCACCAGGCGCCGCCACAGGAACACAGCACCGGCCCATGCGGCGACGTAGCAGACGACGCCGGCCAACAGCGCGCGCAGGCCGGCGGCCGCGAGCGTGTTGGTCGGCAGCGACAGGTATCCGCCCAACACGAAGCCGATCAGCCCGCCCCAGCCCTTGGCGCGCGCAACCCCGCGCGCGGCCCTGGGATGGGCGGCCACGCTGGGGCCGCCAGCGGCGGACTCCTCGCCCTTGGCGCCCTTCTTGGAGTCCTTGGACGCCTTGCCGCCCTTCTTCTCGGCCTTCTCGCTCTTCTTGTCGCCCTTGGCCTTCGCGCCGGCGGCGGCGTTCTCCTCGGGCGCCCGGGGCTCGGGCGAGGCCGCCACCGGGGCGGCCGGGCTCTCGTGCGTCTCAGTTGCGGTCTCGGTCGCCATGGTCATCCGTTCTGCAGGCCGCGCTGGCGTTCAGCGCGCTGGCACTCGAAGATGAAGCGGATCAGCCGGCGGCGGTCGAGCTCCGTGATCGACGTGAACGTGACGCCGCGGCGCCCCTGGGCGTCGACCCGCACGACCTTGCCGGTACCGCTGATCAACAGCACGCCCGGGGTGAGCGTGAGCTGGAACTGGACCTCCTCGCCGATCTTCAGCGTGTCCGGGCCCGCGAGCAGGAATCCTCCGCCGCTGAGATCGACCGTGTAGCTCTCGACGGGAGGCTTGCCCGGGCCGCTGTAGACGAGCGCGGGGCGGGCGGACATGATGCGCACGTATTCGCGTTCCTGGAGCACCTCGATCGAGCGCGGCGCGTCGATGCGCAGGACGTCCGGATCGGAGGGATCCTCGACGGTCGTCGTTCCGGTCAGGCGCACGCGCCCCTGCGGAGCCACGAACTCGAGCACCAGGCCCTCGAGCTCGCGATAGCCCATCGGCCCGACGGGCACCATGATCGCCACCAGCAGCGAGTCCGGCCCGCGCTCGAGCACGCGGGCGGTGATTCCTCTGCCGCCGTGGGGGACCAGCGTGACCGTCTGCCCGCGCTCGGGCAGCGCCACCGGCTTGGACTTCTCCGGTGCTCCGCGCCCCAGTTTCATGGCAGCAGCCTCTCCGCCAGGGCGCTCGGAGCGATCTGCCGCAGCCGCCAGCCGCCGGCACGGGCGCGCTCGAGCATGTACTCGGGCGCGAGACCGAACCTGCACGCGGCCTCGACGGCCACGCCGATCTGGTCGGTCTCGTCGGCGTGCGTGACCGCGAGGGCGTTGGCGCCCAGCGGCCGCAGCGCCTGCAGCAGCTGCGCGGCCGCGGTCGCGCCCAGCGTGGCGGGGAGCGCCACGACCACTCGCTCGGGCTTCAGCTCGGCGAGCAGGCGCGCCAGCTCGCGGATGCCCGCGCGATCGGAGGGCGACAGGCTGGGCGTGTCGAGCACGGCCATGCCGTCGCCCCGGGCCCTGCGCAGCGCCCGCAAGGCACGCGGAGCGCGGGCGGCCGAGGGCTTCATGATGTACGGGCTGATGATCATCCGCAGCTCGCCGCGCTCGGGCTCACGCATGATCGTCGCGAAGCTCGCCGGCAGCGAGCTGCTCTTGCGGTAGGCGCCGAGCAGCGCCGCGCAGCACGTGGTCTTGCCGGCGCCGCCCGCGCCCACGACGACGATCGCGGCGCCGGTGCTCGGCAGCGGCGGCGCGACGGGAATGCGCTGCGCGAGCGTCGCGCGCACCGCCTGTGCGAGCCCGGCGCGCGGCGCGAGCGCGAGCGCGTGCGCGCTGGCCCCGTCGATCAGCTCGTTCGTCAGCTCCTCGCCGATGCCGCAGCGCTGCAGGCTCCTGGCCACGCCGGCGCGGGCGCGGCTGTGTGATCCCGGCGCCACCTCGCGTCGCTCGCTCGCCGCCCACTGCGGCACGGGTGCCCGCGCGGCGGGGGCCGGGAAGGGCTCGGGCGCCTCGGCCGGGCTCAGCTCCTGGAAGTCGGCGCTCCACGGCGGCTCGCTGGCGCGCTGCGGCGCCGGCGGACGCGGGGGGACCTTCGAGCGGTCGGCTCGCGCCAGCGCGGCCAGGTGCGCTGTCACATACGCGCTACCGGTCCTGGCGGGCGGCACGGCGGGCTCGCGCGCGTAGAACGGCGGCGGCGCTGATGCGGCGGGCAGCGGGGGCGACGGCGGCGCTGGTCGAGTGGGCGGGGCGGGCGCGTAGCCCAACATCGGGCGCAGCGGCGCGATCGGCGCGGGCGGCACATTGGACTGGTGCGGCGGCGGCGCCTGTGCGGGCACGGCGGGAGCTTCGAACGCGGGGACGCGCTCGCCCCCGGGCGCGGCCCCGCCCCCGAGCGCGGCCTGCGGCGCGGCTGCGGTTGGCGGCACAGGCGCGGGCGCGGGCGCGGGCACAGGCGCGGGCGCGGGCGCGGGCGCGGGCGGCGGCAGGCTGGCGGCGTCTTCGTCGTAGACGTCGACGCCCGGACCCCCGGGCATCGCCTCGATCTCGACGTACTGGTGCTGGAAGAACCCGAGCACGCCGCCGGTGAGGCCCTCGCGCCGGCGCACGATGATCGCGTCGGCGCCCAGCTCGCGCTGGATCTGGGGGACGAGCTCGTCGACGGAGCGTCCGCGGAAGACGCGGGTCGTGGCCTCGCCGCCGTTGCCGAAGCGGGCGCGGGCCTCCCGCCCGAGCGCTTCGAGCAGCTCCCCTGGCGTGCTCATGCGTGGATCACGCCGATAGTTTCCACATTGATCCCCGGTGCGATCTCGTTGTAGGAGCACACGGCGAGGTGCGGCTGGGCCTGTGCGATCAGCCGGCGCAGGTGGCGGCGGATGCGCGCTGAGCACAGCAGGACTGGTCCCTTGCCGCCCCGCGCGCCGAGCGCGGTGGCGTGCTCGACCTGCGCGCGCAGCGCCGTGACGATCGCCTGGGCTCGCGGCGGATCCATGGCCAGATACTCCCCGTCGGTGGTCTGAGTGATGGAGGTGGAGACCTCCTGCTCGATGGCGGGGTCGAGGGTTATCGCTTGCAGTCGCAACTGCTCGTCCAGGTGGGGAGCGGTGATCGCCCGGCCCAATGCCTGGCGAGCGTACTCCGATAGGAGGCTTGTGTCACGTGTTGTTCGCGCCTTGTCGCCAATCGCCTCCACGATCGTGCCGAGATCGCGGATCGGCACGCCCTCGGCGAGCAGCGACTGCAGCACGCGTTGGATCTCGCCGAGCGACAGCGCGTCGGGCACGACCTCCTCGACGACGGCGGCGTTGGTCTCCTTGAGCTTGTCCAGCAGCGCGCGCACGTCCTGGCGCGTGAGCACCTCGGAGGCGTGGTCGCGGATCGTCTCGGTCAGGTGGGTGACGATCACGGACTCGGGGTCCACGACGGTGTAGCCGAGCGCCTCGGCCTCGGAGCGCGCGGACTCCTGGATCCACACCGCCTCCAGCCCGAAGGCGGGCTCGCGCGTGGGGATCCCTGCGAGCTTGCCGCTGGCGTCGCCGGGGTCCATGGCGAGCAGGTGCCCGGGCATGATGCGCCCGCGCGCGACCTCGGAGCCGCGCACCTTGAACACGTACTCGTGCGACTCCATGCCGAGCTCGTCGTGGATGCGCACGGGCGGCACCACGAGACCGAGGTCTCCGGCGATCTGGCGGCGGATCATGCTCACGCGACGCAGCAGCGAGCTGCTCCCACCGGATCCGGCGTCGACGAGCGGAACGAGGCCGAAGCCGATGGCGAGCTCGAGCGTGTCGACGCCGACCTCGGACATCGGTTCGTCGCCCGCCTTCGGCAGCGCCGCCTGGGCCGCCGCGGCGCGGGCGGCGGTATCGGCGTCGGTGGCGCCGGGCATGCCGTTGCGCACGGCCCATCCGATCGCGGCGAAGATCCCGGCGATCAGCAGGAACGGCAGCTTCGGCAGGCCCGGGATCAGCGCGAACAGCCCGATCGCGCCGGCGGCCACGAGCGGCGCCTTGCGCTGGCTGAGGATCTGGTTGGCGATGTCGGAGCCGAGATCGCGATCGGAGGCGGCGCGGGTGACGATGATGCCGGTGGCGACGGAGATCAGCAGCGCGGGGATCTGCGCGGACAGGCCGTCTCCGACGGTCAGCAGCGAGTACTGGTGGGTGGCTTCTGAGAAGCCGAGGTGGCGCTGGAGCATGCCGACGATGATCCCACCGACGAGGTTGATGGCGGTGATGATCACGGCGGCCATGGCGTCGCCTTTGACGAACTTGGAGGCGCCGTCCATGGCGCCGTAGAAGTCGGCCTCCTGGGCGATCTCCGCGCGGCGCGCGCGCGCCTGGTCGTCGCTGATCAGGCCGGCGTTGAGGTCGGCGTCGATCGCCATCTGCTTGCCGGGCATGGCGTCGAGCGTGAAGCGCGCGCCGACCTCGGCGACGCGGCCGGCGCCGTTGGTGACGACGACGAACTGGATCACGACGAGGATCAGGAAGATCACCAGCCCGACGACGACGTTGCCGCCGACGACGAATTCGCCGAAGGCCTTCACGACGCTGCCGGCGTCGCCGCTGGTGAGGATCAGGCGCGTGACCGACACGTTGATCGCCAGGCGGAACATCGTGGTCAGCAGCAGCAGGCTGGGGAACGACGCGAAGTCCAGCGCCTTGCCCAGATACATGGTGGCGGACACGATCGTCAGTGCGGCGGCGATGTTGACGGTGATCATCAGGCTCAGCAGCGCCGAGGGCAGCGGCACGACGAGCATCGTCACCACCATCACGACCGATACGGCGGCCAGCAGGTCGGTGTGGCGCAGGAGCCTGCGCAGGCCGGGGCTGTTCACGACGCGAGCCTCCTGCGGGCCGCCACGGCCGCGGCGTCGCCGGTCATGCGCGAGCGCCCGGCGAGCCGGTAGACGAAGGCGAGCACGCGCGCGACCGCGGCGTACAGCTCCTCGGGGATGATCTGACCGATCTCGACGGACGAATGCAGCGCGCGCGCGAGCGGCGGGTCGCTGATCACGGGCACGTTGTTCTCTTCGGCCACGCGCCTGATCTGCGCGGCGATCAGATCCTTGCCCTTGGCCACGAGGAGGGGCGCGGTGCGCGTGCCGTCGTAGACGAGCGCGACGGCGTAGTGGGTGGGGTTGGTGACGACGACGTCGGCGTCGGGCACGGCGGCCATCATGCGCGCGCGCGCGGCCTGCATCGCGCGGCGGCGCAGCGCCGCCCTGACCTCGGCCGAGACGCCGTACTGGCGCACCTCGTCCTTGACCTCCTGCTTGGTCATCATCAGCTGCTTCTCCTGGCGGTGGCGCTTCCAGGCGTAGTCGATCAGGCCGACGAGCAGGTAGGCGAAGGCGGCGTGCTGGGCGACCGCGAGCGCGCTGGAGCCTGACAGCGCGCCGAGCGCCGCGGGAGAGATGCCGACGTGTGAGGCGAGCTTCGTGAGCCCGGGCAGTATCGCGAGCGCCGCCACGGCGCCGACGACGGCGACCTTGGCGATCGTCTTGAGCGCTTCGAACAGCGCGTTCGGCCCCACCAGGTTCTTCAGGCCGGAGGCGGGGTTGATGCGGCGGAAGTCGGGTTTGAGCGCCTGCGGGGTCGGTCTGAAGCCGACCTGGGCGACGCCCGCGAGCACGCCGGCGACCATGCACGCGCCGGCGATCGGCGCGACGGCGAGCAGCACTGCGGAGAGCGCCGAGTGCATCAGGCTCTCCAGCCCGGCGCCACTCGTGGCGCCGCCCGACTGCGAGATCTGGCCGAGCATGCCGCGAAACGTGGAGGCGCCGGCGGCGATGACCTGCGGGCCGGTGATGCTGATCATGAGCAGCCCGGTGATGACCACCACGGAGCCGCCGAGGTCGGCGCTGCGCGCGACCTGCCCCTTCTCGCGCGCGCGTTTGCGGTGCTTCGGGGTCGCCTTCTCGGTGCGGTCGTCGCGGGGCATCGCTCTAGGCCACGTGCATGACGCCGAGCGCGTCGCCGACGCTCACCGACAGCTGGTTGGAGATCCAGTTGGCTGTGAACGGCAGCGAGGCGCCGACCACGAGCATCGCGACCGCCACCTTGGTGGGGAAGCCGACCGCGAACACGTTCAGCTGGGGCACGACGCGCGAGACGACGCCGAAGGCGACGTCGGTGATCAGCAGCGCCACGAGCACCGGCGCGGCGACCTCCAGCGCGGCGGCGAACACGGTGCTGAACACCTGCTCGGCGCCCCCCACCAGCGAGGACAGCCGCGGGCCGCTCGTCAGCGGCACCAGCTGGAAGGTGCGGGCGAGGCCGCGCAGCGTCCAGGCGTCGCCGCCGATGACCAGGAAGATCAGCGTCCCGACGAGCGAGTAGAAGCGCGTCATGACGGCGCTTTCCTCGCCGTTCATGGGGTTGATCAGGCTGCCGTAGGAGAAGCCGGAGAGCACGTCGATCACCGAGCCCGCCGATTCGACGGCCGCCATCAGCACCGCCAGCGTGAAGGCGAAGCCGAGCCCGACGAGCACGCCCTCGATCACGAGCGCGCCCAGCGTCAGCGGGTCGCTGGGGATGTGCTGACCGTGCAGCGCGATCGGCGCCAGGCCGATCGAGATCCCGACCGCGATGATGCCGCGCACGCGCGGCGGGATGATCTGCGAGGAGAACAGCGGCGCGATCACGAACAGCGGCGTCACGCGCGCGAGCACCAGGATGAAGCCCGCGAGCTCGTTGCCCGCCAGCTCGCTGAGGATCTTGTTCACGAGCCCGCCGCCTCGCGGCGCGGCGCGCTCGCGCGGCGTGGCAGCCCGCTGCGCGACTTGTTCACGAGCCCACCATCGTGGGGATGGACGTGAACAGCGCGGTCGTGTAGGCGACCAGCTGGCCGAGCATCCACGGACCGAGCAGCACGATCACCACGCCGACGCCGGCGATCTTGGGGATCAGCGACAGGCTCTGCTCCTGGATCTGGGTGACGGCCTGGAAGACGCTGATCACGAGGCCGATCACGAGCGCGACGAGCAGCAGCGGCCCGGCGATCTTGAGTGCCAGGCTCATGGCCTGGGACGCGAGGTTGACGACGGTGTCCTGATTCATTGTATAGCCATGGTTATACGGTGGTTGTCTTTTGATTTATATGAGGACGGGTTCGCGTGCATGCGGGATCGGGCGCGGGGGCGGGGGCGGGGGCGGGGGCGGGGGCGGCGCGCTAATGGAAGCTTTGGACGAGGGCTTTGATGACGAGATCCCAGCCGTCGACGAGCACGAACAGCAGGATCTTGAAAGGCAGCGAGATGAACGTGGGCGGCAGCATGATCATGCCCATGCTCATCAGCACGGAGGAGACGATCAGGTCGATGATCAGGAACGGCAGGAAGATCAGGAAGCCGATCTGAAACGCGGTCTTGAGCTCGGAGACGATGAACGCGGGGATCAGCACCTCGGTGGGCACTTCGGCGCGCTTGTGCGGCTCCTTGGCATGCGCGAGGCTGATGAACAGCGAGATGTCCTCGACGCGCGTCTGGCGGAACATGAATTCGCGCAGCGGCTGCTCGGCGCGCGCGATCGCTGTGGTGGTGCTGATCTTGTGCGCGGTCAGCGGTTCGACCGCGTCCTTCTTGATCGCGCTGACGGTCGGCGCCATCACGAAGATCGTCAGGAACAGCGCGATGCCCACCAGCACCTGGTTGGGGGGCGCGGTGGTGGTGCCGACGGCGGTGCGGATGAAGCCCAGCACGATCAGGATGCGGCTGAAGCCGGTGACGGTGAACAGCACCGCGGGCACCAGCGTGAGGCCGCCGACGAGCAGCAGGATCTGGACGGCGTTGCTGGAGGTGACGTTCAACGCCGCGCCCACGTGCAACCCCGCGCCGACGTGCAACCCCGCGCCCACGTTCAACCCCGCGCCCAAGTTCGACCCCGCGCCCAAGTTCACCGCCGTACCGTCAATTCGCGCAGGCGCTCGATCAGGCCCGAGGAGGGCGAGGGCATGCGCATCGGATCCGAGCGAGGCCCGACGGCGGGACTGTGACCGGGGAGCTCGCGCTGCCCGACGATCGCGCCCTGGTCGTAGGTCGGAGCCTCTCCGGAGAGCGCGCGCTGGCCGTAGCGCCCGCCCTGCCCGATCACGCGGCCGGTGCCGGTGACGATCTGGGTGGCGGCGGTCACCAGACGCGAGCGCTCGGGCTCGGCGAGCCCTTGAGCGTCGCTCAGTAGGCCGGCTTCGCGGGCCTGCTGCTCGGTGTAGCGGTGGATCGGCGCGACGCCGTGCTCGGTGCTGCCGAGCAGGACGTAGTCGTTGCCCGCGCGCACGAGGTGCACCGAGCGCCCGGTGCCGAGCGTGAGCGCGGCCACGCTGGCCAGACCGGCGCTGGATTGATGAGAATCCCGCCCGCCCTCACGCCCGGCCTTGACCTGCTTGAGGATCCAGGCGAGCCCCCAGATCACGGCGATCACGATCGCCAGGCCGACGATCGTGCGCACGATGCTCGCCCCGCCGCTGCTGGTGGTGTGCGTGGCGGCGGTCGAGCTCTTGAGATTCAGCGGCGTGTTTTCGCCACCGATCGTCGAGCTGGGCGTGAACGCCGACGCCGGGCTCGCGAATGCGAGCACGCAGGCGCCGAACGCCGCGGTCGCCGTCGCGACCGCACGGGAAAGCGATATCCACTTGATCATCGAGGGACGACTCCGAGGAAGAGTCGCCCGTGTTATCGGCTCTGCGACCGAGGTCTTGAGCTACTGGATCAGCTCGGCGACCTGCACGCCCCAGGCGCCGTCGCCGGTGACGACGAGGCTGCCGTTGGCGAAGCACAGGCCGTTGGCGAACAGCTCGACCGGCGCCTCGGCTCGCTGGTCGAGCTCGACGACGACGCCCTGCGCCAGCTCGAGCGCCGCGCCGAGCGGAAGATGGGTTCTGCCCAACTCGACCCACACGCGCACGAAGATGCTGCGCAGGATCGCGCGGTCCTCGGGGCGCTCGCGCGTCTCGTGGAGGTGCGCGCGCGCTCGTTCGAGCTCGGCGCGGCCGAGCTTCGCGTAGATATCGGCGCGGATCGGCGGTTCGCCGGTGGACGCGAGCTTGACCGCGCGCCTGGCGCCGCTGCGCCCGGGGCGCCCGCGGCCGAGCGAGATCCCCTCGGCGAACAGCAGCACGCCGTCCTCGGCGCGGTCTTCCAGCGCCAGCAGCGAGCCGGGGGTCAATTCGAGCATGTGCTCGATCGGCATCTGCACCGAGCCGACCTCCGCGCGCAGCAGCACCTGCGCGCCGGCCACGCCGCGACGCAGGGCGTCGGCGCCCTTGGGGTCGGCGCTGACCGGCTCCACTCCGACGCCGCGGATCCGCTCGGTGATCGGCTCGATCGCGCCCCACGGGATCAGCAGCGACATGCTCGAGCTCAGACCGTCGATCTTGACCTCGAGCGTGACCGACAGGGTGGGTTCGCCGATCGGCGTGAGCACACCCGCGTCGCCCTCCATGTCGACGTCTCCACGTGTCAGCTTCGGGCCGCCCAGCTCATCCCACGCCACCGACAGCTGACGGACGACCGCATCGAGCATGCCCCGCGTGAGCACCCAGTCGATCTCGGTCAGGTGGCGCTCGGCGGGGGCCTGAGCCGCCTCGCCCCCGAGCAGGCATTCCAGCGACTGCAGCACCAGCGCCCGCTCGACGCTCATCAACATGGGCCGCTCGATCGCCTCGGCCTCGACGGCCACCGCGATCGAGTCCGCCGGGAGCTGCGCCTTGGCGGCGGCCCACGTGTGCTGGCTGATGTCGGTGAGGGCAAGCTCGACCTCGGCTTTCAGCTCGCCGGCCAGCCAGCCGCCGAGCGCCTCGCAGAAGAGGTCGAGCGCCCGCGCGATCCGGCGCCTCAGCTCGGTGGTGAACTTGGTCGGCTGGGAGAAGTCGAGCGTGCGTATCTGCGCGAGGCCATCGTCCGAGGACTCGCCGGCGCCCGCCTGCTCGGCCTCGTCGGCGCCCGCCTGCTCGGCCTCGTCGACGTCCGCGAGATCGCTCTGCTTGTCGTCCTGGCTCACGCTCATGCGCGGCTCAGCCCTCGTCGGCGGGCGATCCCTCGGCGGACGATCCGTCGGCGTCCGCCGCGGGCGCGGGCGGCGCGGCTGCGGAGCCCTGCTCGCCATCGCCGCCGGCAGCGGCGCTTGGCAGCCGCTGGGCGGGCTCCGGGTCGGACTGGCCATCGAGTATCTCGGTGATGCGCAGACCGTACTGCTCGTCGATGACGACCACCTCGCCGCGCGCGATCGCGCTGCCGTTGACCAGCAGGTCGGCGGTCTCGCCGGCGAGGCGCTCCAGCGTGACGACGGAACCCACGCACAGGTCGAGCGTCTCGCCGACGGTCATGTGCGTGCGTCCGATCTCTACGCTCAGCTCCATCGGTATGTCGCTGAGGCGGCTGAGGTCCACCTGGGAGGCCCCGTCGGCGTCGGGCTGGGCGCTCTGCTCGAACTGCTCGTACTCGATCGTCTCGGTCACGCTCTCTCCTATTGGACGGTGAGGTCTGGGAACAGCACTGCGGCGACTTTGACGTCGGTCTGCTGGTTGATCGCCTGCAGGATCCGGTTCTTGATGGCGGCACGGCCCTGGCTGGTGACGAGCGTTTCGCCGTTCTGGTTGGTCACGGCGTTGGTCACGATTTCGCGCACCAGCGGTTCCTCGGGCAACGTGCCGGCGGCGTTTTCGCCGCTCGCTGCCGCGGCGGTCGCGGACGCGCCGTCGCTCTGCCCGGGGGCGAGCTCGAGCGCGACGGTGACCTTGGCGAACTTGCCGTCTGCAAGGTTCATGAGGAATGGCGCTGGCATCACGTAGATGGTCCCTTGGATCTTGTCCTTGTTGACGGGCTTGGGCCTGGTCATCTTGTAGCCCACTCCCAGTATGAGAATCGGCAGGGCCACCGCGAGCATTAGCTTCTTGTTCTTGAGCATGATCTGAGTCGTCCTTGACTATTCGTTTTCGCCTTCGGCTTCGCTGAGCCTTCTCATCACGATCTCCACGCGCCGGTTGCGTGAGCGGCCGGCTGCCGTGGCGTTGCTGTCAAAGGGGCGCTGTTCGGCGTTGCCGGAGGCAGTCAGCCTGCTCGCGCCCACCCCATGTTCGATCAGGAAGCGCACCACCGTGCTCGCGCGAGCGGTGGACAGCTCCCAGTTGCTGGGGAACAGGGCCGAGTGGATGGGCACGTTGTCGGTGTTGCCTTCGACGGAGATGGGGTGGGTTTCGTCGATGTTCAGCAGCTTCGCGATCTCGCCCAGCAGGCCGTTCGCCTTGGTGTCCATCGCGGCCTGGCCGGAGGCGAACAGGAGGTCGTCGGTCAGCACCCTGATCACCAGCCCGCGGGCTTCGATCGTGGTCTGGACGCTCTTGGCGAAGCCGTGGGACTTGGCGTAGGCGTCGAGCTGCTGCTTGATGCGCTGGAACTCGGCGGCCTGGCGCTGCGCGGCGGCCTGTTTGGCGGCTGCCGCGGCGCTGCTGGAGGTGCCGTGGGCGGTGCTGTTCTGGAGGCTGGCGGAGCCTTCGGTGGCGACCGGCTCGATCGCCTGCAGTTCGACGGTGCTGGGCACATGCGCCGAGTTGGCGGTGGCTCCCTGTTGGGCCACCGCCTTGCCGCCCGGCAGGATGTTGCCCGAGAAGGCCGCCTTCAGCGACTTCTGCAGGGTCTGGTACTTGGAGATGTTGACCGAGGAGATCGAGAACAGGACCATGAACAGCGCCATCAGCAGCGTGATCATGTCCGCGTAGGTCAGCAGCCAGCGCTCGTTGCTGCCCTCCTCCGCGCCCCCGTGACGGCGACGGCCACCGTGCCCGCGCGCCATGATCAGGCCGCCCTGGCCTCGTCGAGGCGCGCGACGTTGTCTTCCTCGCCGGTGGAGCGCTCGATCGGCGGCAGGTAGGACATCAGCTTTTCGGAGACCAGCCTGGGGTTGTCGCCGGCCTGGATCGAAAGGATCCCCTCGAGCGTCATCATGCGCAGCTCCATCTCTTCGGCTGAGATCGCCTTCAGGCGGTTGGCGATCGGCAGGAAGATCACGTTCGCGGAGCCGACGCCCATCAGCGTGGCGATGAACGCTGCTGAGATCGAGGGCCCGAGCGCGGCCGGCGCGGCGAGGTTCTGCAGCACGTGCACGAGGCCCAGCACCGTGCCGATGATGCCCATCGTCGGCGCGAAGCCGCCGGCCTTCTCAAACGGCGCGGCCGAGGCCTCGTGGCGCGCGGCCATCCCGTCGACCTCGGCCTCGAGGATCGCGTGCACCATCTCCGGGTCGGTTCCGTCGACGACCAGCTGCAGCGCGTTGCGGGTGAACATGTCGTCGATTTCCGCGAGCATCGCGTCGAGGGCGAGCAGGCCCTCGCGCCGGGCCTTGTCGGCCAGCGACACCAGCTGGTCGAGCTGGCCGCGCATGTCGGGCGGTTCGGCCGAGAAGACCAGCTTGTACAGGCTCGGGACGCGCTTCATCGAGGTCATGCCGCAGCTCGCGAGCGTCACGCCCGCGGTCCCGCCGATGATGATCATGAGCGCGGGGATGTTGATGAAGGAAGCGGGACTCGTCCCGTCCATCATCGAGCTCAGTAGCAGGGAGCCGAAGGCCAACCCGATTCCGATGGCTGTTGCAGCCTTCATTGCTTCCGTACATCGGCTCTTGCGGAAAATCCTTCAGTCTTGCCCGCCGCGCATGCACGAACGTCGATTCGGGCTACGCGCGCTGCCCTTTTGGGCCTACGTCGGCTCGTCCTCGACGGCGGACAGTCGCGGCGACTCACGCGTGGACTCGCGGTGGATGGGACCCAGCGGGGGCTGGCGTGGCGCGCCGCGGCGTCGAAGCGCGTCGGCCAGCACCGCGGCGCGGTAGCCGTGCACGGCAGCGGCGACCTCGGCGGGCGTCTCCGCCACGACGACCTTCGCGCCGGTCGCGAGCGTTATGACCGTGTCGGGCGTCGATTCGACCGTCACGATCATGTCGATATTCAGCTGGAACGGTTCGTCGGTGTGCCCGAGCCGGTTGAGCGTGATCATTGACCTGCCCCCTTCATAAGCAACTTTAGCCACAAGGTGGGACGGCGCACTGCAATCGCCGTCCCACCACGCGGCTCCTCGGAGTTGTTCCCGATGGCTGACGTCCCTTCTTCGTTTGACGTTTTGCAGTTCTCTCTGGCTTTTCGGGGTCGCACATGTGCGGCCCCGCGGCGGGCGCATGCGCCCGCCGACCGGTCGGCACATGTGCCGACCGGAACGGCCACTCGGACAAGGGAGGTGCATGCACCGACCGGCACAGCAAGTTTCAGCAAGTGATGAGCAAGCTTTCGGCGAGCCTCACAAGCCTGTGCCTACTGGACCATGCTCACCAGCGTCCCCAGCATTTCGTCAGCTGTGGTGATCGTGCGCGAGTTGGCCTGGTAGCCGCGCTCGGCGGTGATCATGTTGGTCATCTCGGTCGCCATGTCGACGTTCGACATCTCGAGCTCGCCGCCGATCGTCGAGCCGAAGCCGGGGGTGTTGGGCGTGCCGACGATCGGCGCGCCCGAGTTGGAGGTCCGCGCCCACAACGAGCCGCCCAAGCGTTCGAGGCCGGTTTCGTTGGGGAACGTCGCCAGCGAGAGGTAGCCGGCGGTCACCCGCTGCAGATACGTTTTCGATTCTTTGTTCTCGTCGGTGTAGCTGACCGAGCCGTCCTGGCCGATCGAGACGTTGCTCGAGCCGGGCGGAATCCTGATGTAGCTGTCTTCTTTGCCGGGTTCGTAGGTGTTGCCCGTTTCGGATTCCGCGCTCACGACCGCGGTGCGCCCGATCACGTATTCGCCTCCCTGCGTGGTGAGGAATCCCGACGTGTTGGTCGTGAGGTCGCCCGCGCGCGTGTATGAGAAGTTTGCGGGCAGTTTCTTGGTGGGTTCTTCCGGGTTGGGCGCGCCGGGGCCCACGCGCAGGAACCCCTTGCCCTCGATTGCGACGTCGAGCGGGTTGTTGGTGGATTGGAAGGAGCCCTCGGTCATTTCGTTGATGGTCGCGCCGACCTGCACGCCGAGCCCGATCTGCACCGGGTTGGTCCCGCCGTTTGAGGGCGTCGGGCCGGAGGCCCCGCGGAATACCTGTGTGAGCGAGTCCGCGAACGTGACGCTCACGGCCTTGTAGCCCACGGTGTTGACGTTCGCGAGATCGTTGGCGGTCTCATCGAGCATCGTCTGGTTCGCATCGAGGCCGCTGATCGCGGCATACATTCCAGCCATCATCCTGACTGCCCTTCCTTTCGCGGCCTCCTCGATGAGGTCCGGCCGTAGTCGGTCGCCGCTCGCCTCATGCGATGACGGCACTGTCGATGTTGGTGAACACGTTGTCCTTCATGTGTTCGGATCCCACGGCCGTTATGACCGTGCGGTTGCTGACGGACACCACGAACGCGGTGCCGTCGACAAGGACGAGGGAGTCGCGCGAGCCCTTGCTCGCGGCGCGCTGCACCCCCTGTGAAAGCCTTCCGAGCGTGCTCGGGTCGAGCTCGATCCCGCGGCGTTCGACACGGGCGAGCGCGTGCTTGGAGAACGAGAGATCTCCCGCCACCCCGGACTGGCCGGCCTGCGCGAGCGTGTCGGCGAAGGACGGACCGCTGCCGGCCTTGCGCGCTGTCTCGCTCGGGGCACCGCTTCCCTTTGCCCCGCCGGCGGGCGTGACCGGTGCGGCAAGGCCGCCGGGCGGGACGAGCGCGGGGTTGGAGATCGGGCTCATTCGACTTCCGTGATGCTGGAGAGGGTGATGCCCGCGACGCCTTCGACGGTCACCGTCGTGCCGGAGGAGTCGGACTGGACGCTCTGCACGGTCCCCGTCGCCGAGACGCCCGAGGGGTTGTTGTAGGAGACCTTGTGGCCGATCAGCTGCACCGCGCCGGAGAGCTCGCTGGCGTTCGCCAGGTTGGTCGTCTGCTCGACCTGCGTCAGCTGGGCGAGCTCGTTGACGAATTCGTTGCTGTTGCCCGGTTCCAGCGGGTTCTGCGCCTGCAGCTGAGCGACCATCAGCTTCAGGAAGTCGTTCTGGCCGAGAATGCTGCTCGGGTTCTGGGGACTGCTGGCGCCGGCCGAGGCGGGCGATGCGGCCGCCGGTGAGGCGGCGGGCGTGGCTGCCGGCGAAGCGGCGGGCGTGGCTGCGAGTGGGCTGGTGGTCATGGCTATTGGTCCTTTCGTGGAGTTCAGGCGAGCACGTCGACGAGCGCGCCGCCCGCGATCGGCGCGGGCGCAGCCGCGCCGTCGAGCTCGCCGAGCGTCGCGGCACTGTCGGTTTCTTCGGGGGCACCCGCCGCGCTGGAGGCGCTCGAGCCTTCCGAGCTTCCAGCGAAGCGGCCTTCACGATCGCCCGTTTGGGACTGGCCAAAGGAGCTGATGTCCAGCCGCAGCAGCGACAGGCCGAGCGAGCTCAGCGACTGGTGCAGCTCCGAGCGCCCATCCGCGAGCGCCTGGGCGGCGGCCGGGGTTTCGGCGCTCACACGCGCCAGCAGACCGGCGCTGGTCTGGCTCAGGCGGATGCTGATGTGGCCGAGCTCTTCCGGGTGCAGCGCGATCCGCGCCTGCGTGGCGCCCTGCCGGGCTGCGATCTCGATGGTGGCGCGGATCGACTCGATCATCTCCTGCATGCCGACCCCCGTCCCGGGCAGCGGGGCGGCGTTCGAGCCGGCGGAGGCGGAGCCTGCCTGCGCCTGCGCCTGGACCGCCGAGCTGGACAGCGGGCTCGCTTCTGAGCCCGTGGAGGCGGAGCTCGCCTGCGAGAAGACGCCCGGCAGCGCTCCCGGCTGAGTCGCAGCGGCATCGGCCGATCCCTGCGCGGGGCTGGAGCTCGCGGTGCGCGAGGCGAGCGCCGGGCCGCTCGCGGCGGTGCCGGTGCCCGTGCCCGTGCCATTCTGGCCGCCAGCCTGAGCGTGGTCGGACGTCGGCGAGGCGGCGGAGGCGGCGGCGGCGGCGGCGAGATCGCCCGCCACGCGTGACGCCGGTGCGCCCGACGCGCGCCCCGGCGCGGGCTGTGCGGTGGCGACGCCCAGGCCCGCCGCGGAGACCGCTGCAGACGCGGCGGGCGTCGTGCTCTGCGTCTGAGTGGCTTCGCTCTGCTGCGTCTGGGTGGCTTCGATCTGGCCGGCGGCGGGAGATGAGCCGGCGCCAGTGGGCGCAGGCGCGCCGGCGGGCGCACTGCCGGCGGGCGCGCCGGTCGCGGGAACGCTGCCGGGGGGCGGACTGCCGGCGGGCGCACCGGTCGCGGGAACGCTGCCGGCGGGAACGTTGCCGGCCGGAACGATTCCGCCCCGAACGATTCCGGCGGGAACGCTGCCTTGGGAAGCCGTAGGCAGGGATGGAGAGGCGCCGGAGGATGGGGGGCTGGCAGCGCCAGACGACGCCCCGTCGCCGGGCTGCCCCGGCACGGACGCCACGGACGAGTCGGCCTGCGCGGCGGTGTCCGTGGCAGACGTCGACGCTGCGAGCGCGCTCGCGGCCTCGCTGGACGCGATCGGGGACGAGGCGGCGGCGGACGCTGACGCGCTGGAGAGCACCGCCGGCGCGCTGGGCGAGGCCGTCTGTGCGCCGGACGATGGCAGCTGCGCACTGGGAGCGGAAGCCTGTGCGCCGAGCGCTGCGGGCGCGGAGGGCGGGGAGCCGCCCTCCGCGGGCACGCTCGCGCCTGCGACGACCGTAGCTGCAGCTCCGCCGCCGTTGGCTTCGATACCCGTGGTCTGGGTGCCGGCGGTCTGGGTGCCGGTGGTCTGGGCGCCGGTGCCCGCGGCGCCTGTAGCAGTCCCCGCAGCGGAGCCCGTGGCGCCGCTCGCTGTGGCGCCGCTCGCCGCTGCGCCCGTTCCGGACGCGGCCGTCGCGGCGGCGGCGGCGGGCTTCGCGCTCGTGGTGGGAGCGGCTGTGACGCTCGCGCCCTCACCGAAGCCCTGCTGCGCGGCTTCGCCCGCTCCGCCCACTCGTTCGCGGCGGCGGTTGATCGACCGTTCCCCGCGGCTCGCTTCGGAGCTTGTGTGCTGTTGGCCTTCCGCGGTTGCGGTCCGGGCCCAGTGTTCGGCGAGCGCGCTGTGAAAGGGCGGCGCGCCCGGTGGAGCGGCGGCCCCCGGTGGAGCGCCGGAGGTCGGCGGTGGCGAGGAGGATGGCGGCGACAACGCCGGTTCGAAGTTCACGCGAGCGCTCCCGTGGCGGTCGTGGGGTGGGACTGCCGGTAGGCTTCGGCGTAGCCGAGGACTTTGGAGACGTAGCTCTGCGTTTCGGCGTACGGCGGGATGCCGCCGTACTGCGCAACGGCGCCCGGTCCGGCGTTGTATGCCGCCAGCGCGTCTTCGGTGTTGCCGCCGAACTTGGTCATCATCTGGCTCAGGTAGCGGGCGCCTCCTTCGATCGATTCGGCCGGGTTCAGCGGGTCGGCGACGCCGAGCGAGGAAGCGGTCCCGGGCATCAGCTGGGTCAGGCCGGACGCTCCGGCGCTGCTGCTGGCGCTCGGATCGAAGCCCGACTCCTGCTGGATCAAGCCATGCAGCACCGCGGGGTCCAGTCCATTGCGCGAGGCTGCCTGATCGATCAGCGATTCGTATTCGCCGCCCGCTTCGCCGCTTCCGGTGGCGCCGCCGGCGACCGGCGTGTACGCGCCGGCGGCGGCTCCCGCGACGCTCGACGCGTCGGCGGTCGTGGCCGCCTGCAGCGCGGAGGCGAAGTCGGTGCTCGAGCTCTGCGTGGCCGCCGGGCTCGCGGCGGTGCTCGCCGGCAGGCCCCCGGCGGCAACCTGCCGCGCGGATTCGATCTGAGCCTGCAGCTGCTGCACGCGCTGCGCGACGGCGAGCTCGCCCGCGGCCATGCCCGCGGGGACGCCGCTGAGCGTTTGGGCGCTCATGCGCTGCTCCTGCGAAAGCGCGTGACGGCGATCTCATCGAGCGTGTTGCGCTCGCGGCGCGCGGCCTCACGGTCGTGCTCGCCGCGGTGGCGCTCCCTCAGGCGGTTGAGCATCTCGTGCTCGCTGGCCGCCGTCGTGAGCTCGGCGTCGCGCTCGGCGACCTCCGCGTCGCGCTGCTGGAGCTCACGGGCGCGCGTGCGGCGCTGCGCCTCCACGCGCTCCAGGAACGCCTGGCGGGCGAGCAGGTCGGTGGCGCTGACGGTGTTGGTCTGCGTGGCGACGGTCCGCTGTTCGGCGCGTGCGTGCTCCACGTCCGCGTCGGCGGCGTGCAACTCCGCGACGGAGCTCGAACGCCGCGAGAGCGCATCCGCCAGCTCGCGCTGGGCGAGCTTCTCCTTGCGCTCGCGCACCACGCGCACGCGCTCGAGGCGGAAGCGAAACGAGGGTCCGGTCACGGCCTGGTTATCGGAAGCCGGGCTCGGTTCTTGAGCGCCGGCGAGCATACGGGCCGAGCGGACTACCGATGCACGCGCTGCGCTACGCATCTCAGATGCTCAGTCCGAGCGGCGGGATCGCGGGCACCGCGGAGATCTCCAGCGGCGGCGCGCCGCTCGCCGCCCCGGCGCCGCCCGCGTCGTCTTCGGGGGTGACCTCCTCCGCGTCGGGGATCTCGCCGCCCAGGCGCTCGAGCTCACGAGCGAGCGACGAGCCCAGCTCGAGCAGGCGCGCGTCGGTCTGCAGCGGATCGCTGCGCTCGCGCACCGGCTGGCGCAGGAAGCGCTCGATCTGCGGGCGATGTGCGAGCGCGGCGTCCAGAGCGGGGTCGCTGCCGGGCTGGTAGGCGCCGATCGCCACCAGGTCTTCCTTCTCGTGCAGCACCGACAGCGCGGCGCGCAGGCGCTGCCCGGCCTGCTCGACCTCCGGCGAGACGATCTCGCCGATCAGGCGCGAGACGCTGTGCAGGACGTCGATTGCCGGGTAGTGCCCCGCGTGCGCGAGCGAGCGCGTGAGCACGACGTGCCCGTCGAGGATCGAGCGCACGGCATCGGCGATCGGCTCGTTCATGTCGTCGCCGTCGACCAGCACGGTGTACAGGCCCGTGATCGAGCCGCTGGTGCTCGTGCCGGCGCGCTCCAGCAGGCGGGGCAGCAGCGCGAACACGCTGGGCGTGTAGCCGCGCGTGGCGGGCGGCTCGCCGATCGCCAGGCCGACCTCGCGCTGGGCCATCGCAAAGCGCGTGACCGAGTCCATCATCAGCATCACGTCGTGGCCCTGGTCGCGGAAGTACTCGGCGATCGTGGTGGCCGTGAACGCCGCCTTGATGCGCACGAGCGCCGGCTGGTCGGAGGTGGCCACGACGACCACCGAGCGCTCCAGCGCGTCGCCGAGATCGCGCTCGATGAACTCGCGCACCTCGCGCCCGCGCTCGCCCACGAGCGCGATCACGTTGATCGACGCGCTGGTCGAGCGGGCGATCATCCCCAGCAGCGAGGACTTGCCGACGCCCGAGCCGGCGAAGATGCCCAGGCGCTGTCCCAGCCCGCATGGCACCAGGCCGTCGAGCGCGCGCACGCCCAGCCCGACGCGCTCGCTGATGCGGGGCCTGGAGAGAGCGCTCGGGGGCGTGGCGATCGTGGAACGCGCGAGCAGTGGAGCACCGCCCGCGTGGGCGGGATCTGATTGATGCTGCCCGTCCTGGGGGTTGCCGAGGCCGTCCACGACGCGCCCGAGCAGGCTCTCGCCCACAGCCACGCGAAACGGCGCGCCGCTGGCCAGCACGCGCGTGCCGGGGCCGATGCCGTGCAGCTCGCCGAGCGGCATCAGCAGCGTGCGGCCTTCCCTGAAGCCCACCACCTCGGCTGCCACGGCCGCGCGGTTGCGATCGGTGCCCACGAGGCACACCTCGCCGACCTCCGCCTGCAGCCCCGTGGCCTCGATGATCAGCCCGATCAGGTTGGTGACGAAGCCGTGGCGCCTGGCGAGGTCGGCCTCGCGGATCGCCTCGGCGGCCCTGTCGAGCAGCGTGGGCGGGCGGGCCTCACTGACCATCGCCCCGCTCACGCGGCCAGCTCGCCCTTCTGCAGCGAGGTCGCGACCACCTCGCGCGCACGCTCCAGCTGCGTGTGCACGCTCGCGTCCACCTCGCCCTCGGCGGTGCGCACGATCGCGCTGCCGGGACCCACGCGCTCGTCGGACTGCAGGTCGCACAGCTCGACGCCGCTGCCCTGCGCCGTCAGCTCGCCGATCGCCGCCTTCACCACCTCGAGATCCGCCGGGTTGACCAGCACCGTGATGCGGCGGCGGTCGCTGAGGCGCCGCAGCGCCCCCTGCACGATCTCGACGACCAGCTCCGGGCGCGCCTGGAAGGCGCCGGCGAGGATCTTGCCGGCGAGCATCAGCGCCAGCTCGATGGCGTCCGACTCGACCGCCTCGGCCACCTCGGCGCGCAGCGCCTCGATGCCGTGCACGGCATCGCCGAGCGCGCCGGCCGCGCCGGAGATCTCGGCCGCGCCCTGCTCGCGCCCGGCGGCGCGGCCCTGCTCGTAGCCCTCGGCGCGGGCGAGCTCGCGGATGCGCTCGGCCTCGGCGACCGCCTGCGCGAGCATGCGCGCGGCCGCATCCCTGGGCGGCGCCTGCGAGGGCTCGAGCTGCTCGAAGTCGTAGCTGACGGCCGCGTCAGACAACCGCTTCGCTCTCCTCTTCGCTGTCGCTGGCGATCACGATCGCGCCGGCCTCCTCGAGCCTGCGCACGACCGCCACAATGCGGCTCTGGGCGCCGTCGATGTCGCGCTTGCGCTGCGGCGGCTGGACCTCCATCTCTTCCTTGATCATCTCGGCGCCGCGCTCGGACATGTTCGTCAGCACGACCTCCTTGACGTTGTCCGGCGCGCCGCGCAGCGCGAGCACGAGATCCTTCTGGTCGGCCTCGCGCAGGACCTGCTGGACGGCGCGCTCTTCGAGCTTGACGATGTCCTCGAAGACGAACAGCATGCTGCGCACCTCCTCGGCCAGATCGTTGTCGACCGACGCGAGCTTCTCGAGCACGTTGCGCTCGGTGGTGCGGTCAGAGTGGTTGAGGATCTCGGCGAGCGTCTTGGTGCCGCCCGCGGCGGAGTACTCGCGCTCGGCGACAGCGGTCAGCTTGTGGCGTATGACCTCCTCAACCTGCTGGACGACCTGCGCGCTGGTCTCGCCCATGCGCGCGATGCGCAGCGCGATGTCCGGCTGCTGGCGCTCGGGCAGGCGCGCGAGCACCTGCGAGGCGAGCGTCGTCTGCAGGCTGGCGAGGATCAGCGCGATCGTCTGCGGCGACTCGCTGCGCAGGAGCGCGGCGGTCCGCTCCGGCGGCACCCTCTGCAG
>JBEKGK010000049.1:0-23844 GCA_050012835.1 Solirubrobacteraceae bacterium | reverse complement strand
CGCGGTCTCGAAGCCGGCGTCATCCATTGCCCGCTCGATCGCATCGGTGATCTGTGCCTCGCCGACCTTGCCCTCGATCGGCGGGCCGCCCGCGTGGCCGAGCAGCGTGGGCGCGAGCACATCGTGACGGCGCTCCAGCTCAGGCAGCACGAGCTCCCACGTTCGCCAGGTGTCGGTGAAGCCGTGCAGGCACACGAGTGGCGGCCCGGAGCCGCCGCGATGCGATGGGGTGAACGTCGAGCCGATTCGCCGAAGGCTAGCGGCGAGGACACGTCTCCCGCAGCGGCCGCCCGAGCTCAGGCGCTAAAGTAGGGAGTGCTGGCTATCTGGAGTTGACGCCCCAGCCAGGCTGGCAGGGGAGGCCGACCGCCCGCCCAAGGCCGGTAGGAGGGCGAGCGATGATCGGCACACGGCGGATGGAGGAGCTGCAGGCGGAAGCGCGCTATCACCGCGAGCGCTACGACCTCTACAAGGCAAAGGCCTACGGCCCGCGCCTGACGAGCGTGACTCGGCTCAAGGAACTCGAGCGCAGGCATCAGGGCGCCGACTCGCGTCTGCGCTCGGCAGTCAGGGAGAACGCGCTTCCACAAGGGGAGGACGAGCTCCAGTAGCGGCCGGCGATCACGGTGATCGCTCGTGAAGCGCGTGGTCAGGGCACCGTGACACTGCTCGGCGCGCTGGGCAGACCGGCGCTGTCTTCGGCGTCGACCGCCTGCACGGTGATCGACCACGTGCCGGGCGCGAGGGTCAGCTCATCGCCGAGCTGGCTCGCGGGTACGGCGTCGCGGATCACCGCGCCGCCGGATGCCGGCGTCGCCGTGATCGCATATGTCGCGGCTTGCGGGACGTCGTTCCAGCCAACCAGCACCTGCCCGGCGGCGGCTGCTGCTGCTTGCATGCCGGTGGGCGCTGCCGGCGCGCTGGGGTTGGCGACCTCGACGGAGTCGGGCCAGTACTGGATCGAGACCGGGATGCCGTTCTGGCTGACGATCGCGTACGGCCAGTAGCGCCCGCTGGCGAGGCCCGCGAGCTTCCACGTCGTCGACCCTGAGGGCGGCAGTTCGTCGGCGATCATCACGCCGCCGGCGCCGTGGGGGCCGGTGCCGGCCCACAGCTGGACGGTCGTGCCCGGCGCGGCGTGAGGGACGCTGTAGTGCAACGCGATGGTGCTGTTCGTCGAGACGGTGCCCCTCGGCAGGTCGCTCGCGCGCGGGGCCGCGTGCGGGTAGGAGGCAGCGTGCAGCTTGTGGCGCGGGACCGTCACCTTCACGGCGGTGATCGCAGGCCCGCCGACGCGGCTGACGCTCCAGCGCCCGCCCGCGGGCAGGAACACGAGGAAGCTCTCGGAGTGCCCTGACCTGGTGGTCCACGCGAGCGCGCCGGTGCGGTTGTGCAGCCGCTTGGAGGACGCGAGCGTGAGCACGCGGCGATGGGCGCCCGGCGGGCCGAGCAGCCGCACGTTCGGTGTGCCGCGTGCGCTGGAGATCGTGAACGTGGCGAGCTGCTTGCCGCCCGGGACGCGCACCGTGCGGCGGTTGCCATGGGCTCGTGCGCTGCTCGCACCCGCCTGTGGGACGGTCGCGTATTCGTTGATGCTGCCGCCGTTGACCCTGATGGTGAAGCCGGCGCTCGCGTAGTTGAAGGCGACGAGCACGCTCAGGCTCGGAGTGCAGCCGATGTAGTGGATGCAGATGCCCTGGACTTCCACCTCGCCGGCCGCCGCCTTGTCGGAGACCAACGCCTCCACGCCGCCGAAGCGATCGCCGCCGATGATCGGAACGTAGCCCGGCACGACCAGGCTCAGCGAGCCCTCGCCGGTGAAGTGCGGTGGGTCGATGCCGATCGAGATCTTGCCTTCCAGGAACTGCACCGGGAACGGCAGCGGCGGCAGGAAGACCTCGCCCGCCGCCTGCAGCAGGCTCGGCGGTGTGAAGCTCACCTGCGCGCCCGCGAGCTCCACACCGGCGTTCACGGATTTCAGGATCGTGTTGACGACGTTCTGCGCCGACTGGTTCTTTTCGAGCGCCGCGGGCACGGGGAACGTGCCGCTGTGCAACGGCGCCAGCCCGACGCTGCCTTCGGCCGAGAACGCGCCGTCGAGCAGAGCCGTGAAGTCGCCACCGACGACGATCTTGTTTTCGAGCGCGCCGGCGACCAGCTGACCCTCGATCTTCGGCGCCGGTGGTGGTGGCGGCTGTTGCGGGCAGGTGATTTTGAAGCGGGGTGAGCTGATGCAGATATGGGGCAGCTGTCCGGGGGTGAACGTGAACGGCGTGTAGGAGATCCCCTGCAGGTTGATCATCTCCAGCGAGGCGTCCTCGAGATCGAGCACCGCGCCGATGCTCGGGACCTTGGCGCCGTCGCCTTTCTGCAGTTCTGGCCCGCTGCACAGGGCCGCGCACGTGAAGTTGGCGTTGAGTTCGTCGAGTTTCCCCTGTCCGATCGTCGTGTTCACCACCAGGTTGGCGAGGTTCGGGAACCCGAGCGTCGCGGTTCCCGTCCACACGTCACCCGCGCGCTGGTAGGAGAGCTGACCCTTGGCGAGCTGCAGCGAGGAGAGGCCGAAATCCGTCGACTGATAGGTGATCCCGCCGTCGAGCACGCTGACCTGTCCGCTCGCTGCGACCTGCACGGCGAGCTGGCCCGACACGGCGCTGCCGAGCGGTCCGTACTCGATCGCCGCGCCGAGCCACGCCGGCAGCGTCAGCCGGCCGTCGACGACCACGCCGCCGCCCGCGCCGCTCGGCAGCAGGTAGACGCTCGGCGTGATGCCGATGTCTTCGAACGTCCAGCTCGACAGCGACAGCGCAAAGCTTTCGAGGCCCGTGATCTTCGCGGCGCCGGCGACGCCGGAGACGGGATCTTGCACGCCCTGGGTGTCGATCACCAGCTGGCCGCTGGCGACGTCCACGCCGCCTGCCTCCAGCTCGCCCGTCTGCGCCGCGCCGCCGCTCGCCGGCGCGATCGCGATCGTGTTCGTTGCCGGGTCGATGATCAGCGGCGCCGGGCTCTGCGTGCCGGCGAGGACGATCGTCGCGCCATCGGAGAAGCGCGTGTTCCCGGTCGCCAGGTAGGTGCCGTTGCCCAGTTGGGAGATGCAGTCGGCGAGCACCGTCACCGCCCCGAGGACCTTGCTCGATTCGCACGGTGGCGTCGGAGGCGGCGGCACCTCGGCCGTGGCGGTGGCGGTGGCGGTGTTGTTTTCCAGGTTGGGATCGGTCGTCACGCTGGAGACCGTCGCCGCGTTCGCGACCACGCCCGCCCGTGTCGGTTCGAGCGTGACTTTCACGGTCGCGTGGGCGCCGTCTGCGAGCGACCCCAGCGCACAGGACGCCGTCGTCTTGCCGCCCGCCGTCGTTTCTTTGCAGCTGCCTTGGCTCGCGCTCACCAACTTCAGTGTCACCCCGCCGGGCAGTTCGTCGGAGAACGCCACCGCTTCCGCTTCGTCGGGCCCCGCGTTGGTGATCGTGAACGTATCTTCGAGGTCCTGCCCGACGGTGACCGGATTCGGCGCAGCGCTCGCCGTCATGCTGAGTTCCGCCGATGGTGGCGCCGGCCCGAGTTCGAACACGTAGGCTGCGCCGACCTTGTCTTTTTGAGAGGGGGCGCCGACGGCGAGCGTGGAGCCCGACACGCTCAGCGAGTCGCCGAAGCGGGCTTCCGATTCGCGTTTCGCGGGGGTGAGCTCGGACTGCTCGGTCCACGAGCTTTCCGCGCCGCTGAACACGTACGCGGCGCCCGCTTCGGAGTCGGTCCCGGGGGCGCCCACTACCGCGGCGGACCCGGAGAGAGCCACCGCTTCGCCGAAGTCGCCTCCTTCCTCGCTGTCTTCGCCTGCGGTCAGCTCGGCCTTCTGTGCCCAGGACGCGCCTGAACCCGTGAACACGTAGCTCGCCCCTGCTCCTTTGGCGTGCCCGGGCGCGCCGACGAGCACCGTGGACCCTGAGACCGCCACCGCCTTGCCGAATGCGTCACCTTCAGCGCTGTCGGCTGCGCTCAGCTCGGTAGGCCCGGACCAAGAGGCACCGGAGCCGGTGAAGATGTAGGCCGCACCTGTCTCGACGTTCGCGCCGGGATCGCCCCTCAGTGTTTCGGCCCTCGGATCCCCCACCACCACCGCGGACCCGGAGATCGCCACCGAGGCACCGAAGTCCCTGTTCTCCGCAGGGCCAGCCAGTTCTGTCGGTCTTGACCAGGAGGCGCCCGACCCCGTGAACACGTAAGCCCTGCCTGCCGGGTCGCCATTCTCCCCCGGGGCGCCCACCACCACCGTGGACCCGGAGATCGCTACGGAGAAGCCGAAGTTGCTTTCGTGGCCGGTTTCGCCCGGGGCCAGTTCGACCGGTTCAGACCACGAGCTTTTCGCTTCGGAGTAGGTGAGCACGAATGCTTTGCCAGCCGGGCTGCCGTTGTCGCCCGGGGCGCCCACGACCATCGTCGTCCCCGAGATTGCCACCACAGCGCCGAAGAGCGAGCCCACCTCGTGGTCCGCCGCGGCAGTGAGCGCGGCCTGCTGGGACCACGAGCCCTCCGATGCCCCGAACATGTAGGCGATCCCTTCCGCATCATCTTCACGCGGCGCGCCTGCCACGACAGTAGATCCCGAGATCGCCACCGAGGAGCCGAGTTCACCTTCGCTGTCGGAGGCGCTCAGCTCGGCCAGTGGTGTGTCGTCCACGGGCACCGTGTCGGGGCTCACACCGAGCCGGCTGGTGAATCCGACGGGTCTCTGGGATGTCGTGAGCGTGAACGGCATTGTGGAGGCAGTGGCCGAGACCGCGCAGCACGTGCCGAGCACGCCGAGGAGAGACACGAGCGCCACGCTCGCTGAGCACAGTCGCGCGTGAGCGGCCGCGCGCGATCCTTGGCCGGCGTGGGCGCACAAGGACGACATTGACAGAACTATTCGTGCGGGCGCGACCCCGCGCATCGGGGAGAATCCCCCATATTTCAGTTGACCAGCGCCCAGCCACTGGGGATAGTTGGGCATCGCCTCCATGAACGTCACCGAGCTGTTGGGCCGGCAGGCCGAGCTGCACGTGCTGAACGCAGCGCTTCGGGCGCTTCCCGGCGCCCGGTCCTCCCACGCGCTGGCGGTGCTGGGCGAGCCCGGCGTGGGAAAGTCCGCACTGCTGGCCGAGGCGATCGATCGGTCCTGCGATCAGCGGACGCTGTTGTTGCAGGGCCGGGCCGCCGAGTTCGAGCGACAGTTGCCCTTCGGGATCCTCGTCGACGCGCTCGACGGTTGCGCAGGTTCGATCACGTCGAACGTCTTTGCGGCGACCGAACCGAGCCAGATCCACGATGGAGTGTGCGCGCTGCTGCGGTCGCTGGCACTCGAGCACCCGATCGTGCTGGTGCTCGACGACCTGCAGTGGGCGGATCAGGCGTCCCTCGAGCTGATCGTACGGCTGCTGAACCATCCGGTGGCGGCGCCCGTGCTGCTGCTCCTTGCTCTGCGCCCCGCTCAAGCGCCGGAGTGGTTGCGCCACGCGCTCGATGCGTCCTGCTCGAATGAGCGCTGCGAGCGCGTACAGCTCGGCTCGTTGAGTCGCAGTGATGCGGGTGGGCTGCTTGCTGGCATCGAGGGCGCCGACCGGCGCGAGGTCGTCTACCGCGAGTCGGGGGGCAACCCTTTCTATCTGAAGCAGCTCGCGAAGCAGCTCACGCGCGGCGCGGCGCTGGCCGCAGGGCCACAGGGCGCGGATGAGCCATTCGATGTACCGCTGGAGGTGGGACGTGCACTGGTCGCCGAGCTCTCCGAGCTCTCTGTCAGGGGGAGGCTGGTCGTCGATGCAGCGTCGGTGGCGGGCGATCCGTTCTCGTGCGATCTGGTCGCCGCGATCGCGGGCGTCGATCGCCCGACGGTGCTGCAAGGCCTGGACGAGGCGTTGGAGCGAGGTCTGTTGGCGAGCGCCGAAGACGTGCCCGGACGCTTCGCGTTTCGCCATCCGATCGTGCGGCGTGCGGTGTATGCCTCGAGCAAGCCGGCCTGGCGCATCGGCGCTCATGAGCGGGCGGCTCTGGCTCTCGCGGAGTGCGGCGCGCGAGCCTCGAGTCGTGCGCACCACGTCGAGCTCTCTGCGCGCGAGGGGGATGAGGCGGCCGTGGCGCTGCTCATCGACGCCGGGCGCGACACCGCACGCCTGGCTCCGGCCAGCGCCGCGCGCTGGTTTGAGGCGGCGCTGCGACTGCTTCCGGCGCGGGCCGAGCTTGAACGGCGCATCGCCCTGCTCGTTCCGCTCGCGATCGCGCTCACCGCATCCGGGCAGCTCGCGCGCGCGAGCGAGGTGCTCGGAGAGGTCCTCGACCTGCTCGCCGACGAGCACGCCGTCCTGCGCGTCAGGCCGGTCGTTGCGATGGCGGTCATCGAGCGCCTGCTCGGCGACAGCGGCAGGGCGCGGCACACGCTCGACGCCGCTCTGCAGGAACTCGACGGGGAGCGCTCGGTCGAGGCTGCCACGCTCGAGCTCGAGCTCGCGGCCGATCGCTACTTCGAGTGGGACTGGCACGCGATGGCGACGCGCGCCGCGAGCGCGCTGCAGAGTGCCCAGTGCCTGCGCGACGACAGTCTCACGGCGGCGGCGGCGGCAGTGCTGGGGTTGGCCGAGCTGAACATGGGAGAGCCAGCGCACGCCCACGCGCACATGCTCGAAGGCGCGCGGCTGCTCGACAGCCTCAGCGATCGCGAGCTGCGCCTGCACCTGGGGCGGTCCACTGGGTCGGCTGGTGTGAGCACCACCTGGAGCGCTACCAGGACGTGCTGCGTCACTACGAGCGCGGCCTCGCCCTCGGGCATCGCAGCGGCCAGCGCCATCTGCTGATCCCGATGCTCGTGGGCTCCGTGATCACACGTACCTGGCTGGGCGATCTGCGCCGCGCCGGTGAAGAGACCGACGAGGCGATCGAAACCGCCCACATCATCGGCGCCGAGCAACTGATCGCGCTCACCTCCGCGATGCGCTGCTGGCTGGCGGTACGAGTCGGTGGACTGCCCGAGGCTGTGACCGCCACGACGATCCACCTCGAGGCGTTGGCGGACGCGGCGCCGGCTCCGCAGGCGCTGCTGGCGAGGGCCTGGCTGGGCGAGGCTCAGATCGACAACGGCTCTCCCGGCGCCGGTCGAATGGCGATCCTCACGGCAGGCGGCGGGCCCGAGCTTCCGCGGACCGAGCCGTCGCAGCGCTCGTACTTCTACGAGGTCCTCACGAGGGCCGCACTGCGGCTGGGCGACGGCAATGAAGCCGAGCAGTGGGCTCGGCGGGCGTGGGCGTCAGCCGAGCACTTGCCGTTGTGCGGCCCCCTGACGTGGGCGTATCGCGCGCGCGCGGCGGTTGCGCTCGCGCACGAGGACACCGCGACCGCACTGCGCTCGGCGCGCGAGTCGGTGGCGTGCGCCGGGGAGGTGCACAGGTTGGAGCGCGAGCGCTCTCAGCTGGTGCTCGCCCGCGCGCTCGCGGCAGCCGACGAGACGAGTGCTGCGATCGACGTGCTCGAGCAGGCTCGAGCACGGTTGGGGGAGTTTGGGGCGCGACGGCTGGAGGCGCTCGCCGTCCGTGAGCTGCGCATGCTCGGCCGGCGTGTCACACGCACCGGACGCCGCGGTCGCGGCACGGTGGGCCTTGCCGCGCTCAGCGGCCGCGAGCTCGAGGTCGCTGGCCTGGTCGCCGATCACCTGACCAACCGTGAGATCGCCGATCGCCTGGTGCTCAGCCACAAGACTGTCGAGCGTCACATGACCCACATCTTCGGCAAGCTGCAAGTGAGCTCTCGAGGTGAGGTCGCACGCGTGGTCGCCGCGGACGGAGTGGCAGTCAACCGAGCCACCGCATCAGCACCGTGAGCTGCCACGCACGTGGGCATGTCTAAACCTCAGGTCGCGGTTGAGGCTTTATCACGACCGGCCCGGGCGCTGCTCCGAACGGCGTCCTCTCACAGCAGGTGCAGCAGGCGCCAGCCCAGCGACGGCCCACCCAGCGGGCGAACGGCTACCACGGTCATCGGCAAGACGACCCCGCCTCCCACGACGATCGTCGCCACCCGCTCGCCCGTCCGCCAGCTGGTCATGGCCGGGCGCACGGCCACCCGGACCGCGAGTTCGAGCCCGCTCCAGCCGATCTCCTGCAGCGCGCCCGCGGTCGCGGCCGTCGTGCGATGGCCGTCGGCGTTGCTCGCGCTCAGCACGCGAGTGCCGGCGGGCAGGACGGTCTCCACACGCAGAGCCGCCGCGACGGAGTCGCCCAGGCGCTGAGCGCTCGCGAGCGCGGCTTCGATCAGCGCGCCTTCCCGCTGGCCGAGCACCACGCCCAGCACCGTCAGTCGCCGTCCTGCGATGACGACGTGCTTGGCGAACATGAAGCAGCCGCCGGCGGCGCGGTCGGAGCCGGTCTTGATGCCCGTGTACCCGTCGCGTCCGAGCAGCGTGTCCAGGTTGGTGACGCTACCCACGACCGGCAGCTCGGCTGAGGGCTCCGCGACGATCGCCGCGAACGCCCGCTCGCGCATGGCTACGCGCGCGAGCTTCAACTGGTCGATGGCCGTGGACACGGTTTCGTCGTTGAAGCCGCTCGGGTCGGTGTACCTGGTGGAGACCATGTCGAGCGCGCGCGCGGTGGAGTTCATGCGGGCCACGAACGCTGCCAGCGTCCCCGCGTCGTGAACGGCCAGCAGCGCGGCTACGTTGTTGGCCGACGGCAGCAGCAGCGCCTGCAGCGCCTGGCGCTCGGTGATCCGCTCTCCCGCCTTCACCGGCAGCGTCGACTGCAGGAGCGCGGCTCGCCGTTCCTCTTCGGCGACGTCGGCAGGCGTGATCGTCATCGTGAACCCTTCCGCGCCGGGGGCCAGCGGGTGCTCGAGCAGGGTCAGGTAGGCGGTCATGACCTTGGCGACGCTTGCGATCGGCACCGGGGTGAGCTTCGCCGAGGTCGTGATCCCGCCGATTCCCTGCACCTCGACGGCCGCCTCGCCCGCGCGCGGCCACGCGAGCATGGGCGCGTCGCCGGGAAACCGGACGTAGGACGCGAGCGTCCGCTGGATGCTCAGCGCCGGCGCGGCCTCGGTCGCGACGCGCCAGGTGACCGCCACGACCACCAGAACGAGCCCGAGCGCGGCGACGGTCGCCAAACGCTGGAGAGATGCGATCATCCGGGGAGGTTAATGGCCCGTCTTGCCCCTCTCGACCCCGGCGACGTCAGGGCGCGAGCACTCTTCTGAACGTGGCGAGGAAGTGGGCGGCCGCGTTGGCGTCGAAGAGCGCGTGGCGGTAGCGGAGGGTGAGGAACAGGCGTCCGTCCAGCGTGGCAGCTCCGAGCGAGGCGCCGAGCGGCATGCGCCCGGGCGGTGAGAACCAGACTTCCTGGACTGCGCCTGCGTCGCCGAGATGTGGCGCGGGCGGGAGACGACCGAGGTTGGAGAGCACGGCGGTGTCGACGACGGCGTTGCCGGTCAGTGGGATCAGCTTCTGCATGTGCCGCTTGAGGCCCGTCGGAAGTGCGGACGCCAGGCTGAGGAAGTCGACGACGTACTTGGCGATCCCGTCGTTCTTGATCCGCCGCGTGCTCGCCGCGGTGGCCTGGATCGCCGCTGCGAGGGTCTTCTGGTCCTCGGCGGCGAGGCGCACGCTGACGTAAGCGGCGAAGTTGCCGAGGATGTCGAAGCGCCACTCGGGAGGGCGCAGGTTGACTGGCATCATCAGGTAAACGGGGCGGGTGGAGGCGCCGTGCTGCTCGTTCCACCGGTGCACGGCGACCGCGAGGCCTGCGAGCAGGACATCGTTGACGGTCGCCCCGCCGGTGCGCAGCGCGAGGAGCTGCTCGACTTCCTCGGGCTCGAAGCTCAGCAGCTCGAACCCATAGCCGGGACGGTCGCTGTATCCCTGCGGGGCGATCCGTGCGGGGGTCGTCACCCAGCGCGGGAGGTACTCCAGAGCCGTGCGCCCACGGGTGATGCGCTCCCTGACCGAACCTGTGCTCACATCCCTGACGTCGAGGGCGTCGAGGTCCGGGACCGGATCCTCCTCGCCGGAGTAGGCGCGGGCGATCGAGGCCATCAGCCGCACCGCCGAGAGCCCGTCGCCGGCCCCATGATGCAGGTTCATGACGACCACGTCGCCCCGCCGGTCGTGCGCCAGCAGCAAGGAGAACGGCCCAGGACGATCGAGGTCCGGTATCCGGCTCAGCAACCGCTCACGTCCGCGCGTCAGGTCGGCGGGCGAGTCGCACTCGATCTCTTCGAGGTCGACCGATGCGAGCTCGTCGGCGATCTCCCAGTGGTAACGGACGTCGGTGGCACGAGTGTGCGCCAGCCTGGCGCGGGCGATCGGATGGCGAAGCGCCGCCTCGCGGACTGCGGCGTGCAGGCGTGTCACGTCGATGTGTCCCTCGACGCGGATCTCGATGTGCACGCTGAACGGCTCCCCCTCGCGGTCGAGGTGCAGGTAGAGCTCGTCGAGGACGGTCAGCGGCGCTGTTTGCATCACGACGGCTCAGACGAAGGCAGGCGGAAGCGGGCGCCGGTTCATCCGCAAGGAGCGTCTGGCGACAGCGCCCGGATTCGGCTCGGGTCCTATTTCGCCTGGTCTGACGCGCCGAGCGACTTGCCGGCGCTGTGCGCAACCTCGCGAAGGAACTCGTACTGGGTGTGGACCAGTTGGTCGGCCATGTCCAGGGCAGCGTCGATGATCGCTTGCCGCGTGGACGGATGCTCGTCGCCGAGTGCCGGCAGTTTCTCGTCGACGGTGTCGACGAACTTGCGCACCGCCTCGATCGCGGCCCGCTGTCCCCTCTCGACCGACTCGAGCGTCTGCTCGGTTAGCTGTGTGGGCCTGTCGACGATCGCCATACGTATCTCCCTTCCTTTTGGTCTTATCCACCCGGACGCGGCATAAAGACAATATGTGGCCTAGCGCAACACCTTATACCACTTGTTGCTTTGTCCTTCAAAGCGGGAGACCGCCTCATGCCGATCTGTCGCCGACAGCTGCGATGCTGGCTTGGCATGACACCGGCACGGCAGCCACGCCGCGGCCGGCGGCCGGCCACGAAGCTTCAGCGCGAGCTCGCGCGTGGCGGGGAGCCGCCGCGGCCCACGGCTATGGACGCGTTCCGGCTCGCGCGGCGGAAGTTCTTGGCCGCGGAGCGCGTCGAGATGAGTGCGCTCGCCGATGAGCTCGGCGTCAACCGCGCCACGCTCTACCGCTGGGTCGGATCGCGCGACCAGCTCTTGGTCGAGATCATCTGGTCGCTGGGCGAGCGCACTCTCGAGAAGATCGACGACGACGTAGGGGCCAAAGGCGCGGAGCGCATCGTCGAGGTCATCAGGCGCTTTCTCGAAGCGGTCATCTCGAACGCGGGGATGCAGCGCTGGCTCGTCGAGGAGGGCGAGTATGCGATGCGACTGCTCACGCGTCATGACACCAACTTCCAGCCACGGCTGATCGGCGCGATCCAGGAGCTGCTGGGGCAGGAGACCGATGCTGGCCGCCTGGATCTACCGGTCGACCTGCACGAGGTCGCATACGTGATCGTGCGGCTGATCGAGTCCTACACCTATCTCGATCTGATTACCGGGGAGCGGCCCGATGCCCGACGCGCCGAGCCGATCCTGCGCATGCTGCTTCGCTAGCGAGCGTGATCTCGACTCAAGGCCCTCGGCTTGGTGAGGGACGCTTATCCCTGACCTCAGCCGAGTGGGCGCGGGCACGGACGACCTCGGCGACGGCGGCGGGATCATCAAAGAACGGCACGTGCCCGGCGCCGAGCGTCACGTGCGTCGCCCACGGCAGCATCGCGCGGGCGCGCGGGGCCTGACGCCGATAGGAGAGCAGGTGGTCGCGGGCGCCCCATGCGATCGTCACGGGCGTGCTGCGCAGCTGCTCGGGCGTGCCGAAGCGGTAGTGGCGAAAGGCGTCCAGGGCGCCGCGCACAGCGGGGGAGGCCCACGCGTCCCTGAGCATCGAGACGGCCTCGTCGGCCGGCAGCCGCGCCGGGTAGCCGAAGCTCTGGGAGAACAGCGCCACGCGCCCGGGGCGCGTGCGCGCGAGCGCCTCGATGGCGGGACGAGCCGCCACGGGCACCCCCGCAAGCGCCCTGAGCGAGAGCTGGCAGAAGCGCAGTTCGGCGGGGGTCCAGAAGCCCGCCGGGGAGAACGCGCTGACCGATCGGATCGCCCGGCCACGGGCCAGCTCGAGCGCGATCGCGCCGCCCATCGAGTTGCCCGCCACGTGCGGGCGCTCGAGGCCGAGCTCGGCGAAGAACCACTCGAACGCGTCCACGTAGGCGGCGATCGTGGGCTCGATGGAGGCCGGCAACGCGGCGGAGCGGCCGAAGCCCGGGGAGTCGCACGCGATCACGTCGAACTCATTGACGAGCAGATCGATCACGGGCTCCCACGCCTGCCAGTGGTGCCCGACCCCGTGCAGCAGCACCAGCGGCGGGCCTTCGCCCTCGCGGTGGTAGTTGATCGACAGGCTCATCTCAGGCTCCAGTCGAGGTTGAGGCTGGCGCTGATGCGGCGCTCTCGACGTGCTCCACGCTCGTCGCCGCGCCCCGGACGAGATCGGCGCCGCGCTCGGCGATCATGATCGTGGGGGCGTTGGTGTTGCCGCCGGTGATCGTGGGCATGATCGAGGCGTCGATCACGCGCAGGCCCTGCAGGCCGTGCACGCGCAGCTGCGAGTCGACGACCGCCTCGGGGTGGGTGTCGCTCATGCGGGCGGTGCCGACGGGGTGGTAGATCAGCATCAGCCGCCGGCGCAGGTCGGCCTCGAGGTCTGCGTCCTCGACGCTCGCCGCTCCGGGCTTGAGCTCCTTGACGACAAGCTCGCGCAGCGGCGCCTGGGCGGCGATCTCGCGCGCGAGGCGCACGCCGGCGACGAGCGAGCGCACGTCGTCGGGCTCTGAGAGCGCGTTGGTGATGATCCGCGGCTTGGCGACGGGGTCGGCGGAGCGCAGCCACACCTGGCCGCGCGCCTGCGGCGATACGAGCACGGGCGCGATCACCATGCAGTGCCCGTCGTAGGTCTCGGCGCCGTGGTCTTCGTAGTAGGCGGCGCCCATGTGGAACTGGATGTCCGCGGCGGGCAGGCCGCCGCGGGTGCGCGTGAAGGCGACGACCTCGGCGACGGTGGAGCTGAGCTTGCCCGATCTGCGCAGCAGCCACTCGGCCAGTGACTTGGGCGCCTCAGCGCCGTACAGGGTGTCGGTGCCGGTGACCTCCCATAGGACGGTCAGGAACGGGTGGTCCTGCAGGTTGCGACCGACGCCGGGGAGCTCGTGGCGGACCTCGACGCCGGCGCCGCGCAGCTCATCGCCCGCGCCGATGCCCGACAGCAGCAGGAGCTGCGGCGAGCCGATCGCGCCGGCGCTGAGCAGCACCTCGCGCTCGGCGCGCACGACCTCCACGCTGCCGCGGCCCTTGCGCAAGCGCACGCCGACGGCCCGCTCGCCCTCGAGCTCGACGCCGAGCACGGTGACGTTCGTGCGCACCTCGAGGTTGGGGCGGGTGAGCGCGGGACGCAGGTAGGCGTCGGCGGCGCTGAAGCGCCGTCCGTTTCGCTGCGTGACCTGGAACATCGAGGCGCCGTCCTGCTCGGGGCCGTTGTAGTCGGCGATGCGCGGGATGCCGGCGGCCTCGCTGGCGGCCAGCAGGCGCCCGCTCAGCGGCCGCGGCGAGCGCTGCTCGGCGACGTGCAGCGGGCCGCCGGCGCCGTGGTACTCGGACGCGCCGCGGACGTTGTCCTCGGACTTCTTGAAATAGGGAAGCACGTCGGCGTAGCTCCAACCGGGCGCGCCCTGGGCGGCCCAGCCGTCGTAGTCCAGCGGCCGCCCGCGGACGTAGAGCATCGCGTTCATCGAGCTCGAGCCGCCGAGCGCCTTGCCGCGCGGGATGTACAGCGAGCGCCCGTCCACGTGCGGCTCGGGCTCGGTCGCGAAGTCCCAGTCGAGCTTGGTGTGGAACTGTTCGGGGAACGCCGCCGGGATCTTGATCTTCAGCGAGCGGTCCTTGCCGCCGGCCTCCAGCAGCAGCACCCGCGCGGAGGGGTCCTCCGAGAGGCGGTTGGCGAGCACGCAGCCGGCGGAGCCGGCTCCGACGATTATGTAGTCGTACATGGCCTCGCGTCCCCTCCCAGCACCCTAAGCACTCATCACGGGAGCTGGCTTTGGCAATGGAGCGAAGCGGTACTCGCCGGCGTCCAGCTGGCTGGTCTGCTCGAGGTACTCGCGCATGTAGCCGGGCCAGTTGGTCACGATGCGGCCGTTCTCGTCGCGGTACCAGGAGTCGCAGTCCGTCCACGCGGTGCCGGCGAAGCGCGCCTGCAGCGCGCGATCGCTCGCGGCCTCGACCTCGGCGCGCACCTCGATCGCGCCGACGGCGCGGCTGCGCAGCTGCTGCAGGGCTTGGCGTATGTAGGCGGCCTGCGCCTCGAGGTAGACGATGATCGAGCCTCCCGAGGTGTTGGTGTTGGGCCCGTACATCACGAACATGTTGGGGAAGTGAGGCACGCACATGCCGAGGTGCGCGTGCGCGCCGCCGGACCAGTACTCGTGCAGGTCCAGACCGTCGCCGCCGGCGATGCGCATCGGGAACATGAAGTCGGTGGTCCTGAAGCCGGTCGCCCAGATCACGCAGTCCACCTCGTGCGCGGCGCCGCCGGCGGTGACGATGCCGGTGGGGGTGATGCGCGCGATCGCGTCGGTGACCAGCTCGACGTTGGGGCGCTGCAGCGCGGGCAGGTAGTGCGAGCTGAAGAGGATGCGCTTGCAGCCGAACGTGTAGTCAGGCCACGCCTTGGCGCGGATCTCCGGGTCCTTGAGCTGCGAGCGCATGAACGCGGCGGAGCGCGCGCGCACGAGGCGCCCGACCGTGTCGGGGTGGCGGATCGCCAGCGTGATCGCCTCCGTGTACTCGAACACGAGTTTCCGGCGCAGCGCCTGCAGTCCGGGGACGCTCGCGATCACCGTCCTGACCGCCTGGTTGTAGCGGCGGTTGTGGCGCGGCAGGAACCAGTTGCCGGTGCGCTGGAACACGCTCAGCTGCTTGACCGCGGGTGCGATCTCGGGCACGAGCTGCACGGCGCTCGCGCCGGTGCCGACGACCGCCACACGCTTGCCCGCGAGCGGATAGTCGTGATCCCATTCGGCCGAGTGGAAGCTGTGGCCGGCGAAGCTGTCCGCGCCCTCGATCCTCGGTCGCGACGGCTGATCGAGCTGGCCGGTCGCGAGGATCAGCGCGTCCACCTCGTGGACCGCGCCCTGCGCGGTCTCGACGCTCCAGCGGCAGCGCGCCGCGTCCCACGTGCAGGCGGTGACGGTCGTGTTCGTCTGCACCAGCCCGTCGACGTGATGGGCGCGCGCGACGTCGTGCAGGTAGGCGTGGATCTCCGCCTGCGGCGAGCACAGCCGCGACCAGTCGCGCCGCTGCGCAAAGGAGAACGAGTACAGGTGACTCGGCACGTCGCACGCGGCTCCCGGGTAGCTGTTGTAGAACCACGTCCCGCCCAGGTCGGGCGCCTTCTCGAGGATCGTGATGTCGGTGATCCCGTGCCTGCGCAGCTCGATCGCGGCGGCGATCCCGCCGAAGCCGGCGCCCACGATCAGGACCTCGAGGGTGCGGCTCGAGGACGGCTGTGGACGCAGCGCTGGGCCTGACATGCGACTCCTCCTTACCTGCTCGGCTGTCCCCGTCAACCTTATGCCCTTTGCTCCAGCGTGTCTCGCAGCCACGCGCCGGCCGCGGGGATCTCCCTCGGGTCGATGTGGTGCGCGGCGTCGGACTCGTGGTAGTCGACCGGCAGGCCGGCGTCGCGCAACTGCTCGGCGGCCGCTCGCGCGAAGCCGACGTCGATCACCTGGTCGCGCCGGCCGTGCGCTATGAACACGCGTACCCCGCTGCGGGTGGCGAGGTCGGGCTGCCAGCGCTCGACGGTGGGGATGAAGCCCGAGAAGGCGAGGATCCCGCCGGGCGCGGGGCGCCCGGCGCCGAGCCCAAGGGCGTAGCTCATCACCGCGCCCATCGAGAAGCCGCCGAGAACGGTCCGCTCCGGTGCGATCCCCGTCGCCTGCCACAGCTCGTCATGGAGCTCGCCGAGCGCCAGGCAGGCCGCGTCGAAGGTCTCGGGGTCGGGATAGCCGACGCGCGGCACCAGGTACCAGTGGTGGCCAGGGGAGCCGGGCAACGTCAGCGGCGCGCGCGGCGTCACCACGTGCAGCCGGTGAGCGGGGTCGAGGACGTCGCCGAGCGTGAGCAGGTCGTGCTCGTCGGCGCCGCGCCCGTGGTGCAGGACGAGCAGCCCCTCGGGCTCGCCCGCGGCCGGCCGCTCGCGGAAGCTCAGCGCGGTCATGGCGCGCGCTCGAGCAGCGTGGCCGCCAGTCCTTCGATCGTCTGCTCGCCGTAGCTCATCGACGGGTCGTCATCGGTGAAGACCGCGACCGTGAATGTCAGCCCTGGACGCTCCAGGCGGGCGGCCTCGTTGAACAGGCCCTCTTCGGGAAGCGCCCCTGTCTTGAAGAACACCTGCCACTGCGGTCGGGCGACGGGCGGGACGCCCCAGCTCTGAGACGGCTCGATGCCCGAGAGCAGCCCGCGCGCGTATCCGTAGAACTGCGGCGGGATCAGTTGTTGCAGCGCGAAGAAGAAGCGTGCCTGATCCGCCGCGGAGGTCTGCGTGTAGGCCCACCAGCCGAGTCCCGGGGCGTAGTCGGCCATGCCCGCTTCGCGCGCCACTCGCGCCACCGCCGCGCCGCCCACGATCTCGAGCACCGCCGAGGCGGCTTCGTTGTCGGAGATGTGGATCATCGGGTAGAGCAGCGCGCTGTCGTTCGCGTCGAGGCCGCGATGATGCGCACCCAGCATCTGCAGATAGGCAACGAGCATCATCACCTTGACCACGCTCGCCGTCTCGAAGTGCTCGTGCAGCCGCACGCCGCTCAGCTGTCCCACGCTGTTCACCACCGCAAACGACGTGCGCCCGGCGCGTGAGTCGAGGTAGCGTGTGGCGGCGGCGACCGCGCCCGGCGACGGATACGCGGCCACCGGCGTGCCGCTCGCCTCTCCCTGAAGCTCGAGCGCGCTCGCGTCGCGCTGCTCGGTGAGGTCGCGCTCCGGACACGGCCGGTGCGAGGCGGGCGGGCCCATCGCGCGTTCCCACGCCGGGCTCAGGCAGACGCGATAGAGGAAATGCCTGGACGGCGGGTCGACCGTGGCGCTCGCGTAGGTCAGACCATGTGTGAGCTCATGGCTCCACGTCGCGGTCGCGAGCCGGAAGTCGTGCGTCCCGCCGGCGGCCACGAACCAGCTGACGCTCACCGGCGCAGACCCTCCCAGCGAGGTGTGGCGGATGCGAACGCTGAGCCGCGTCTGGCCGGCGCCGAGAGGGCGCGCGTTGATCGCCACGCTCGGATCCACGGTCACGGACAGCTGTTCGCTGGCTGTGGCGGGCGCCTGTGCCCGCCCCGTCGTCGACGAGCTTTCGAGGATCACGCGCAGCCGGAGGTTGCGGTCCGGTCGTACGCCCGTGAACGAGAAGCTCCCGCCCGGCGCTGTCAGCTGGCGCGCGATGGTGACATAGCCGTGGAAGGGGTACGGGTCGGCCTGCAGCGCCACGGGCGCCGCCGGCACGGCGTTCCCCGCTTCGTCGAGGGTGCCCGTGACCGTCAGCGCCGCGCCGTAGGTCAGATCTGCGGGGGTGACGGTCGCGCTCAGCACGGGCGCCGATGGCACGACGCTCGCCGCTCCCAGCAGAGTCAGTGCGAGCGCGCCAATCACTTCTCCTCGCGCGGGATGTACGGCGCGAGCTCGCGCCGGGCGATCGAGAGCTTGTGGACCTCGTCGGGGCCGTCGGCCAGGCGCAGCGTGCGCAGGTGCGCGTAGGCGTGTGCGAGACCGTAGTCGTCCGAGACGCCGCCGCCGCCGAAGACCTGGATCGCACGGTCGAGGACCTTCAGCGCGACGTTGGGAGCGGCCACCTTGATCGCGGAGATCTCGGTGCGCGCGTGGCGGTTGCCAACGGTGTCCATCAGCCATGCGGCCTTGAGTGTCAGCAGGCGCGCCATCTCGATTTCGATGCGCGACTCGGCGATCCAGTCCTGGACGTTCCCGCGCGCCGCCAGCGGCTGCCCGAAGGTCACGCGCGAGACGGCGCGCGCGCACATCGCCTGCAGCGCTCGCTCGGCGGCGCCGATCGCGCGCATGCAGTGGTGGATGCGCCCGGGCCCGAGGCGCGCCTGGGCGATCATGAAGCCGTCGCCCTCGCCCGCGATCAGGTTCGAGGCGGGCACGCGAACGTCCTTGAAGTCGACTTCGGCGTGGCCCTCCTGGTCGTCGTAGCCGAACACCGAGAGGTTGCGCAGCACGTTGACGCCCGGCGTGTCCATCGGTACGAGGATCATGCTCTGCTGCTTGTGGATCGGCCCGTCCGTCTGGGTCTTGCCCATCACGATCATGATCCGGCAGTGCGGGTGCATCGCGTTGGAGGTCCACCACTTACGGCCGTTGAGCACGTAGTCCTCGCCGTCGCGCTCGATTCGCATGGCGATGTTCGTCGCGTCCGAGCTGGCCACGTCGGGCTCGGTCATCGCGAAGGCGGAGCGGATCTCGCCCTCGAGCAGCGGCGCCAGCCAGCGCTGCTTCTGCTCGGGCGTTGCGAACTGGTGGAGAACCTCCATGTTGCCGGTGTCGGGCGCCGAGCAGTTGCACGCCTCCGAGGCGATCGTCGAGCGCCCGAGGATCTCCGCCAGCGGCGCGTAGTCGGTGTTCGAGAGCCCCGCGCCGTGCTCCTCGTCGGGCAGGAACATGTTCCACAGGCCGGCCTCGCGCGCGCTGACCTTCAGCTCCTCCATGACCGCGGGCTGGTGGTGCGGGTTGCCCGACTCGATCACTTCCTCCTCGTAGACGGCCTCCGCCGGATAGACGTGCTCGTCCATGAATGCGGTGAGGCGCTCCTTGAATTCGGAACAGCGCTGGCTCGGCTCGAAGTCCATCGGGTTCTCCTCGGTGGCGGCAATGGGCTTAGGATCATCCCCGATGAGCCAAGAGGGCGCCAGCTACCGCGCTGCGGGCGTGGACTACGACGCGCTCGATGCGGGCAAGCGGCTGGCGATGGCCAAGGCCCTGTCGACCTCGCCGCTGCTGGAGGGCAGGGGCGGACGGGCGCTCGACGCTTCGCGCGGCGAGCCGGCGTTCGTGTTCGAGCTGGCGAGCCAGACGCTCGCGTTCGTGGTGGAGGGTCTGGGCACGAAGTCGATCATCGCGCGCCATGTGCTCGAAGCGCAGGGGATCGATCGTTTCGCGGACGTCGCCTACGACACGGTCGCGGCGATCCTCAACGACCTCTGCTGTGTCGGCGCGCTGCCGCTGGTGGTCAACGCGTACTTCGCGACCGGCGCCTCGGAGTGGTACCTGCAGCGCGAGCGCTCCGCGTCGCTGCTCGAGGGCTGGCGCCGGGCGTGCGCGGACGCGGGCTGCGTGTGGGGCGGGGGAGAGTCGCCGTCGCTGCCGGGGATGCTCGCCGAGCACGACATCGAGCTCGCGGGCGCCGCCGTGGGGGCTGTGCCCGCGGGGCGCTCGGCGATCCTGGGAGAGCGGCTCGGCCCGGGCGATGAGATCGTGCTGGTGGCTTCCAGCGGGCTGCACGCCAACGGCGCGTCGCTGGCGCGGCTGGTGGCCGGGCGACTGCCCGACGGCTATGCGACCGAGCTGCCGATGGAGGCGAGCCCGCCCGTCCATCCGCCCGCCGCCGCGAGCGTCACTCTGGGGGAGGCGCTGCTGGAGCCGTCGATCATGTACGTGCCGCTGGTCGCCGCCCTGCTGGAGGCCGACGTGGAGCTCACGTATCTGAGCCACGTGACCGGTCACGGCCTGCTCAAGCTGATGCGCCCCGCCAAGCAGCTCAGTTACCGCATCGAGCGCCTGCCCGCGGTACCGCCTGTGCTGAGCTTCCTAGTCGAGCAGGCGGACATGGACGCGCAGGCGGCGTACTCGACCTTCAACATGGGCACCGGCTATGCCCTCTACTGCAGCGCCGGCTGCGGCGGGCGGATCGTCGAGATCGCTCACGGGCTTGGCCTCACCGCGCTGGTCGGCGGGCGCGTTGAGGAGGGACCTAGGCAGGTCGTCCTGGAGCCGGTGGGCGTGTGCTTCGCCGGGGACCGGCTCGAGCTGTCCGTCGAGCAGGCGTAGTCTCAAGCATAAACCTCAAGCTCAGGATTACTGTTCGAGCCACACACGGAACAAGCGATTTGCGGGGGAGAAGATCCAGCCAGTCCACCCTGCGCCCCAATCGTCAGAACTTGAACGCGTCGAGCGAGACGGCTAAGGTTTGGGCCAGAAACTCGCCACTGTTCCCCTGCGAAGGCGCCGGGGATCTCGATGTCGCCGGACCGGCATGGCTCCGGAGCTACCCGGATCGAGGCGGACCTGTCATCAAAAAGAGGGAGAGAACCTGATGCGCAGAGCATCCACCTGTCTTGCCGTCCTCGGCTTGGCCCTGCTGGCCCTGCCGGGCGTGGCCTCGGCATCGCCGACGGTCAAATTCAAGGCGGAAGCCGTGCCGATCCCCGGCTTCCCGCACACCGGCAACATCCTCGGCGCCGGCGCGGCGCTGAAGACCGAATACCAGATCTCCGGGACTGAATACCTGGGCTCGCCGCCGCCGATCATCGGCGTCAACTTCTACCTGCCCACCGGCGCGAAACTGCACCCGACAGGCTTTCCGACGTGTACGCTGGCGACGCTCGAACAGTTCGGCCCGATCAAGTGCCCGAAAGGCTCGGCCGCCGGGCCTGTCGGCATGGCGCTCGGCTACGTGACCTTCGGCGGCGAACGCGTCGAAGAGACCACGGAAATCTCATCGTTCTACTCGCCCGGCGGCGGCTTCCTGTTCTTCACCGACGGCCACTCGCCGGTGTCGTTGGAAATTCTCTCGCCCGGTCACTTCAAGAACTTCGTCGGCGGTGGCGGCTACGGGCCGGAGCTGGAAGTCAAGGTGCCGCTCGTCGCGAGCGTGCCCGGAGCGCCGTATGCATCGGTCAAGACGATCCAGGTCAAGACCGGCTCGGCGTACAAGTCGCACGGCAAGACGACCTACTACGGTCGTCTCCCGACGAAGTGCCCGGCAGGCGGCTTCCCGCTGAAGACCGAAGTGATCTTCGCGGAAAATGGCGAAGAATCGAAACCGGAGAGCGTGACAGCGACCTACAAGGCGCCTTGCCCGCGCAAATAGGGGCAACAGGAGGGTTTGCGCCGCTGAGGGCGTAAGCTCGCAGAGGCAGGCTGGGGGGCGACCTCATCGAAGTGTGGTGGGGTCGCCCGCTCGCTGTAAACGCAAGGAAGGATCGGGTTGAGGAAGGAGATCGTGGGGTGGAGGAGATGGGCGGCCGGGATCGTCGGTGCCGCCTGCGCTGCCGCGCTCGTTCTCGTGGTGGCGCTCGCGACCGCCGCGGGCGGCTCCAACGGCGGCTACACGGTGCGTGGGATCTTCGATGAGGCCGGCAACCTGATCCCCGGCGAGAACGTCAAGATCGACGGTGTCAAGGTCGGGATCGTGACCTCGGTCACGCCCACGCCCGAAGCGAAGGCGGCGGTCGTGATGAACATCGAAAACCCCGGCTTCAAGGACTTTCGCGCCGACGCGAGCTGCACGATCCGCCCGCAGGCGCTGATCGGCGAGAAGTACGTGGACTGCCTGCCCACACAGCCGCGCGTGGAAGGCGCGCCGCTACCGCCGCCCTTGCAAAAGATCCCCAGCGGGCAGGAAGGCGCGGGGGAGTACCTGGTGCCCCTGCAGCACACCTCCAGCCCGGTCGACGTCGATCTGCTCGGGGACGTCCAGCGCCTGCCCGAACGTGAGCGCTTCACGCTGATCCTCAACGAACTCGGCGCCGGCCTGGCGGGGCGCGGCAGCGACCTCAGCGAAGTCGTCAAGCGTGCCAATCCCGCCTTGCAGGAACTCGACAAGGTGCTCAAGATCCTCGCGGGCGAGAACCACGTCCTCGCGAAGCTGGCGGTCGACTCCGACAAGGCGCTCGCCCCGCTCGCGAGGGTCAGCGGCCGGGTCGCGGACTTCATCGCGCAGAGCAACACGGTCGCGCAGGCGGGCGCCGCCACCCGCGGCTCGCTGGGGCGCAACCTGGCGCTGCTCCCGCCCTTCCTCGAACAGCTCGGACCGGCGCTGGAACGCGTCCAACGCTTCGCCGAACAGACGACGCCGACGTTCACCGCCCTCAAAGTCGCCGCGCCCGGGCTCGACAAGACGTTCACGAGCCTGCCAGCGTTCTCGAGCAGCACCGAAAAGTTCTTCGAGAGCCTCGGCAAGACCGCGAAGGTGTCGGGTCCCGCGCTGACGGGCTTCAGGCCGCTGCTCAAACAGCTGAGCTCCCTCGGCAACGCCGCGGTGCCGTTCACGAAGAACTTCTCCGAACTGTTCGAGAACCTGCGCGAAACGGGCGGCCTCGAGCGCATCATGGACTTCGTCTTCCTGGGCACGAGCTCCGCCAACGGCTACGACGCGCTGGGCCACTTCCTGCGGGCCGAGGGCGTCGGCAACGGCTGCCTGACGTACACGATTGCGCCCTCCTCGGACACGGGCTGCAAACGCAAGCTGTTCAGCAGCTCGGGAACCGCCGAAGCGAGCGCGGCGCGCGCGTCGGCTGCGTCCTCGTCGCTCGACACGAGCACGACGAGCGTCATTATGGCGCGTACGCTCGCGGTGCTCAAAGGCGCCACGTCCGCACAGGCGCTCGCCAAATACCCCGGTCCGACGACGACCGCCGGCGAAGTCTCCGCCACAGGGCTTGCGGGCGGCTCGGCGGCGACCACAGCGCCGGTCGGAGGCTCCACGTCGGGCACGACGTATTACTCGCCCGCGAGCGAAGGCTCGGAAGCCGGTGGGCTGCTGCTCAACTACCTGCTCGGAAGCGAATGACGCGATGATCCGACCGCCCGCGCTCTCACGGCTGCTGCTCCCCGGCCTCGCGCTGGGCGCGCTGGCGCTCGGCGCTCCCGCGGCGAGCCTCGCAGGCGAACCCGGCCCCAGCACGACGACCACCACGACGGCCAGTCCTCCGGCCGAAGCGACCTCCACATCGCCTGTGATGGAAACACCGACGACGCGGACGAGCACCGCGAGCGGGGAAGCGCCGGCGGTTGAAGGCGCTGTGACGCCCGAACCGGCTCCGCCGCAGGTACAGGCCCAGCACGTTCAAGGCGCAAGCCCCAGCGGCTCGCGCGCCGAGCGACGTGCGAGCACGAAATCGACGGGCGCGCCGGGCGGCGAAGGCACGACCGGCGAAGGCTCGGCGGCGAGCGGCGTGCGCGCCAAGCACGCCGCACCGTCGCCCACCACGCTGACCCCGTCGCTGCCGCTGTCGCTGCGATCGTCGTTTGCCAGCCTGCCGAGCTTCTTCATCGAAAGCTTCCAGATCCCGCCGTTCCTGCTGCCGATCTTCCAGGCGGCCGGCACCGCCTACGGGATCCCGTGGCAGGTGCTCGCTGCGATCAACGAGGTCGAGACCGACTACGGGCGCGACCTCAGCGTCTCCAGCGCGGGCGCCGAGGGCTGGATGCAGTTCCTGCCCTCCGAGTGGGCTCAGTACGGAGTGGACGCCAACGGCGACGGCTTCGAGGACCCCTACAACCCGGCTGATGCGATCTTCGCCGCAGCCAAGTACCTGCGCGCCGCCGGTGGCAACACGGATGTCAAGGCCGCGATCTTCTCCTACAACCACTCGCAGGCGTACGTGGAATCGGTGATGCTGCGCGCCCAGCTGCTGGGCGGCACTCCCTCGGAACTGCTCGGCGCGGTCACGGGCCTGACCGAGGCGCGCTTCCCCGTGCACGCCGCCTCGCACT
>JBEKGK010000048.1:0-23934 GCA_050012835.1 Solirubrobacteraceae bacterium | reverse complement strand
CGCGCAGGCCGAGCACCTCGCCCGCGGCGCCTGCGAGCAGCTGCTCGCGCAGATGCGTGTCGCCGACGAGGCCCGCATGACGGCCGATGGCGCGCTGCGCGAGGCCGAGCGCGAGCGCGCCGAGGCGGGCGAGGTCAGGCGGCGAACGCAGTGGCTGATCGACCAGCGCCGGGTGGCGCCCGCCCAGGGAGCGCTGGCCGTGCGCAAGGCCGAGCTCGAGGGGGAGCTGGCTGCAGAGCGCCGGCAGGCCGAGCGTCGGCAGCGCGAACGTGCGGAGCGCATCATGCGACAGGAGCGCCTGCGCGCACAGCACGCCCTCGACATGTCCACCGCACCGCTCGCCCAGCGACTCGCGGTGGCGCTCGCGGCCGCCGCGCAGGACGTTGAGCGCCGCGTCATCCAGCTGGAGGCGGAGCTCGCGGCCGACCGCGAGGCCGGCGATCAGATGGCGGCGCGGCTACGGGCCTGCGCCGCGCGGGAGGCCGAGATCCAGGCGAGCCTGCGCGTCGCCGGTGAGACGGTCACCGCCGCCGAGGTCGCCGCGCAGCGCTTGCGCGACCAGGCGAGCGAGGCCGAGATCGAGCTGGCGAGCGTGGCGCAGCGGCTGGGACTCTCCGAGGCCGGATCCGGGCAGGGCACGGACGGCGAGGGCTCCGCGGAGCTCGAGCCGCTGGGCGAGGATGAGGTGGGGGCGCTGCAGGCGCGCGTGGAGCGGCTGACGCGCCGGCGCGAGCAGCTCGGCCCCGTCAACCCGCTCGCCCAGGACGAGTACGCGGAGGCGCTCACGCACGTCGAGGAGCTCGAGAGCCAGCGCGGCGATCTCGAGACGGCTCTGCGCGAGCTGCGCTCGGTGATCCGCGAAACCGACCGCCAGATCGAGGAGACCTTCGAGGAGACCTTCACCGCGGCCGCGCGCAACTTCGAAGAGCTCGTCGGCGACGTGTTCCCCGGCGGCGCGGGGCGCCTGCGGCTCGTCCGTGACGAGCAGGCACCCAGGCCGGTGCTCGGCGGCCAGCCGCTGCCCGAGGGCCGGGACGAGGACGCGGTGGAGGCGGCCGCGGAGGCGGAGAGCGAAGCCGAGGCGAGGGGCCCTGAGGAGGAGCAGCTCCCCGGCGTGGAGATCGAGATCACGCCCGCGGGCAAGTCGACCAAGCGCCTGACGCTGCTGTCCGGCGGAGAGAAGTCGATGACGGCGCTGGCGTTCCTGTTCGCGGTGTTCCTCGCGCGCCCATGCCCGTTCTACATCCTCGACGAGGTCGAGGCGGCGCTCGACGATCTCAACCTCGATCGCTTCCTGACGCTGCTGCGGCGTTACTCCGACCGCGCTCAGTTCATCGTGATCACGCATCAGAAGCGCACGATGGAGGCCGCCGACTGGCTGTACGGCGTGTCGATGGGCCAGGACGGGGTCTCCAAGGTGCTCTCGCGCAGCCTGCCCGCCGAGCGCGCGGAGCCAGCGGAGGTCGCCGAGGTCGCCTGAAGCTGCCCGACGGCCCACCGCGACGCTCCTGGTGTGCTCTGCCCCGCCCGGGAGCGCTGCTATCGTCGCGCGCCCCGTGGCGCGCGATTGGAGCGAACTTTTCATAACCGGCGAGAGCGCGCTCGACGCCGGCTCCGACGGCAACGCGCAAGCTGATGGCGGGCGCGAGTCGTCGTCTCGCCAGCGGGGCGGGTTGTTTCGTCGCCTGCGCGAGAGCATGGCCAAGACGCGCCAGGCGCTCGGCTCGGAGATCCAGGCGACGCTGTTCGGCGTGCTCGACGAGCAGACCTGGGAACGCCTGGAGGAGGCGCTGATCATGGCCGACGTCGGCGCGAGCACCACTGCATCGGTGGTGGCGACGCTCGAGGCGGAGGCGTCGGCGGGCAAGCTCGAGGGTGGGCAGGCGCTCAGCGAGCGTCTGATCGAGCTGCTGGCGCAGACCGCCAGGGTCGGGGACGCCCGCATCGACATCCGCCCGCGGCCCACGGTGATCATGGCGGTGGGCGTCAACGGCACCGGCAAGACGACGACGATCGGCAAGCTCGCGTGGCACCTGCACGAGCAGCTGGGACGCAGCGTGCTGCTGGCAGGCGCGGATACGTTCAGGGCGGCTGCCGGCGAGCAGCTCGAAGGCTGGGCGCAGCGCGCGGGCTGTGAGATCGTGACCGGGCCCGCCGGCTCGGACCCCGGCGCGGTCGCCTTCGATGCGGTCGCACAGGCGCGCGCCAGGGGCATCGACGTGGTGATCATCGACACGGCCGGACGTCTGCACACGCAGGACGATCTGATGGGCGAGCTGGCGAAGGTCAGGCGGGTGATCGCCAGACAGCTCGAGGGCGCCCCGCACGAGACGCTGCTGACGCTCGATGCGACCACCGGCCAGAACGGGCTGCGTCAGGCCATGCTGTTCGCCGAGGCGGCGGAGGTCAGCGGCGTGGTGCTGACCAAGCTCGACGGCACGGCACGCGGCGGCATCGCGCTGGCGATCGCGAGCGAGCTGGGCCTGCCGGTCAAGCTGATCGGCGTGGGCGAGTCCGTCGAGGACCTGCGCCCGTTCGATCCGGAGGATTTCGCACGCGCGCTGATCGCCGAGGAGTGATCGGCGGCGCCGCGCCGCCAGAGGGGTAATCTGGGTGTATGGATTGGATTCTGTGGGTAGTGGCGGCCTGCGTCCTCGGCCTCGGCGAGATGCACACCGGCGGTCTGTACCTGCTGCCGTTCGCGGTCGGCGCCGGACTCGCGGCGGTGGTGAGCGTGCTGGGGGTGGGCTTGCCGCTGGTCGTGCTCGTGTTCGTGCTGGCGTCGGCGATCGTGTTCGGTGGGCTGCGCCCCGTCGCGCGCCGGCACCGCCGCCTGCCTCCGGCGATCCGAACCGGCGCGGCCGCGCTCGTCGGCCACCGCGCGATGGTGCTCGAGCGGATCGCCAACAACGAGGGCGTCGGCTGCGTGAAGATCGACAATGGCGAGGTGTGGACCGCACGCAGCTACGACGAAGACGAGGTCATCAACGTCGGGGACCGCGTCGAGGTTGTCGAGATACGGGGCGCAACCGCCCTGGTAATGCATTGAAAGGAACCACATGGCCGTTCTGATCGTCGTCATCGTGATCGTGCTGTTCGCCCTGGTGGTGGCCGCGCGCACGATTCGCGTCATTCCCCAGGCGCGCGCGGGGGTGGTCGAGCGGCTCGGTCGCTACAGCCGCACGCTCGAGCCGGGCCTGACGATTGTCACGCCGTTCATCGATCGCGTGCGGCCGCTGGTGGACCTGCGCGAGCAGGTGGTGAACTTCTCGCCGCAGTCGGTGATCACCGAGGACAACGTGGTGGTGGGCATCGAGACGGTGCTGTACTTCACGATCACCGACCCGCGCTCGGCGACGTATGAGATCGCCAACCCGCTGCAGGCGATCGAGCAGCTGACCGTCACAACGCTGCGCAACGTGATCGGCGGTCTGACGCTGGAGGCGACGCTGACCTCGCGCGAGAACGTCAACGCGGAGCTGCGCACGGTACTTGACGAGGCGACGGGGAAGTGGGGAATCAGGATCAACCGCGTCGAGATCAAGTCGGTCGACCCGCCGCCGGACATCAAGACCGCGATGGAGAAGCAGATGCGCGCCGAGCGCGACCGCCGCGCGGCGATCCTGACCGCCGAAGGGGAGAAGCAGTCGCAGATCCTGACCGCCGAGGGCGCCAAGCAGGCGGCGGTGCTGACCGCCGAGGGCGAGCGTCAGGCGGCGATCCTGCGCGCGGAGGGCGAAGCGAAGGCGATCGACACGGTCTTCAAAGCGATCCACGAGGGCAAACCGGATCGGGCGCTGCTGAGCTACGAATACCTGCAGATGCTGCCGCAGCTCGCCGAAGGCGACTCCAACAAGGTGTTCGTGGTTCCGTCCGAGTTCGCCGAGGCCTTCGGCGGGATCGGCGAGGCGCTGAAGGGTCGCCTCGACGGAGCCCCACCGGCACCCCCCGCGCGCGTGCGCCCGCCGGCGCCGCCGGCAGCGCACGGGGACTAGCCAGGCGCGCCCCGCCCGGGTTCCGCCGCACCCTGCGCGTCGTGCCCGGCGCCGCCGGGCGGTGAGCTGAGCGCGGCGGCTGCGAGAATCAAGCGGTCATGTTCGACTCGCTCGCCGAGAAGCTCCAGGGAACGCTGGCCGACCTGCGCCAGCGCGGGACGCTGACCGAGCAGGACGTGGACGCCGCCATGCGCGAGATCCGCCTCGCGCTGCTCGAGGCGGACGTGAACTTCAAGGTGGTCAGGCAGTTCACCTCGCACCTGAAGGAGCGCTGTCTCGGGGCGGACGTGATCGGCGGGCTGAACCCCGGCCACCAGGTCGTCAAGATCGTCGCCGAGGAGCTCACCGGATTGATGGGAGGCTCGCCCACCGGCGGACCGGATGAGGACCAGCCCACCCTCAGCTTCTCGCCGCGGCCGCCGACGGTGATCCTGATGGCGGGGCTGCAGGGCTCGGGCAAGACGACCGCCACGGCAAAGCTCGCGCGGTATCTGCGCGAGCAGCACAACTCGACGGTGGCGGTGGCGGCGTGCGACGTCTACCGCCCGGCTGCGGTGGAGCAGCTGATGAAGGTCGGCGCGCAGGCGGGCGCCGAGGTCTACGAGCAAGGCACGGAGCGCGACCCGGTCGAGATCGCCGCGTGGGCTCTGCAGCGTGCGCGCGAGGACGGCAAGGACGTGCTGATCGTCGACACCAGCGGACGCCTGCACGTGGACGAGCAGCTGATGGCCGAGCTGGTGCGGATTCGCGACGCCGTCAAACCTCACAGCGTGCTGCTGGTGCTCGACGCGATGACCGGCCAGGACGCGGTCAACGTCGCCGAGAGCTTCGCCGAGGCGGTGCAGTTCGACGGCGTGGTGATGAGCAAGCTCGACGGCGACGCCCGCGGCGGCGCGGCGCTGTCGGTCAAGGCCGTCACCGGCAAGCCGATCCTGTTCGCATCCACGGGCGAGAAGCTCGAGCAGTTCGAACGCTTCCATCCCGACCGCATGGCGCAGCGGATCCTCGGCATGGGCGACGTGCTGAGCCTGATCGAGAAGGCCGAGCAGCAGTTCGACGAGAGCGACGCGCTGGCGCTCGAGCGCAAGCTGCGCCGCAACGAGTTCGGCCTGGACGACTTCCTCGACCAGCTGAAGATGGTCAGGAAAATGGGGCCGCTGACGAGCATTCTCGGCATGATCCCCGGGTTCGCAGGCCACCAGCTGCAGAACATGAAGGTCGACGAACGCGAGCTCGACCGGATCCAGGCGATCATCCTGTCGATGACTCCCGAAGAGCGCCGCAGGCCCGAGCTGATCAAGGGCTCGCGCAGGCTGCGCATCGCGCGCGGCTCCGGCACCAACGTCCAGCAGGTCAACCGGCTGGTCAAGCAGTTCGCTCAGATGCGCAAGGTGATGCGCCAGGTCGGGCGCGGCAAGATGCCCGACATCGGCGCCCTCATGCGCGGCGCGCGCTGAGCCTCAGGGTCGCGCCGACTGCCTGACGCGTGGGCCTATTTCACTTTGGCCGTGAACGGCTCGGTCTGCGTGCAGGTGGGGAGGCTCGTGATGCTCGCCCGGTCGCTCACCTCGCCCGTCGCTTTGCCGTCGCTGAGGCTGGCGCTGATGTGCACCACATCGGAGACCGTCGTGCCGAGATGCCTCGAGGTCGAGCCGTTGAATTTGTCGCGCTCGATCCTGACCTCGCCGAAGTGATACACCGGTGCGACCTCACTGGCGCCCGGCTGGCAGGTCGCCTCGATGGCCACGTCGAGGTTCTTCACGACCGTGCCATCGGCCTCGACCCGGAAGCTGATCGGATAGCCAGGCCCCACGAACCCGGAGTAGTGCCCGTCTCTGACGCTGCCCGCGGCCATCGCGAGCACCGGCGCACCCGCGAGTACGAGCAGGGCGGCGAACAATGCTGGGAGTCGAGCTGACCTCATCGTCAACATGCGCGCAAGCATAAAGCAGGCTGCGGATCCGCGTCCGTTGATCGCGTCGGGCCGGCCTCGACCGCGCACACCGTCTAAGCTCTCTCATTCGACGTACATGCCGGTGCTTGACGTGACCGGCAGCCAGCGCAACTCGAGATCTCGTTCCGCAGCAGAGAGGAAACCGTGGCAGTCAGGCTGAGGCTCACGCGAGTGGGCGGCAAGAAGGACCCGATGTGGCGTGTGGTCGTCGCCGACCAGCGCTCTCCCCGCGACGGCCGCGTGATCGAGACGATCGGTCACTACAACGCGCAGACCGACCCCTCGACGATCGTGATCGACGAGGAGCGCGCGCGCAGCTGGCTGGCGCGAGGCGCGCAGCCGTCGGGCACGGTCCGCAAGTTGCTGCGCATCCAGGGCATCGAGCGCTAGGACCACGCTGAGCTGCGCGATGCTGTGTCCTCAGTCGCTCGCGTGCGTAGCACGCCACGCTCCTTGCGTCCTTGCCTCGCTTGCCCAGCGAGGCCCTAGCTGGGCAGGGCGGTAGCGGCATGGCGAGCGAGAACCCCAGGCGCCTGCTGGAGTACCTCGCCGAAGGCCTCGTCGATGATCCCGAGTCGGTGGCGGTCGAGCAGTTCGAGGAGGATGACGGCACGGTCGTGCTCGAGCTGTGCGTGGCGGCGGACGACTACGGCCGGGTGATCGGCAGGGGCGGACGCACCGCGCATGCCCTGCGCACCGTCGTCAAAGCCGCGGCCGCCGGCGAGGGCAGCCACGTGCTCGTCGACATCGTCGATTGACGCGCCAGCCGGGCGAGCCGAGGACGCCGGCATCCGGCGCGCCCGACGGTCTGCCGGCGGGCCGCGTGGGCAGGCCGCATGGGCTGGACGGGAGCTTCTACGTGACGCGTCCGCGCCCGCGGTTGTTGAGCGTCGGCGTGACGGTCACCGTCGCCGGCCGCAGCACGAGGATCGTGCGGCGGGCCGGAACCGAGCAGCGGCCGATCGTGCGCCTGGAGGGCGTCGAGGACCGGCCCGCGGTCGAGGTCTTGCGGGGCATGGAACTCGTCGTCGCCGACGCTGACGCGCCTGTGCTTGGCGAGGGCGAGTGGTGGGCGCACGAACTGGAGGGCTGCGCGGTCGTGAGCGGTGAGGCGCTGCTCGGCACGGTCAGCCGGCTGGTCGAGCTGCCCTCATGCGAGATGCTCGAGGTGGAGGCCGCGGACGGCGGCCAGGCTGTGCTGGTGCCGATGGTCAGAGACGCTGTCCTGCGGGTGGAGCCTGCGCGCAGGCGCATCGAGGTGGACCTCGAGTTCCTGGGTGCCGCCGACAGAGCGCTCGCCGGACTCGGCGCACCGGATACCGGTGAGGGGCGTGCGGGTGACGGCGGCGTGGGCGACGGTGGGGCGGACGCGTGAACATCGACGTCTTCACGCTGTTTCCCGAGTGGTTTCAGTGGTTCGCCTCCCAGCGCCACGTCGGCAACGTGCTGGCCGCAGGCTCACATCTGGAGTGCGTGAACCCGCGCGATCACACGCCGCTGAGTGGCGGCCAGGTCGACGACACGCCGTTCGGCGGCGGCGCCGGGATGGTGCTGCGGGTGGACGTGCTCGACAGCGCGCTGCGCGCGCACTACGGAATCGATCCCGTACAGCTGCGCCGCGAGCGCCGCGTGATCGCGCTGGCGCCCGGTGGCAGGCTGCTCGATGACCGCCTCGTGGACGAGCTTGCCGGCGAGCCGGCGTTGACGCTGTTGTGCGGCCGCTACGAGGGCTTCGACGAGCGCATCCTGGAGCACCTCGCGGGCGATGTCGTCTCGATCGGTCGCTACGTGCTCAGCGGAGGCGAGCTGGCCGCGATGGTGCTGTGCGACGCCGTGCTGCGCAAGCTCCCCGGAGCGCTCGGGCACGAGCGCTCGGCGGCCGAGGAGTCCTTCAGCGCCGCACTCGAGGGCAACCCGGAGTACCCCCACTACACCCGTCCGGCCGAGTATCGCGGCTGGCGCGTGCCCGATGTGCTGCTGTCGGGCCACCACGAGCAGATCGAGCGCTGGCGGCGCGAGCGCAGCCGCGAACGGGGCGCGCCCGCGTCGGGGCACGACGCCGGCTGAGCTCCCGCTCGCGCGGTGGGGCGGACCGGGCCGACTGTCCGCTACCATTGCTGCTCGCGCCGGCCGAGATCCGTCTCGGAGCGTCCCCGGACTATTCAAGGCGCCCCTCCCTTCACTGTCATGAGCAGCGTTATCGCAACCATCGAGCGCGCGCAGTTGCGCCGCGTCCCCTCCTTCGCGCCGGGCGACCGCGTCAAGGTTCACTTCCAGGTGATCGAGGGCGCCCGCCGCCGCGTGCAGGTGTTCGAGGGCGTTGTGATCAAGCGCCAGGGTCACGGCGCACGCGAGACGTTCACGGTTCGCAAGCAGTCCTTCGGAGTCGGCGTAGAGCGCATGTTCCCGCTGCACTCGCCCAAGATCGAGCGGATCGAGCTGGCCGCGCGGGGCGACGTCCGGCGCGCGAAGCTCTACTACCTGCGCGACCGGGTCGGCAAGCGCGCGCGTGTGCGCGAGCGCCGCTACACGGGTCCCGAGGTGGCGGTCGAGCCGGGCTTGCTGGTCGAGCTTGCAGCGGTCGAGCACTCCGAGGCGCCCGACGCGGACGGCATCACCGCGGAGGCGGTCGTCGAGCTCGTCGACGAGGGAGCGCAGGGCAGCGAGCAGGCCGATGGTGGGAATGTCGAGGGGGGTAGTCAGGAACAGGTGGACGCCACCGATGATTCGCCTGCTGCAGCGGGCGCCACCGATACCTCCCTCGATGCCGGCGACGCCAAGGGAGGCGTTACCGCCGGCGATGACCCGGCGTGAGCCCCGGCGCCAAGACCGGCGAGGGCCAGAGCTCGAGCTCGCAGCCCGGCGGGAAACGTTCGAGCGCAAACGTCACAGCCAGCGCTGCGCCTGCGGCGAAGAGGGGACGCAAGAAGTCCAAATCGACATTGGGCTCGATCGTCGAGCTGGTGGTGATCATCGTCGTCGCGCTCGGGCTCGCGCTCGGCATCCAGGCGTTCATCGTCAAGCCCTACCGCATTCCCAGCGGCTCGATGGAGCCGACCCTGTCGATCGGCCAGCGCGTGCTCGTCAACCGCATCGGGATGGACTTCAGCGAACCCCATGTTGGCGAGATCGCCGTGTTCCACCCGCCTGAAGGCGCCGAGCAGGAGGAGTGCGGTCCCTCGCCGCACGTGATCAAGCTCGGTGAGGCCGCGTGTGCGGAACCGGTGCCGAAGAAGGACTCGAGCACGAACTTCATCAAGCGGGTCGTCGCCGGCCCCGGCGACGACCTCTACATCAAGGAAGGCCACGTCTTTCGCAAGGCCGCCGGCACCAGCCAGTTCGTCCGTGAGAAGGACTCCTACATCCGGGAATGCGGTGTGAGCCCGGAGTGCAACTTCCCGACCCCGATCAAGATTCCCGCCGGTCACTGGTTCATGATGGGGGACAACCGTGGCGAATCCGACGACAGCAGGTTCTGGGGACCCGTTCCCACAGGGTGGATCGTCGGACAGGCCATCGCCACCTACTGGCCGCCCGACCGCATCGGCATCTTCTAGCGAGAGCGACCCTCGCCCCGACGTAGCCGTGGGCTCGCCTCGACCCAGCTCCGGCTCCTCGGCGCGCGCCCGGCGCCGCGCGCGCCGCGCGGGCAGCGGCAGGCGGCTGTTCGCGTTCGACCGCCGCCTCGGTGTTCGGCTGGTGGCTGGCGCCGACGAGGCCGGGCGCGGCTGCCTCGCCGGGCCGCTGGTGGCGGCGGGCGTGCTGTTCGACTACGAGTCGCTCACCACCCGTGAGCTGCGCGCGTTGGGCGCGCTCAACGACTCCAAGCAGCACAGCGCCGAGGCGCGCGAGGAGCTCTACCCGCTCGTCATGCGCAGCGCCGCCAGGGTTGTGGTGGTGTCCCGGTGCGTGCGCGGGATCGACGCCCGCGGACTGCACAAGACGAATCTGGCCGCCCTGCGCGACGCCGTGCGCGGTGTCACCGCAGGGATCACAGGCGAGGTGCTGTGCCTGCTCGACGGCTTCTCGGTCGCGGAGTTCGAGCATCCGCAGCGGGCGATCGTCGACGGCGACGCCACCAGCGCGGCGATTGCCGCCGCGTCGATCGTCGCCAAGGTCACGCGCGACCGCTTCATGCGCCTCGCCGATGCCCAGCACCCCGGATGGAGCTTCGCCGAGCACGTCGGCTACTCCACGCCTTCCCACCGCGATGCCATCCTGCGCCAGGGCGTCTCGCCGCTGCACAGGATGTCCTTCCAGTCGCTCGCCTACCAGCAGCTCGCGCTGTAGGGCGTCGCAGCTGCGCGCCGGGCAGGCGAGCGCCTGCGGCCCGGCGGATGAGCGGGTTGGCACTCCTACCATGCTCCCTCGACATGGTCGAGGCGCAGCAGCCGCCCCCGCCCGTCGACGATCACGCCCACCGCGTCGAAGCGGATCGTGCGCGCGGTCGGCCGCGCATGCCGTTCGTCGCTCAGCCACGCCCGAGCGAGGCGCCGCAGGCGCGCGCGCTGGCGCGGGCGCAGCCACGGCAACGGCTCCTGATCGGGCCGGATCCGCTCCGCATGCGAGCTGACACGCCGGGTCTTGACCTCGACGAACGCCAGCGTGCGCCCGTCGAAGACGATCAGGTCGATCTCGCCGTGGCGGGTGCGCACGTTGCGCGCGAGCGTCGAGAAGCCGAGCCGGGTCAGGTGCTCGGCGGCGAGATCCTCGCCGAGGCGCCCGATGACGCGGCGTGGGTCGGCGCCGCGCTGGACGCGCGGCACGCCGGTCGCGCCCGGCGTGGTGGGATTGCGAGCTGACACGACCGGCACGCTAAGCCCCGCGGTGTGACGCGAGGCGCCGAAATGTGCCGATTCAGCGCACCGGTCGTGTCAAATGTGTGTCCTGGACCTACGTCCCCGTCTTCGCACCAGTATCAACGCTTAGGATCTGCCGCGTGCCATCCACCTTTCAGGCGGCCCTTGTCTTTGCCCTCTTGATTTCTCCGGGTTTCGTACTTGTCCAGGGCTACCGTCGCGGTCGCACTTATACGGTGCCCGACAGAGATCTTTACGCGCTCGCTCAAGCCGTCGTTGCCAGCCTCGGCTGGTTGGCGGTCGTCTGGCTTCTCTTGTTGCTCTTCGGCGATCCGATCTTGCGGTGGGGGCTAGCACCTCAGAATGACAGTCTGCTGGAGCGACATCGTGGAGAACTCGCACTACTCCTGCTCGGAATCGAGTTCGTCCCGTTCGTGCTCGGCTTGGCGGCCGGATCTACCGTCAACACCCTCCAGAGGAGCGAGCGGGCCCGCTCGCTCCTCGGCTGGACCGGCATCTTCGAGCCGCCGACCGCTTGGGACCAAGCGTGGAATGAGGCTGCCTCTCGGGCCAAAATGTCCTCCCCGCAGCAGTCGATAGACGTTAGTGTTCGTCTGAAGGGTGGCGGGATCGTCGAGGGCCGGTATGGAAGCGCATCCCGCGCCGACCTATCGCCCCGCCCCACTCACCAGCTCTTTCTTGAGACCGCCTATGGTCTCGACGACAGCGAGACTCCGGCAACGTTGCTTGGCGACGGTACGATCGGGGGAGTGTTCATCGATGCAAGCGAAATCGCGGCGATCTACTTCAAGTCCTAACTACCTAGGCACGGTTCGCCTGGGCGTTCCTGCGCCGCGCCTTGAGCTGCCCGAGTACCTCCGAACGTCCCCCGCTGCCCCTGAGGTAGACGCTCCGGTCGACCGCGAGGACTCGCCGTCAGCGGTGCCGAGCGCCCCGGCGGCGGCTCGCTCCGCGCTGAGCGGACCAGCTGCTGCCGCCGTAGAGGTCGTCGAGTCGATATCGACGACAGAAGACACCGAGTTCGCTGATGAGGTCTTGACGATCTCGGACGCCGTGGAGCGAATTCCGACGATGACAGACGCTGAGTTCGCGAAGGAGGTGTGGGCTGTCACCGAGGTCGTGGCGGAAGCGAGCGCCACACAATCATCGTCCGGGCCGTCGACGTCTCCGCATCGATCGAGATCGTCGGCGTCAGGTCGACGCCCGGGAGCTTTGTATCGGCGGCTACCGCACGGTCCAAGCGGCATGTCGCGCGACGATGTCGCTCGTAACCAACGAGCGCGTATGTACGGCAGCATGATCGAGGCAGTTCACCAGCGTGGATACCAGCAGACCACAATCGCTCAGATCGTCGGCTTGGCGGGCGTGTCGCGCGCCGCGTTCTACGAGCAATTCGCCAACAAGGAGGCGTGCTTCATAGCCACCTATGACATCGTGGTCGCTCGCGCTCGCAAGATCGCGCTCGACGCCTGGAGCCAGGAGCGTGGCTGGGCCAACCGCCTGCACGCGTCCTGCAGGGCGCTGCTCGACGATGTCGCCGAGTTCCCCAAGGGGCCGCACCTCGTGCTCGTCGACGCGCTGGGAATCGGGCCGCCGGGGAGGGAGCGCATGCAGTTGGCGGACTTGACGTTCGAGCGTCTCCTCAGCAACGCCTTTCAGATGGCGCCCGACGGCGTCGGCTTTCCGCGGCTGACCGCCCGCGGGATCATCGGCGGTGTGCGTCATACCATGTTCACGCGCATGCTCGAGCATCGCGAGCGCGAGCTGTACGCGCTGACCGACGAAGTGCTCGACTGGATCGAGTCCTATCGCGCCCCGGCTGCCGCCCGCCTTGGCATGCCTGCGGTCAGTGTGCAGGGACGTCAGCCGCCCACGCCCGCCGCGTTCTTGGCGCGCGACGACGAGCGTGCGCGGGTGCTCGGCTCGGTCGTGCACCTGACCCTCGACGAGGGCTACTCGCACCTGACCGATCCGCAGATCGCGCAGTTCGCGGGCGTCTCCACCGAGGCCTTCCACAAGCAGTTCGCCAGCAAGGAAGACTGCTTCCTCGCCGTGCTCGACGAATTCGTCCGCGAAGCGCTCGGCTCGGTCGCCGGCAGCTTCGACGATGTCGCCTCCTGGCCGGAAGGCGTCTACCTGGCGATGGCCGCGTTCGTCGAGTACCTCGTCGCCCACGAGGCGCTGCTGCGGATCGCGTTCATCGACCTGTTCGAGGTCGGGCCCGGCATGATCGGGCGCATGACTCGCTTGGTCGAGGGCTTCACCAAGTTCCTGGCCGAGCAGGGCCCGGCTCCGCGGCGCGGAGCCGGGGTTGCGCAGGAAGCGGTTACTGGCGCTCTGTGGTCAATCATTTCGGGCTATGTCGCGGGCGGCCGTACGTCGCGGTTGCCGGCTCTGGTCGATCACCTCACGTTCACGGTGCTTGCGCCCTACATTGGGCCGAAGGCTGCGGTCCAATCGATCGATGCCGCGCGCAGACCGCTCCGCTCCATCTGAGGGGTACGAGTGTTGGTTGCCGTACTCGCTGGCGCCCAGCTACGCGCTGATCGCTTGATGCGTGTACGGGACCGTTGCGCGGATCCTCGTGGGTCGGCGCTGGCGCGCGCGTCGACCCGAGCGTGCGCCCTGCGCATCCTCGGCGTGCTCGGCGTCGCTGATCGCCCAGGCGAGGCGCTCGACGAGCTGCGCGGCGGCGTGGCCGGTGCTCAGATGGACGGAGTGCACGTGCTCGTCGAGCAGCACGGGAGTCTCGTCGGTCAGATCGGATGAGACGGGGTCGGTTGTGACGATGATTCTGGGCATGGAGTTTCCCCTGACAGGTGGTTGGCGGTCATGGCGTGTGGAGGTGGGAGCCGGGAGCGGGCCCGCACGTCCGGGACGTTCGTCTGGGGAGGGCTCTCGCCCTCCCCAGACAGGAGGTAGACGAACGTCAGATGCGTCGACATCGCCCCGTCACGCCGACCGGCGTCGGCTCGACGCGAGTCCAGAGCCCCGGAACGGTGGCGGGCGCTTGACCGGTCGGCGTGAGATGGGGCATTGTCCATCAAGATTATCAAGATTATCGGGAATATCAAGGGGCATTGATTCGCGGGAGCGTGAACCCGGCACGCGGGGTCGTGCTCGCGTAGCCTGCGTGCGATGAGCGACGACCCGACCAGCTCCAGGGAGGCGGCTCTCGGGAGCCAGCCGGAACGCAATGCGGACGGCGTCCCGGGGCAGGACGCGCGACATGGTGGGCCACGCTCGCTGGACGGCGTCAGCAGCTTCATGGGCCTGCGCTGGGAGGATGCGCAGACCGTCCGCATGGAGATCCGGCCCGAGCTGATCAACGGCGGCGGGCTGCTCTCCGGCGTGGCCACGTACGCGATGGTCGACTACTGCATGGGCTCCACGCTGTGGGTGCAGACCACGAAGGATGAGAGGATCGCGACGATCTCGATCTCGATCAACTACATCCAGACGGCGACGGAGGGGGAGATCGTCTGCAGGACCACGCTCGACCGGCGCAACCGGACCGTCGGCATCATGAAATCCGAGGTGCTTCACGAGGACGGCCGACTTCTGGTGACCGCGGTCGGGATCTACTCGATCCGCATTCCGCGGGAGTTGCGAGGGTGAGCATGCCGGCCCCGTCCATCTAGGTGGTGCTGTGAGCACGCTGACGCCCACGGTTCTCACGATCGCCGGCTCGGACTCCGGCGGCGGGGCCGGGATCCAGGCCGACCTGAAGGCTTTCGCGCGCTGCGGCGTGCACGGCACGAGCGCGATCACGGCGATCACCGCTCAGAACACCGTCGGCGTCACCGCAATCCATCCGATACCGCCGGAGATCGTCCTTGCTCAGGTGCGCGCCGTCCTGTCCGACATCGGCGTCGATGCGGTCAAGGTGGGCATGCTCGGCACGGCCGAGGTCGCGCTCGCGGTCGCCGCCGCGCTCGATGAGCTGCCCACCGGCACGCCCGTGGTCGTCGACCCGGTGATGGTCGCCGAGTCGGGTGCGCCGCTGCTCGCCGCTGACGCCCAGCGCGCGCTCATCGACGAGATCCTGCCGCGCGCGAGCGTGCTCACGCCGAACCTGTCGGAGGCGCGTGCGCTCGCCGGCCGCGAGCCCGAGCCCGAGCCCGAGGCCGCGGATGGGGAGGAGGCGGTGGCCGACGAGGACGCGGAAGCCGAGGCTCTCGCCAGGGCGGTGCTGGCGCTGGGTCCGCGCATCGTCGTGCTCACGGGCGGCCATCGCGCGCGTGCGGTCGACCTGTTCCTGGACTCCGCCGGCGAGGGCTCCGCGGTGGAGATCGAGGGTGTGCGCCACCCCGACGGAGCGGGGCACGGCTCGGGCTGCACGCACTCGTCGGTGCTCGCCGCGCAGCTTGCCCTCGGACATACGCCCCTGGAGGCAGCACGCGCCGCGCATCGCCTGGCGGCGGCGGCGGTCGCCAACGGTCTGCGCGACCTCGGCCAGGGCGCCGGACCGGTCGACGTGCTTGGACTCGAGCGGATGCGCTCCTATTGACGATCGATGCCCGCGCGTTTGCCATAATCGGAGGGCGATGAAGCTGCTGCGTATGAAGCCAGGTCATGGTGAGATCGTTCTCGCCGAGGGCGACGTTGCGGTACCGGAGCAGGAGCGGGAGCTGATCGAGGCGTTTCGTCGCGAGCTCGACGCGGGCATGTGGGCCGCGGTGCCCACACGGGCGCCCAGCGGCCGCCGCGAGGCGGAGCTCGTCAAGAGCTTCGCCGAAGTGCCTCGCGACGCCGAGCGCGTGATCTTCTTTCCGCGGGCCGCCGGCGGCGCACCCCCGGCGAGCGGCTAGCCGGCCGTGGGGCTTGCGCTGGGCACTGCGGCGGTCGTGCTCGTCGTGCTGCTGTGGGAGCTCGCGCGCCCGACGCTCAAACGCGCGCTCGCGCGCAGCCACGAGCTGTGGGCGGCGCGCAGGCGCGGGAACGCGCCGCTGGGCTATGACCCCGGGCGCGAGCGCCGCGCCGAGCAGCGTGCGCGCGCCCTGCTGCGCTCGTGCGTGACCGAGCGCGACTGGGAGATGTATCGCGACCTCGGCTTCCTACGCGTGTGGGGTGGGCTGGGCGATCGCGGGCGCGGCTCTGGTGCGGCGTACGCCTACCTGATCTATCCGCACAAGCCGATCGTCGCGTACATGCCGCAGACGGGCGAGCTGCTCAACGAGTACTGCGTGGCGTTCCCCGACCACTCCAAGCCCTACGGCAGCTCGCGGCTGCCCGACTCCGACGACGTGCTCGCCAAGTGGATGGCCCTCACAGCCGACGAGCGGCGACTGGTCGGCGAGGCCAACATGCACCTCCCGGGCCGCCAGGTCGACCCGGACCGGGTCCGTCGCGACATCGTGCGCCTGCGCCGCTGGGAGCAGAGGCTCTCAGCGGACCCGGCCTCCCCGGCCTCAGGGCGGGGCGGTAGCAGTGGGTGGGACCCGGATAACATCCGCGCCGCGTGAGCAGCCCCGGCACCTTCGACGTCAAGCACCGCAGTCGCGCCCTCACCGAGGGGCCCGAGCGCGCGGCCGCGCGCTCGTACCTGCATGGCATCGGCTACTCGGCCGAGGATCTCGCCAAGCCGATCGTCGGCGTGGCGCACTCGTGGATCGAGACGATGCCGTGCAACTTCAACAACCGCGTGCTCGCTGCCAAGGTCAAGCAGGGCATCCGCGCGGCCGGCGGCACGCCGATGGAGCTCAACACGATCGCGATCTCCGACGGCATCACGATGGGCACCGCCGGCATGCGCGCGTCGCTCGTGTCGCGTGAGCTGATCGCCGACTCGATCGAGCTCGTCGCCTCGGCCCACGCGTTCGACGCGCTCGTGACGATCTCTGGGTGCGACAAGACGATCCCAGGGACGGTGATGGCGCTCGCGCGCCTGGACATACCCGGCCTGATGCTCTACGGCGGCTCGATCAAGCCCGGCCACTACAAGGGCGCCGAGGTGACCATCCAGCAGGTGTTCGAGGCGGTCGGAGAGTTCGCCGCGGGCAAGATCACCGAGCAGGAGCTGCACGAGCTCGAGGAGGCCGCCTCCCCGGGCGCCGGTGCCTGCGGCGGCCAGTTCACCGCCAACACGATGGCGATGGCCTTCGAGGCGCTCGGCATCTCCCCGGCCGGCACCGCGATGGTCCCCGCCGAGGACGGGCGCAAGCTCGAGGTGGCCGTCCAGGTCGGCGAACTGGTGATGGACGTCCTGCGCCGGGGACAGCGCCCGAGCGACATCATCACCAAGCCGGCGCTCGAAAACGCGATCGCCGCGGTCGCCACCAGCGGCGGCTCGACCAACGGCGTGCTGCACCTGCTGGCGGTCGCCCGCGAAATGGGCGTGCCGCTGGAGATCGACGAGTTCGAGGCGGTCTCCGAGCGCACACCGCTGCTGTGCGACCTGCAGCCCGGCGGGCAGTACGTCGCGACCGAGCTGTATGAAGCGGGCGGCGTGCCGCTCGTGCTCGCGCGCCTGCAGGAGGCCGGCATCCTCAACTCCGACGCGCCCACCGTCACCGGCAGGACGATCGGCGAACACGCGGCCGAGGCCGTCGAGACCGACGGCCAGCGCGTCGTGCGCCCGCTCGCCGAGCCGCTCAAAGCGACCGGCGGCTTCGCGATCCTGCGCGGCAACGTCGCGCCCGACGGCTGCGTGGTGAAGCTCTCCGGGCACGAGCGCCGCAAACACGTCGGGCCCGCGCGCGTGTTCGACGGCGAGGAGGCCGCCATGGCGGCCGTGCTCGCCCACGAGCTGCAGGCCGGCGACGTGGTCGTGATCCGCGGCGAGGGGCCCGCCGGCGGCCCCGGCATGCGCGAGATGCTCTCCGTGACCGCCGCGATCGTGGGGGAGGGTCTCGGCGAGGACGTCGCGCTGATCACCGACGGGCGCTTCTCCGGCGCCACGCATGGCTTCATGGCCGCCCATGTCGCGCCCGAGGCCGCCCGCGGCGGCCCGATCGCAGCGCTCGCCGACGGCGACGAGCTCACCATCGACGCGGACACGCGCCGGCTCGACGTGGCGCTGTCCGACGATGAGATCGTCGCGCGCATGAGCGCCTACAGCCCGCCGCCGCGCGCCGACCAGCACGTGGACGTCGCCATCCAGAAGTACGCCAAGCTCGTCGGTAGCGCCGCCGAAGGCGCCGTCGCCCGCTAGGGAGCCGCTGGCACGGCGCGTGCCGGCGTCCTCGGTCGCTCGCGTGCTATTCGCACGCCACGCTCCCTGCGTCCTGGGCACGCTTGGCCAGCGACTCCCTAGACCCCCCCAAGTCGCTCAGGTCGCTGGGCTACTCCGCGAGGAAGTCTTTGAGCAGCGCGTTGAACGCCGCGGGGCGCTCGAGCATCGCCATGTGGCCGGTGTCCTCGAAGATCACCTTGCGCGAGTCGGGGATCAGCTCGGCGAACACGTCCGCGTCACGAACGGGGATCAGCCGGTCGCCGTCGCCCCACACGATCAGCGTCGGGCACGCGATCTCGGGCAGGCGCTCGCGGATGTCGTAGTCGAGCACCGCCTGCAGGCCCTGCAGGAAGCCGGGCTTGCCGGCGCCGCGTAGCTGCTCGGCGGCGAGCGCGGCGGGCAGGCGGCTGGGATGACGCGTGACGACGTTCAGCAGCGCCTCGCGCAGGCGCGCGCGGCGCGCGACCGTCTCAGATTTGGAGGCCACCCACGCGCCACTGGCGCTGAGCACCGTCTCCAGCCGGCGGATCACCGGCACCGCGCGCAGCGAGCCGGGATGGCCGGTCGTCGAGATCCCCGCCGCCGAGATCAGCACGAGGCGCTCGACCCGCTGGGGGAACGCGATCGCCAGCTCGGCTGCGATGAAGCCGCCCATCGAGTTGCCGACGACCGCGGCCGCGTCGATCTCGAGCTCGCCGAGCAGGCGGTCGAGCAGGCGCGCATAGCCTGAGATCGAGATCTGCTCGGCGGGCATCGGCGAGTAGCCGAAGCCCGGCAGGTCGAGCGTGATCACGCGATGCTCCGCTGCCAGCGCCGGCAGCTGCTCCAGCCAGTTGGCCCAGCAGCCGGACAGCCCGTGCACGAACACCAGCGGCTGGCTCGTGTCGTGCGGCTCGTTGCTCCGTTCGGGGCCGAGCTCGATCGTGTTCACGGGCTGCCCGTCGATCATCAGCCAACGCTGATGCCGCCGCCAGTCGACGTCCAGCCACTGCGAGCGCCCGACAGGCCCGTAAGCGGCGGCCTCGCCGGCCGGGATTCGCGTCGCTGTGTGGCTGCGCGAATTAACGCTCACGCACCTGACTGTACTCCAGGCGTACTCCAGGCAGGCAGAGCATCGCGGGCGGCGAAGTAGTGCTGGAGATGAGCGTCAAAGCGCAGGAGGGGGTGGCGATCGAGCAGCACGAGCGGCTGCGCGGCGCCTGGGCCGAGGCGAACGCGCTGCTCGACGAGGACCTGCGCAGGCGCGACGCGGCCGCGCGCACGCGCCGCGCGTACGCGGTCGACGTCGGTCAGTTCGCGCGCTGGGCGATCCGCCGCGGGCTCGCGCCCGGCGAGGTGGACCCGAAGGTGGTGCGCCGCTACGTCGCACACCTCTCCGAACGCTCGCCCGCCGGCCACGGCGCCGCGCCGAGCACGTCCGCGCGCAAGCTGGCCGCGCTGCGCGCGCTGTTCGCCAGCCAGCGAGAGCACGGGCGGATCTCCCAGAATCCCGCAGATCTCGTCTCCACGCCGCGACGCGGCTCGCACCTGCCGCGGGTGCTGAGCGCGCGCGAGGCGAGCGGACTGCTCGATGGCATCCCCGCCTCCAGCGCGCTGGAGCTGCGCGACCGCGCGATGTTCGAGCTGGCGTACTCGTGCGGGCTGCGCGCCGAGGAGCTCGTGTCGTTGAGCGGCGCGGACGTCGACTACGACGGCGAGCAGCTGCGGGTCGAGGGCAAGGGGCGAAAGACGCGCTTCGTGCCGGTGGGCGAGCCCGCGATGGCCGCCGTCAGCGCCTACCTGGAACGCGCGCGCCCAGCGCTCGCGGCACTGGCGCGACCGGCGAGCACCGCGTCGTCCTCGCGTGCGCTCTCGCTGAGAGAGCTCGATGCGCTGTTCCTCAGCAAGACCGGCCGGCCGCTGGGCACGGGCGACGTGCGACGCCGTCTGCGCACGTGGACCGCGCGCGTCGGCGTGGGCGAGGGCGCCTCGCCGCACGCGCTGCGCCACAGCTTCGCCACGCACCTGCTGGACGGCGGCGCGGACCTGCGCAGCATCCAGGAGCTGCTGGGCCATGCGAGCGTGTCCAGCACCCAGATTTACACTCGGGTAGAGTCCGCCAGGCTTAGAAGCGCTTACGCGCGCAGTCACCCTCGGGCGTGATTGAAGAGCCCAACCGCCCCTAGGGGGGATGGAACCCTGGAGACGAACGTCAAACCGATCGAGCTGCGCGAACTGTGGCGGCGCTATAAGTCCGAAGGCGACAATCGCGTTCGCGAGCGCCTCGTCGTGGCCTACTCGCCGCTGGTCAAGTACGTCGCCGGGCGCACCGCCGCCGGGCTGCCTCCGCACGTGGAGGAGGCCGACCTGATCTCCTACGGTCTCGTCGGCCTGATCTCAGCCATCGAGCGCTTCGACCTGTCAAGGGACATCAAGTTCGAGACCTACGCGATCATGCGCATCAAGGGCGCCATCATCGACGAGCTGCGCTCGCTCGACTGGGTGCCGCGCAGCGTGCGCGCCCGAGCGCGCGAGGTCGAGCGGGCGAACGCCAAGCTCGAGCACACCCTGCAGCGCGCGCCCACCGACCAGGAGCTCGCGGCCGAGCTCGGGATCACGGTGGACGAACTCAACGAGTCGCTGCTTGCGATCTCGCACTCCTCGATCGTCGCGCTCGACGAGCTGTGGAGCGTGTCGGACTCGAGCGGAGACCAGGTCTCGTTGATGGACACCATCGAGGACCCCGGTGCGCCCGACCCCGCGCGCGCGCTGGACGTCGGCGACCTAAAGGACCGTATCGCCGAGTCGATCGCAAAGCTGCCCGAGCGCGAGAAGCTCGTGATCGCCCTCTACTACTACGAGAACCTGACCCTGCGCGAGATCGGCGAGGTGCTCGGCGTGACCGAGTCGCGCGTCTCGCAGATGCACACCAAGGCCGTGCTGCGCCTGCGCTCGAGGATGCAAGAGGAGTCCTTCGACGACTAGTCGGTCGGCAGGGCCGCATGCGGCCCTGCCCGGACGGCGCATGCGCCGTCCGCCGCCAAGCCGCATGCGGCTTGGCGCGGGTGGGCACATGTGCCCACCCGAACAGCAATCGTCCGACGAGTGTCGAATGCACTAGCGCTCGCTGAGGACCGGCGGTATGGTGCTCCTACCAGCGGAAGGAGAACCTCATGCATTCCCCAGCGGATCGGATTCGCAACGTGGCCCTCGTCGGACATCGAGGGTCGGGGAAGACCTCGCTGCATGAGGCGCTGCTGTTCGAGGCCGGTGTGACCGGACGGCTCGGCTCGGCGCCGGACCACACGACCGTGTCGGACTCCGACCCCGACGAGCAGGCGCGGCAGATGTCGATCTCCACAGCGCTCAGCTCATTCGAGTGGCAGCAGCGCAAGATCAACCTGCTCGACACGCCCGGCGAGCCGAGCTTCGTGGCGGATGCGCTGGGCGCGCTGCGCGTGTGCGAGTCGGCGGTGTTCGTGGTCAACGGGGTGATGGGCGTGGAGGTCTCCACGAGCCGCCTGTGGGCGCGTGCGGCCGAGCTGGACATCGCGCGCATGCTGTTCGTGAACATGCTCGACCGCGAGCGCGCGGACTTCTTTCGCACGCTCGAGGCGCTCAAGCGCGCGTTCGGGCCGCACGCGGTCGCCACCGAGATCCCGATCGGCGCCGAGCACGACCTCGAGGGGGTCGTCGACCTGGTCGACATGAAGGCCTACCGTCAGGACTCGGCCGCGCGTGGCGGCTGGAGCGAGATCCCGATCCCCGACGCCCAGGCGGAGCTCGCCGCCGAGTATCGCGAGAAGCTCATGGACGAGGTCTGCGAAGTCTCGGACTCGCTGATGGAGCGCTACCTCGAGGGGCAGGAGATCTCCCACGAGGAGATCGTGGGAGCGCTGAAGGAGGGCACCAACCACGGCAAGATCTTCCCGGTGGTGTGCGGCTGCGCGACGCGCAACCTCGGCACCTCGCGGCTGCTGGACGCGATCGTCGAGGACCTGCCCTCGCCGGTCAAGCACGGCTCGCTGAGCGTCGGCGAGGTCGAGCTGACGCCGTCGGAGGACGGCGAGCTGTTCGCGTACGTGTTCAAGACCAGGGCCGACCCGTTCGCCGGGCGCATCAACCTGCTGCGCGTCTATCAGGGGGTGATGCGCGCCGACAGCCAGGTGCTCAACACGCACACGCACACCAGGGAGCGGATCGGCCAGTTGGTGGTGTTCGCCGGCAAGGAGGTCCGCCACGTGCAGGAGTTCGGCCCCGGGGACATCGGCGCGGTCGCCAAGCTCAAGGACACGCGCGCCGGCGACTGGTTGGCGTCGCGCGACGAGCCGCTGGAGATGCCGCGCCTGAAGCTGCCCGCGCCCGTGATGGCGTTCGCGGTCGAGCCCAAGAGCAGGGGCGACGAGGACAAGGTGCTGGCGTCGCTGCGGCGGCTGCAGGAGGAGGACCCCACGATCGACCTGCACCGCGACCAGCAGACCGGCGAGCAGATCGTCGCCGGGCTCTCGCAGGTGCATGTGGAAGTGATCGTCGATCGCCTGCGCTCGCGCTTCGGCGTGGAGGTGACGTTGAAGCCGCCGCGCGTGCCATACCGAGAGACGATCCGCGCCATCGCCGCAGCGCACGGCCGCCACAAGAAGCAGTCGGGCGGGCGCGGCCAGTTCGGCGACTGCCACATCGAGATCGCGCCGCTGAACGACCACGCGCACCCCACCGGCTTCGAGTTCGTCGACAACATCAAGGGCGGCGCGATCCCCAGCTCGTTCATACCGGCGGTCGAGAAGGGCGTGCAAGAAGCGATGGAGAGCGGCGTGCTCGCCGGCTACCCCGTCAAGGGCGTGCGCGTACGGCTGTTCGACGGCTCCCACCACTCCGTCGACTCATCCGAGATCGCGTTCAAGCTGGCGGGCGCGCAGGCCATGAAGCAGGCGCTCGCGCTCGCCGACCCGGTGCTGCTGGAGCCGATCATGCTCGTCACCCTGTCCGTCCCCGAGGCGCACGTGGGCGACGTGATCGGCGACCTCAACAGCCGACGCGGGCGGCCGCTGGGGATGGAGCCGGTCGGCGCCATGACCGAGATCCGCGCCGAGGTGCCGATGGCCGAGATGCTCACCTACGCGCCCGACCTGCGCTCGATCACGCAGGGGCAGGGCGACTACACGCTGGAGCTCCTGCGCTACGACGAGCTTCCCGGACACCTCGCGCAGAAGGTCGTCGAGCAGGCCGGTCAGGAGCGCGCGACAGTCCACGCGTAGGCGGCCCGGGCGGCCCCGTTCTGCGGAGGCAGACGGCTACCGGTACTCTGGTGGGCCGATGGCAACCCGCACGATCGTCACCTCGCAGCCGGATGTCGCGTGCGACGTATGCGGGCGGCGACTGCTGCGCGGCGAGCAGCCGGACGTGTTCGTGGGCGCCGGACGCCGGCGGATCGTGTGCGAGCTGTGCGCGCCGCGCGCCGCGCACGAGGGCTGGATGCGCGAGACCGACAGCCAGTCGCTGAGCCTGTCGCCGATGCGCCCGCGGCGCGGACGCAGCCTGTTCGAGCGTCTGCGCCAGGTCGGCAGGCCGCCGGGCGAGGCCAGCGCCGATCTGGAGGCGCCGGACCCCGACGAGCCCCAGGCGGAGCCCTATGACCTGTTCGCCGACGCGGCGCCAGCGGACCCGGCGCCGGCCGACGCGGCGCCGGCGGCGACTACCAGCCGCTCGCAGCCGGTCGCGGCGACGCCGCCCGAGGCGCTCGTGGCCGACCTCGACGACACGGATCGCGAGCCGCTGTCCGCGCGCCACGCCGAGGCGCCCCTCGCGAGCCGGTCGGAGACACATGCCTCGCAGGAGCAACCCTCCGAGTATGTGCAGCAGGCGATCGCCGTGTTCAACGCGAGCGAGTTCCCGCGCCGCGTGGCGGGCGTCACCCGCTCGCTGGGCGCGCCCGCGGTGACCGTCCGCTCGGCCGAGCACCTGGACAGCGTGGTGTCGATCGTGGTCGCGTGGGAGCTGTGCTGGTACCGCTAC
>JBEKGK010000047.1:0-24117 GCA_050012835.1 Solirubrobacteraceae bacterium | reverse complement strand
CACGAAAGCGAACTGGATCAGCAGCACGCCGATCACCAAGAAGAACGTGCGTTGCTTGACCGCGTCAAACAGCTCGGCAAAGAAGCCTTGTCGTGAGGCCGGCGGCCCGGGCTGGGGCTGTGCGCTGGGTGTCGGGCTCATTGCAGCTCCTCTTGTTGTCCGGCGACGTTGTATAATACATGACTGTATCAGATACATTAACGTATTGAAAGGGAGGCTATGCCGTCTGAACAGACGACGCAGCAAACACCCGCACAGCGAGCCCGGCGGGCCAAGCTTCGGGCGGACGGGACACCAGCGCGGGTGACGCGCCGTCGAGCCGAGACCCGCGATCGGCTGCTGGACGCCGCCTTTGGCGTCTTCGCCGCCCGAGGGTTCGGACGGGTCAGCATCGAAGAGGTCTGCGAGGCGGCGGGCTACACCCGCGGCGCCTTCTACTCAAACTTCGACACTCTCGAGGAGCTGTTCTTCGCCCTCTACACGGGGCGCAACGAGCTGATCGCCGATCACGTCGCCACTGCGCTGACACGCCCAACTACCAACCTGCCCGAGCTCGTCGCCCAAGTGGTCGGAGCACTCACGGTCGACCGCGACTGGATACTCGTCAGCACCGACTTTCGGCTCTACGCCGCCCGCACCCCCGAAGTCGCCGCCGCGCTCGTCGCCCATCGCGACAAAGTTCGAGACGCGCTCGCCACCTCGCTGGCCCCCGCGATCGACCGCTCCGGCCTACCGCCGTCCCTACGCAGCCCCAAAGGACTGGCCCAGGCCGTCATCGCCATCCACGACGGCGCAGCCACTGAACTACTCCTCGATAGCGATCCAGACCGGTTTCGCGACCGGCTGACCGATCTGCTGACCGCGCTACTCGACCACCCGACCTCCAAATCCAGCACAGCTAACATCACCCAGCCCTCATAGCGCCCGTCGGAAAGCTCTGCGACTCGGGCGCCCCGACTCGGTGCTCTGGTGGGCTGGCTCTGAGCCGTCCTGGGTTCCACGGAGACTGTCCACCAGAGCGTCTTTCGCGGCATCGCTATTGCAGAACAACTCCATCTGCCTTCGCTACTGGCTTCCGTGCGGGCTGCCTTCGTCCAAGGCATGGACACAGCGCTCCTTGTGTCCGCCGGCATTGCCCTCGCAGGCGCCGTTCTCTCCCTGCTCTACCTGCCAAAGACAAACGCACCGACCGATACACGGCGCCCCAACCCACACGCCCGAGTTGACGGGGCGCGTCAACGGGCGGCCCGCGAGACGTTCCACGGAAGGCCTGAGTGTTCCCGTGGGCACAGACCTGCTTCGATGTCGCGGCGAGAGTCCCGTGCAGTCTGAACCCTAAAGTCTCAGCGCCCCGTCCACGCGGAAGGTCGTCCCGCGCTGGTTCGAGGCGAGGGGCTCGTTCTTCGCCATCTCCTCGGCGGCCTGACTGGTCACGGCGAAGGCGGAGTTCAGATACACGTTGATGACGTGTGCGAACTTGGCCAGGGGGTGTCGAACCCACTCTGGGTCCAGCATCCGGGCGGGCCCGCGCCCACCGGGCCAATCCGGGCCGATGTGGGTGATCACGGCGGCGCGCAGCGGCCCGAGGACGGCGGCCGCCTTGACCGCGTTGGCGATGGCGTCCTCGTCCATGCAATCGGTCGGCACGTAGAGGGCGCCGGCGCCGCCCTCCCTGGCCAGCGCCTCGCCCCGTTCATCGGACACGTCGGCGATCACGACCTTGGCGCCCATCTGGCGAGCCTGCGCACGGTCGCGGCGCCGAAGCCGCCAGCGCCGCCGGTGACGATGGCCGAAGCGTTCGTAAGGCCCATAACAACTCCTAACAGATTGATCTTGGAAGCCGGTGCGCTACGCCGCAGTAGGCGGTCCGAACCAGGTAGTGAGCGCGTCAGGAAGCCCCATGTGGGTGTCTTCTCCGACCCAGGCGACATAGCCGTCGGGCCGGATCAACACGGCGGTGGGAGCGGTGACCGCGCCGAGTACCGGGAGCTCCCACAGGCCGGCATATTCAGCGTCGATCAGCTGGACCCGGTCCGCCCATGGAGTAATGTCGAAGCCGCCGGGCGCTCCGAGGTTGAGCAGCGCTGGCCTGGCGCCGTGGAGCAGCTCGAAGACCCGCAGCGGGCCCTCCGCGGTCACAAGGTCCAGATCGGGCATGCGGCGTCCGAGCATGGGGTGGCCCTCGCCGAGGTCGTAGTGAATGTCCAGCCCGGAGACGATCCCGGCGAGCCGTTTGCGAGGCTCGTCCATGCTCGCCAGCTCCGACACGACGTCGACCAGGGCCTTCGTGCGCTCGTCCTGGCGCTGGAGCGCGGTCTGAGCCATCGTGTGCCGGAGCGCGCGGGCGCCGACCGGGTGGCGCTCGTCCTGATACGTGTCCAGCAGGCTCTCCGGGGAGGTCCCGTTGACGACCTGAGCCAGCTTCCATCCCAGATTGACCGCATCCTGCACGCCGAGGCTGAGGCCCTGTCCACCCGCCGGGTAATGCACGTGCGCGGAGTCGCCAGCGAGGAGGACGCGTCCCGCGCGGTAGGCCGCAGCCTGACGTGTCATGTCGGTGAACCTGGAGATCCACGTGGGGCTGTGGACCCCGAAGTCGGTGCCGTACACGGTGATGAGCGCCTCGCTGAGCTCGCGCAGGGTGGGCTCGCTGCTGGGCCCGATCTGCCGCTCGGTCACCATGACCCGCACAGGACCTCCATCCATGTAGACCACCTCGCCGTCGTGGATCTTGTACTCCAACCTGCCAATGGCGTGGACGCCGAGAGCGTCCTTCCGCATGCCCAAGTCAGGCTCCTCGGTTACCTCGACCTCGGCGATCAGGTTGCTCTTTGTCGGATCCCATCCGGGGAACTCGATGCCGGCCGCTCTACGGATGACGCTGCGTCCTCCGTCGCAGCCGACGAGATACCGCGCCCGCAGCGAGTGGCCGTCGGACAGCTCGACGTCGACGCCGGTATCGTCCTGTGCGAAGCCCGTCACCTCACTCCCGTAATAGATCCGCACCGGCAGCTCGGCGATCCAGGCGGCCATGAGCCGCTCGATCTGGTTCTGCCAGATCCCGAGCGAATACGGATGACGCGTGGGAAAGTCGCTCATGTCCAACACTTGCGTGCCGAACATCGAGGCCTGAGCCACCTGACCCTCCGCGAGGAACCGATCAGCGACCCCACGCTGATCGAGTACCTCGATCGTGCGCGAGTGAAACCCGCCGGCGCGTGAGCCGACAAGCACGTGATCGGGACGCCGCTCGACGACCGCGACGTCGACCTTCGCCAACGCCAGCTCGGCCGCCAGCATCATCCCTGTCGGACCGCCTCCGGCGATCACCACCGCATGCTCGCTCATACCCGTACCTCCGCGCCGAGTGTCCGCAACTGCACCGCGAGTCCCATCATCGGTTCGATGTCCCCGCGCGACCTATACGCCGTCAACAACACATGCATTTAGCTCTCCCATTTCCGTAGGTTCTGGCCTGCGGCGGGCGATTATGCGGCATGACCGGGGCTTGTAACAAGCCCCCTGTGCGGTATAAGTTGGAAGTGGAGAGGAGCGGGTAATCTCCTCCTCTTCTGACCGGATCTAGCAGCTCAGCCGTGAGGCCCTGCCTTCGTTCGACACTTTGACGTGCTTTGGCAGCGCGACACGCACCGGATCCGGGTCAGGGGCCGGTGGTGCCAAGATCGTCGGAGCGTCCGGCTTGGAGACGGGCCCATTGGGCGATGGGACGCCCGTTGGTGCGGAGGTGGGACATCACCGGCGTTTGCGGCCAGCCGGCGGGCGAGTCCTCCCAGGTCTCCTGCCGCCCGTAGACGGTCAGGTCGAGCAGCGCGTAGCTGTAGTCCATCGTCTCAGCGCCGCGCCCGTTGGTCCAGTAGGTCTCGAACACCCGGTCGCCGTTGCGCAGATAGCACACGAGGTGGAATTTGCCGATCTGGCGCCCGGCGAGCAGCGCATCGAGCGAGTCCTGGGCTGAGTACCACGGCATCTCCCAGCCCATGAACTCGCGGTAGCGTACGCTCTCCTGGTACGGTCCTTGGCAGAACGTGGCGTAGGTGACGCCGCGCGCATTCAGTTGGGAGAGCTCGCCGAGTTGCGTCGTGTAGAAGGTGCAGCCCTCGCACTGCTCAGCCGTGGGTCGCCCCGTCTGCCACATGAAGTAGTAGGCGATCAGCTGTCGACGCCCCTCGAACGCGTCCAGCAGGGTCACCGGGCCGCGCGGACCGATCAGCGCGAGCGTCGGGTCCATCTCGACCATCGGCAGCCGGCGACGCGCCGCGGCGATCGCGTCGCCCTCGCGGGTGTGCGCCTTCTCCCGGACCCGCAGGGCATCGAGCTCGGTCTGAAACGTGGCGCGGTCGACCACCATGGGCGTCCCCGGTGTGTCGGTGGCGTCGGTGGCCGGCCACTTGGCGTTCTTCGCCTTCATTTCGGCTCCTCCTCCTGCCTTGTCCGCGATTGTCATGGTTGCTCCTTTGATCTCATGTCCTCGGCGATCTGGGTCGCCCTTTCGTGGGCCGTCACCGGCTGTTGTACTCGTCACGTCGGCGCAGCCATACCTGGAACGCGTCGCCCTCGTCGCGGCCCATCGGCGCCCGGTCGAGGATCGGGTAGTAGCTCATGAGAAACTCGACCCCGCGAGCCCCGGTCGAGTAGGTGTGGTAGACGACCCCGTCATCCAGGACGAACGCGCTGAAGCCGGGGCTCTCGGTCAGATAGCCGAATGCGTCGGTGCCGGTTTCGCCCGCGTTGTGCTCGACGATCGGCGGCAGGGACTCGAGTATCGGCGCAATCGCCTCGCGCGCCTGCTCTGCGCTGCTGGAGAACCCGAGGTCGAGGTTGAAGTCGCTGTTGGCCGACGAGGCCCAGGGGAGACTCCAGCCCATGCGCCGCTTGTAGGTCTGCAGCTTCTCGAGCGGCGCCTGCGACACGAACAGCATCGTCACGTCGCGCGCGTTCAGGTGCGGAATGATCCCGTCGACCGCGTCCGCGATCGACGAGTTCGTCGGGCAGCCATTCTCATAGCTCGGGCCGAACATGAAGTGGTACACGAGCAGCTGGCTGCGCCCATCGAACAGCTCGGCCAGCGTTTGCGCGCCGTCGTCGGTGTCGAGCCGGTACTCCTTCTCGACCCGAACCCACGGCAGCTCGCGCCGCCGCCGCGCGAGCTCATCGCCCAGCCGCGTGTGCTCCTTCTCGCGCTTCAGCAGCTCGGCGCGCGCTGCAAGCCACTCCTGACGCGTTCCCGTCTTGTGAGCGGTCATCGCTTCTCTCCTATCTCGTCGTTTACCAACAACCTGGCGTGGCTCACGCCACCGATCTCATGCAGCACACCGATGGCGTGAGCCCTCGATTCGCTCATGCCGCGACGGGCTCTTCCGCCACGAGCGCCGCGTTCTGGCGCTCGAACGCCTTGGCGAAGCCGTTGCGCCAGCCGTCGGCCATCGACCTCGACATGGGGTCGGGGAAGATCTCCTCCTCCCCGTTCTCCACTCCGTCGAGGACGGCGGAAGCGACGGACTCCGGAGAGCTCTTCGGGATGTCGAGGAAACGCACCATGTCGGTGTCCACAGGGCCGGGCATAACCGCGTGCACGCTCACGCCCCGTCCCGCCAGGAGAGCGCGCAGCGACTGCGTCAGCGAGAACTCGGCCGCCTTCGAGGCCGAGTACGCTGGAAGGACGGGCACCGCGGCGAACGCCCCCAGCGACACGACGTTGACGATCGCGCCGCGAGACTCGCTCAGCAGCGGCAGGAACGCCTGGGTGACGCCGTATGTGCCGTACAGGTTCACGGCGAGGTGCGCTTCGAACGCAGCACGGTCGCTCAGGTCATCGGGCAGCGAGATGCCGGCGTTGTTGATGAGGATGTCCAGCGACTCGACCTGCTCGACTGCCGCCCGAATCTGGGCCGGATCGGTCACGTCCAGTGTCACGGGCGTAACGCGCCAGTCGGGGTGCGTGATCGGCTGGCGCGTCCCGGCATACACCCGGCTTGCGCCCCGCTTCAACGCCTCGTCGACCAGTGCCTGGCCGATGCCGCGGTTGGCCCCGGTCACCAGAATTGTCTTGTCGGTGATTGTCATGTGTTGCTCCTTAGATCTCGGGTTCTCGACGATCTGGATCGCCCTTTTGAGAACAGAGATACGGGCGCACACACAAATCCATCGCCGCTCGCCAAAACTTGGCATCGCACCCCGGCAGCACGCGCCGCGCCCCGCGGACGCGCTCGCCCTCCAAGCACTCCGCGGGCGATGCGCGACCGCGAGCGATGGATTTCCGCTCTTCCTCGTATCTCCATCGACAACGAGGAAGTGCCGGCAAACCACCGGACGACGAAAGGAGAGCCGAGATGGGAACGATCGTCATCAGCGAGAACGTCTCGCTCGACGGAGTGATCGAGGACCCCGCCGGTGACGAGGGCTTCGCGCGCGGCGGCTGGGTCGGTCGTGTCGGCGACCGGGGTCGCGACGAGGCGGCCAAGATCCTGCTCGACGAGGCGCTGGGCGCCGAGGCCCTGCTGCTCGGTCGGCACAGCTACGAGTTCTTCGCCGGTCGCTGGCCATCCCGTAACGGCGAGTTGGCGGACAGGTTGAACAGCCTGCCCAAGTACGTCGTCTCGGCCACTCTCGAGGATCCCCACTGGAGCAACTCGACGGTGCTGAGTGGTGACGTAGTGGACCGGGTCTCGGAGCTGAAGCAGGCGCTGGGCGGGGAGATCCTCGTCTACGGCAGCTTCCAGCTCGTGCACATGCTGATAGAGCGCGACCTCGTCGACGAGCTGCGGCTGATGGTGTATCCGGTGGTTCTCGGGGCCGGCGAGCGCCTCTTCAGCGAGACCCGCGAGAAGAAACCGATGCGCCTCCTCGACGCCCGGACGGTCGGTGACGACCTCGCTCTCCTAACCTACGAGCCCGTCCGCGAATGACGGACACACGCGATAATCAACCAGGCAGGCTCGTGCATCTCGAGCTGCACACCCACGATGTGTCAGGCGCGAGCACGTTCTATCGCGACCTGCTTGGGTGGCGGACAGAGCGCCTGCACTGTCGGTCTGGCACCTACCACGGGCTGGCCCTTGGCGGCGTGCTCGATGGCGGGATCGTCGAATGCGGTGCACGGCGGCCGATCTGGCTTCCGTACGTGGAGGTGCAGGAGATCGAGGCGATGACCGAGCGCGGGCGAGCGCTCGGAGCGGCGGTGTTGCTCGAGCCACGCGAGGGGCCGGCGGGATGGCGCAGCGTACTGGCCAGCAGCGATGGTGGCGAGATCGCGCTCTGGCAGCCGAAGGGTACCCTCGTGCGAGGGATCAGATGACCGACTCTCAGCTAATCGAGGCGGCTATCGGCGGTGATCAGGCAGCGTTCGCCGAGCTGGTGGGGCCGCACCGGCGGCCGCTTCACGCGCACTGTTACCGAATGCTCGGCTCCCTGCAGGATGCCGAGGATGCGGTGCAGGAGACGCTGCTGCGCGCGTGGCGGAGCCTGTCGTCGTTTCAGGGGCGAAGCTCGCTGCGAAGCTGGCTGTATTCGATCGCCACGAACGTTTGCCTGCGCGCGATCGAGCGCAGACCTGCGCGTGTGCTGCCCATCGACTATGGCCCACCCGCCGATCCACACGAGCCGATACAAGCGCCGCTGCTCGAGTCCGTGTGGATGGACCCATATCCCGACGAGCAGCTCAGCCTCGACGAGGGCCTCGCCGGTCCGGAGGCCCGCTATGAGCAGCGCGAGAGCGTCGAGCTTGCGTTCATCGCCGCGCTCCAGCTTCTACCGCCTCGGCAGCGGGCGGTGCTCATCCTCCGCGACGTTCTCGGCTTCTCCGGCGCGGAGGTCGCCGCTGCGCTCGACACGACGCCGGCCTCGGTCTACAGCGCCCTGCAGCGCGCGCACGCGACGCTGGAGGAGCGACAGCCGGACCGCAGCCAGCACGCGACGCTCCGCTCGCTGGGCGATAAGCAGCTAGAAGAGATCGTCCAACGCTACGTCGAAGCCTGGGCGCACAACGACGTGGACACGATCGTCGGGATGCTTACCGACACCGCGACGCTCGCGATGCCCCCGATCCCGAGCTGGTATCACGGGCGCGAAGCGATCGCAAGCGTGCTGCGCAGCATGGTGTTCGACGGCACGCGGAGCTGGCGGATGTTGCCCACCGCAGCCAACGGGCAGCTGGCGGTCGGCGCCTACGAGCTCGACAGCTCCGGCGTCTACGCCGCACATGGCGTGACAGTCCTCACCCTCGAGGCTGAGCGAATCGACGAGATCATCCACTTCCGCACGCCGTCGCTGCTCGAGTCGTTCTGGCTGCCTCCCCAGGCATGACCTCGCGGCTGGACGGCTCGCGGTAGGTGCCGGGTCCGCCTGCTCCAGCCCTATAAGGTCTCCATCACCAGCAGGATCAGGCCGGCGAAGCGCTGGCTCCTCCAAATCCAGACCCGAGAGCAGCGATGGCTTCGATTCGCAAGGAGATGGTGATCGACGCGAGTGCGGAGCGCGTCTGGGACACGCTGCGTGACTGGGGAGGACTGCATGTGCGGCTGGTGCCCGGTTTCGCGACCGATGCCCGACTGGACGGTGAGGACCGGATCGTCACCTTCTTCAACGGCAGCGTGCTACGTGAGCGATTGGTCGATCTCGACGATGACGCGCGCCGGCTCGTTTGGTCGATCGTCGACCCGCCATACACCCATCACAACGCATCGGCTCAAGTGCTCGCGGACGGAGCAGACCGCAGCTTGTTTGTGTGGATCGCGGATTTTCTCCCGAACGAGCTCGCCGATCGCGCCGCACCTCTGATGGAGCACGCGTTGAGCGTCATCAAGCGCACGCTCGAGCCCGAGCGATCGGGCCAATAATCAACATCGGAGCGTGCTCGGGCCGTTGAAGCCGGCGCCGCTCACGGGCAGAGCGGCGATGCGCGAGCGGTCCGGGCTGCCCGCGCGGGCGTAGCGCGCGGACGGGCTCGCCTCCAAGCACTCGCCGGCAGCGATGCCCGCGCGAGCGATGGATTTCGGCTCCTCCTCGTATCGACAACGAGGAAGTACCGGCAACCCACCGATCAGGGAGGTCCCAAATGACATCCGCATTACGACCCATCAACCGTTGGCGCGCGTTCTCGCTTCTGCGGTCGCGTACTTCATGGCGATCATCGATCTGACGATCGTCAACGTCTCATTGCCGACGATCGCCCGCGATCTGCATTTCGCCCAGACCAACCTGCAGTGGGTGGCGACCGCGTACGCGCTCACGTTCGGTGGCCTGCTGCTCTTGGGTGGCCGCGCCGCCGATCTGCTTGGCCGCCGGCGTGTCCTGATCGTAGGGCTTGGCCTGTTCACGGCCGCGTCGCTGGCCTGCGCACTCGCGACCAGTGCGGGCGTCCTGATCGCGACCAGTGCGGGCGTCCTGATCGCGACCCGGGCAGCAGTGACGCGCGGTCGGTCGGAGGCTTCCGCTCTTGGCTCGAAGGGGAGGTGAGGGTGTTGGCTGCGGTTGCGTTCCTTTTGGCGTGCGAGCGATCAGGACGGCGCTGTCAGCGAGGGGTGTCGCGGTCCGCGGTTTCAGCGGTGGGGGTTTGTGTCGCCTCGTATGTCGGTGAGCGCCTGCAGGAGCTCTCGTACGAGGGCTCGCTCGGCGGTGAGCCGCTCGGGTGCCTCGCGGGCTAGTTGCAGCAGGCCGATGTAGGCCGCGTAGGCGATGGTGGCACGGTGAGCCGCCATGCCGCGCGACATTCCCAGCTCGCGGAAGGTGGCATCGAGGTGCGCGAGGCGGAACTCGGTGATGCGGCGCAGCGCCGCTCTGACCCGGGGGTCGTCGCTCTCCAGCAGCAGTCGGGAGATCACAGTGTGCCCGCGCGCGGCGCTGGTCGCCAGCTCGATCAGCGCCTTCAGCCGCTCAGCCGGGTCCTGGAAGCGATCGGCGACTGCCGTGAAGGAGTCGATGTGCACTTGCTCCCAGCGGCGCAGCGCGGCCACCATCAGCTCCTCGCGGTCGCTGAAGTGGGCGTAGAAGCTGCCCTTCGTCACCCCAAGGCGCCGCGCGAGCGGCTCGACCGCGACTGCCGCGAGGCCGCCGTCGGAGATCGCCTGCAGCGCAGCGCGTTCCCAATCCTCGGCTTCGAGTCGTCTTACGAGGCGTGCCATCGGAGGAGGATACGCCACCGCACTCTGATACGCTACCGCACTATGAATACGCAAACGTATGGACAGGTGGAGCCGCACGGCGCTGAGCGCGTGGCGGACGGACTCTGGCGGCTAAGCGGACGGCCGAAGAACAAGGTCAATGCCTATGTCATGGGTGACGTGCTCGTCGACTCGGCTACGCGTCACGCCACGAAGCGCATCCTGCGCCAGGTCAAGGGTCTTCCGTTGCGCAGTCACGTCCTCACGCACGGCCACATGGATCACATGGGCGCGGCGCACGAGGTCTGCGAGGCCCTCGACCTACCGCTGATCTGTGGGGAGGCCGATGTTCTCGCCGTCGAATCAGGGGCCCGGCTCGGCCTGGAGAACCGGCCCTTGCCCGTACGTATTGAGCACCGCTTGATCGCGGACCCGGGCCATCCGGTGACCGACACGCTCAAGGAGGGCGATCGCGTTGCCGGATTCTCGGTGCTCGAGGTTCCCGGTCACGCTCCGGGCCACCTCGCTTTCTGGCGTGAGGAGGATCGAGTCCTCCTTCAGCTCGTGGTGCCCGACGCGACAGCCGCACGCCAGGAGTTGCTCGATCGCGGTGTCGAGGTCAGCGAGCTGACGGTCATCACCGACGCGGATGGCGGCACGTTCTTCGGCTTTCAGGACCCAGACGGAAACTCATGGGCCGTGCAGGAGATCAAGGCGCGAGCTCACAAGCCACTCATCCCGAAGGATCACGTCGGTCTCAGCGAATGGGCTGGCCGTTGAGTAGATGACATGCCGATCCACGCGGGTCGGCGCCGCGACAGGATCGGCCCATTCGCCGCACGCTCTAGCTACCGCCAGCGATCAGATCGGTGAAGCGTCGGTCCTGCCTTCGCTGGAACACCTGCATCTCGCCCAGTCAGCGAGTTCCCTGCTGCAATCTCGAATACCGCCTCTCCGCATAGAGTCGGGCTGCTGCACGAACTGCTGACAGCGAGCGGAAACCAGCCGACCACCGTCGCGCGGTGGTGCCGAGGCGCACGGCGATCGGGGAAGGAAGCAACCAATCGGTCTATGGCTTCAGGGGCGGGATGGGCTCCTATCGGCCCCGTAGCGTAGCCCGTGGACGAGCAGCGTGACCATGCGTTGGCTGTACGCGACTCCTTCGTCCGCGACGGGCAGGGACAGGCTGGCGATGGCGTACAGGAGATCCTTCGGGCTGATGTCGGCCCGAATCTCGCCGCTCGCTGTCGCGGCTTTGAGCAGTGACCCGAGGGTGGGTTCGAGTCGCTGCATGAAGTAGCCGGGCAACGCATCGAATGCCGGATCGCCCGAGTGAAGGGCTGTGGCGAGTCCTGGCTTGATCGCGAGAAACGCGGTGTAGCGGTGCAGCCACCTCGCGAGTGCCTCTCCTGGCTCGTGCGCTGCGCTCAGCGTCGTGGCGGCGTCGGCGCAGGCATCCACCTCGCGGTGAAAGACGGCCTTGATGAGGTCCGAGCGCCGCGGGAAGTGCCGGTAGAGCGTTCCGACGCCGACGCCGGCCAGATCAGCGATCTCCTTCGCGGGCGCGTCCACGCCTGAGGTGGCGAAGACCGCCTTCGCTGCTTCAAGCAGGGAGTCGATGTTGCGTTGCGCGTCGGTTCGCAGCCGACGCCCCGCGCGGCCGGGTGTGCTCGGACTCGCAGAGCCGCTCTCGATTCCGGTCGGTGCTGCGTTCTCAGCCACGACGCTCCTTCATCTGCTTTCCGGAAAGCCTTTCCGTTATAGTTGTGGAAAAGCGTTCCACTTCGCTCATCGTACGGCATCGCGAGAACGCTCTCCCGCCCGCGACCCCAGGAGAACCCCATGCTCTACCGCACCCTCGGACGGACCGGCATCAAAGTCAGTCCCTACGCGCTCGGCGCGATGATGTTGGGGGCGGAGATCGGCAACCCCGACCACGACGACTCGATCCGCATCATCCACAAGGCGCTGGACGTGGGGATCAACTTCATCGACACCGCCGACGGCTACGGCGAGTCCGAGGAGATCGTGGGCAAGGCGCTCAAGGGACGCCGTGACAGCGTCGTCCTCGCGACCAAGTTCAATCGCCCGATGGGCGAGGACCCAAACCGGCAGGGCGCCTCGCGGCGTTGGATCGTGACGGCGGTCGAGGATTCGCTGCGCCGCCTGCAGACCGACCACATCGACCTGTACCAAATCCACCGTCCGGATCCCGACACCGACATCGAGGAGACGCTGTCCGCGCTCTCGGACCTGATCCACAGTGGAAAGGTCCGTGCGATCGGCTCATCCTCGATGCCCGCCTCTGACATCGTCGAGGCGCAGTGGGTGGCCGAGCGCCGCGGCCTGGAGCGGTTTCATACCGAGCAACCGGGCTACTCCATCCTCAATCGGGGCATCGAGACCGAGGTGCTGCCCGTCGCCCAGCGCCACGGGATGGGCACGCTGGTCTGGAGCCCTCTCGCGAGGGGCATGCTCACCGGGCGCATCCGCAAGGACCAGCAGACCGACTCGCATCGCGCGGCGATCATGACGAGCCTCAGCGACGAGCGTCGGCTCGACGCCGTCGAGCAGCTCATCCCGCTCGCCCAGGAGGCGGACTTGCCGATGACGCACCTCGCGATAGCGTTCGCGATCGCTCATCCCGGCGTGACCAGCGCGATCATCGGACCACGCACGATGGAGCAGCTCGAGGACCTGCTCGCCGGCGCGGAGGTCACGCTCACCGACGAGATCCTCGACCGGATCGACGCGATCGTTCCGCCCGGCACCGATGTCGGCATGCCCGACGAGGCCGCCTACCTGCCGTCGGCCCTCCAGCAGTCAAACCTCCGCCGCCGACCCGCACAAGAACGCGCCGCCGCCTAGCCGCGCCCCTCGACGGTCCCACATGGCGGGGGCGCGCGACCACCAGATCCCAATGACCGTCCGGCCGGACGCCGTAGCTGATTCCCAGCTCGACAGTTCGTGCCGCCGATGTGCACGACAACACAATCGTGCGCCATCAGAGACCGCTCGGAATCCCAGGGCCGGGGTCGATAAACGCAGTCGTGAAGAGAGACGTGAGCGCGTGTGCGGTGGCGTCCGGGCGCTCGAGGGTGGGCGAGTGTCCGCAGTTGTCGAGCAGTTCTAGATGAGCTCCGGGGATGTCAGTGGCGAGCTCGCGCCCGTTCTCGGCTGGTCGCCGGTGCCGTGGACGACTAGGGTGGGGCAGGCGATCGTCGGCACGAGTGGGCGGGAGTCGGACCGGCCGATGACGGCCTCCTGCCGTCGGCAGAACGCCTCGGGACCGACTTCGGCGGCCATGGTCCGCCAGGTTGACCGCAGTCGATCATTGTGGGCGTTGCCGGCGTCAACGATGAGCGGGAAGGCTACTTCGACGAGCTCGTCGAAGCGCCCGGCCTGGACCATCGCGACCTGCTCGCGTCTGGTGGCGGCCTGCTCCGGCGTGTCGGGTCGGGCCGACGTGCTCAACAGCGCGAGCGCGAGGACCCGCTCAGGAGCCTGACGGACGACCTCAAGTGCGATGTAGCCGCCCATGCTCAGACCGACGAGCGCGAATGGCCCGGGGACGGACGCGAGCAGCCTTTGGGCGATCTTGGCGAGGCTGTCGTCCCGGCGGGTGTCGGCGACGGTGGTTGCCCCGAAGGTCCACAACGTGGGGAGCACGGGCTCGTAGAGCCGTGGTGAGCACAGCAGCCCGGGGATCAGGATGGCTTGCAGAGCGCTCGACACCGACATGGACCCTGATCGTAGAGCCGTCCGTGCAGACCCGCGTAGAGCAGGCACTGCAGGTGATCGATAAGTGCGTCGGGAGCGCACGCCCGCGTGCTTGACAATGGGGATCTAGGGATACAGTCCACCCATGACTGTGAGAAGTCGTTCGGTGGTTATATCGGCGGCGGCAGCCCTGCTTGCTGGTGTGGCGTCGGCGTTTTCGGCAGTAGCTTGGGCGACGCCGCCGACGCTGCATCTGAACGCCATCGTGTACGACACCCACACGGGCATGGGCAGCTTCTCCTCCAAGGAGAAGCTCTTTCAGGGCGCCCTGAAAGTGGGTGAAGACAGTTCTCGCTGCACCGAAACCTCGAAAACTGCGGTCCACTGTGTCGGCAGCTACACGCTCAAGCACGGGACGATCCAATTCTCGGGCACGATCTCCAATGCCAGCGACACGAATCGTCTCACGATCACCGGAGGCACCGGGACCTACAAAGGTGTCCGCGGAACTGTCCTCACCGAATACAACAAAGCGGGAACCAAGGCCAAAGAGACGCTTACCTTCAAGTAGGCAGTCCTCGAAGCCCGTCCGAGTGACAGGTGAACGGTTAAGCACGCCAGGCGGCTCGTTGCTGATGACGCCCCGGCGGTACTGCTTTCCACGGTGGGTGTCGCGCAAAGGGCGACACCCACCACGACGAGCGGGCGCGGTAGTGGCGGAGCTCGACACGACTGAGTTGGACGAGTCTGGAGAGCCGCCGTTTGCGCGACACCCACCGTCCAACTCGGGCGTCTTGCTGGCTACGCGGGGCGCGCCTCCTTTCCGCGCTTTGGAGGGCGGCAGTCGGGTGTGTTGGGATGCGCGGGCCACGGCGGAAGCAGGTCTTCCCGGGCACTGAACGAACGGCGCCTTTACTGCTAGAGTAAAGGGATGGCGCGAATCTCGACCAAGAACCAGATCACGATCCCCGTCGCGGCGCTCGACGAGGTCGGGCTGCACGCCGGCGAGCGAGTCACGGTCGAGCCGGCCGGCGACGGGGAGCTGCGGATCCGCCGCGCGACCACGACCTTCGAGGATGCGTTCGGGACGCTGACGGGCACCTACCCTGCCGGCTATCTCGAGCAGCTCGACGCCGAAGATCAACTGCGGTGAAGCTGCTCCTCGACGCAGACGTCCTGATCGGAGCGCTTGACGGCAGCGACCCGCATCATCATCGCGCTCGCGCGCTGTTCACCAAGTGGCGCGACGACCAAGACGCTTGCGCTGTCAGCGTCGTGAACCTGACCGAGGTGCTGATCGCTCCCTCGGCAGAAGTGTCGAAGCTCGCCGCCGCCCGAGAGGCGATCGCCGCCCTCGGCGTCACCGTGCACCAGCCGAACGAGGCGATCGGGGTCGAGGCGGCGCGCCTGCGAGGACGGCACCCGATCAGCCTCCCCGACGCCTACTGCCTCGCGACCGCGAAGCACACCAGCTCGGCGGTCTCGTCATTCGATCAGAAGATCCTGAAGGCCGCCACGCGCGAGGGCATCAAGGCCGCCTAACGCCAGCAGGCACGAGCGAGACAGCCCTACGAGCCGACCGTCGCTCGCAGCGACGACCAGTCCGCCTCCACCTCACAGCGACGCGACACCAGCTTCTATCTCACAGCGGAGATCTAGATGGGGACGCGCTCGAGCGAGCGCTGCAGCGCCTCGAGCACGCGCACGACGCGCAGGCCACTGTGGCCGTCGGAGCGCGGCGTGGCGCGGGTGCGCACGCACTCGATGAAGTGCTCGCACTCGATGCGCAGCGGCTCGAGGTTGGGGATGCGCGGCGAGAAGGTGTCGCCGGAGCGCGCGATGTACTCGCCCCACGAGCGCGTGTCCTCGTCGAAGCCCTTGTCGTAGATGGTGAGCTTGCCCTCGATCAGCATGTCGTCGAACGTGGCCATGCGCTTGGCGCCGACGACGGTGATGCGCCGCTCCTTGTGCGGATCGAGCCAGGAGAGATGCAGGTGCGCGACGACGCCGGAGGGGAAGCGCAGGTAGCAGAACACCACGTCCTGCACGCCCTGGCGCACGTAGCTGGCGCCGTGCGCGATGCACTCTTCGGGCTCTTCGCCGATCAGGTGCAGCGCGACCGACACGTCGTGCGCGCCGAGGCTCCACAGCGCGTTCTCGTCAGCGCGCAGCTTGCCGAGATTGAGGCGGTTGCCGTAGATGTAGTACAGCCTTCCAAGCTCGTCGGAGTCGACCAGCTGCTTGAGCCTGGCGACCGCGGGGTGGTACTCGAGCAGGTGACCGACCATCAGGATCCGGTCCGCGTGCTCGGCGGCGGCGACGGCACGTTCGGCATCTGCCGCGGTGGTCGCGAGTGGCTTCTCGACGAAGCAGTGCTTGCCGGCGTCCGCCACGGCGATCGCGAGCTCGGCGTGCGTGGGCACGGGCGTGGCCAGCACGACCGCGTCGAGCTGCTCGTCGGCGAGCAGGTCCGCCAGCCTGGCGGTGGCGCGCGCGGCGGGGAACGCGCGCTCGAGCTTCGCGCGCGCGCCCTCGTCGGCGTCGCACAGCCACGCGAGCTCGCAGCCGGGGATCGCTGCGAAGTTGCGCGCGAGGTTCGGCCCCCAGTAGCCCAGGCCGACCACGCCGACGCGCACGGTTCGCTGCTCGTCGCTCATCTGGCTGGCTGGAGGGGCGCGCTCATCGGCCCATAGTGTCGCGTTCTGCGCGGCGGGACGCTGTGCGCGATGCGGCCCTGGTCCTGCGAGCAAGCCGGGCCGGGTCGTGTCCTGCCAAAAGCAGCGCACAGGCTCTGCTAACGGTAGTGTATTTGTGCTGCGAGTGGTAGCGTAGATGTGGTGAGCGTGGGACGGACACAACACGAGCGAGCTGGTGGCCGTCTGTACCTGCATCGCGTGCTCGACGACGAGCTCGATGAGAAGTCGGCTGAGTTTGCCGCGATCTCAATCGAAGGGCCGAAGGCGGTGGGCAAGACGGAGACGGCGCAGCGCCGAGCGAGGACGGACTACCGTCTCGATGGTCCCGCCGGCGAGGTGGTGGCGGCCAACCCGCAGGTTGTGCTCGCGGGCGACCCCCCGATCCTTGTCGACGAGTGGCAGCGCGTTCCGGCCACGTGGGACGTTATCCGGCGCGCGGTCGATGACGGAGCGCCGCCGGGCAGCTACCTGCTCGCCGGTTCGGCGAGCGAGCATGGGGCACACACGGGAGCGGGTCGCATCCTCACGCTGCGGATGCGCCCGTTGACGCTCTCCGAGCGAGGCGTTGACACGCCTTCGGTGAGCCTGCTCCGGCTACTTGGCGGCGAGCGCCCGACGATCGACGGTCGAACAAGCGTCGGGCTCGAGGACTACGCGCGCGAGATCGTCGGCTCTGGGTTTCCCGCCGCACGTGGACTGTCGCAAGACGCACGCGGGGACTTCCTTGACAGCTACATCCAACGCATCGTGGAGCGTGACTTTGACGAGCTGGGCCGCGCCATTCGCCGCCCGGCGACGCTGCTGCGATGGATGAACGCCTACGCCGCGGCGACTGCCTCAACGGCCTCGTTCGAGACGATCCGCGACGCTGCCACGGGAGGTGAGGGGCACAAGCCGGCAAAGACCACGACCCAGCCCTACCGGGAGATCCTGCAGCGGCTGTTCATCGTCGATGAGCTGCCCGCATGGGCGCCGACCCGCAACCGGATCTCGCGGCTTGCGATGCCACCGAAGCACCATCTCGCGGATCCCGCCCTCGCCGCGGGGCTGCTCGGAGTGGGCGCCGGCGCCCTGTTGTCAGCCGAGCCGGTGGGTCCGCCGGCGTTGCGCGACGGACCGCTGCTCGGCGCGCTGTTCGAGTCGCTGGTGACGCTGTCGATCCGAGTCTACGCACAGGCGACGCGGGCGCGGGTAAGTCACCTGAGGACTCGAAACGGCGACCACGAGGTGGATCTGATCGTGGAGCGCCGCGACGGCCGTGTCCTCGCAATCGAGGCAAAGCTCGCGGCCGTGCCCGACGATCGTGACGTCCGTCACCTCCATTGGCTCGCTCGGCAGATCGGAAGCGACCTGCTAGACGCGGTCGTGATCACGACCGGACCGTACGCCTACCGCCGCCCGGACGGCATCGCCGTCGTACCGGCGGCGCTGCTCGGTCCGTGACGCTGCCGGCGGGCTCATCGGCTCATGGTGTCGCGTGAGGCGCCGATGACCTGCACGGGCGGCTCCTCGGCGACGCCGTTCACGGGCTCGGAGTCCTGCAGGTCGACACGCGTGATCGCCAGGTAGGCGACCAGGCAGAAGATCAGGAAGCTCAGCGCGAGGGCGACGGTTCCATCGCCCCAGCCAAGGCCCCCGACGCTGCGGGACTTTCCCATCCAGTCGGCGAACGACGCGCCGAGCGGCCGGGTGGCCACGTAGGCGAACCAGAACGAGACGATCGCATTCCAGCCGAAGCGCCAGTAGCCGACGGCGGGAATCGCGATCACCGAGGCGAACAGCAGCCCGGAGGCGAAGTAGCCGAGGTGGAAGGTCGTCGCCGTGAGGTCTCCGACGGCGGTGCCCATCGCGAACGTCGCCACCACCGCGGCCCAGTAGAACGCCTCCCGACGAGGGCTGTCGACGCTGTGGATCGAGAGCGTCTTCTCGGTCCGCTGCCAGCTGACGAACACTGCCGCCAGCACGACGGCGTAGAAGACGCTCGACACCGGGTAGGGGACGCCGAAGCCGACGTGCAGCACGTCGGCGGCCATCGTGCCGAACACGCCGACGCCGACCACCGCCAGCCAGTACGTCCACGCCATGTAGCGGCGCATCGAGAACTGCAGCGACAGAGCGGCGAGAAAGCCGAAGAAGCCGAGCAGGACGGCGAGCTCGGGGCTCATCGCGTGCACGAGATAGTCGGACGTCGACTCGCCCATCGCGGTGGACAGGGCCTTGATCACCCAGAAGTAGACCGTGATCTCAGGGACTCGGAGGGCGCCGTGCAGCGTCAGCCGGGCGAGCAGCGTGCGATCTCTCACGGCAACAGGGTAGCCCGAGCTCTTTGGATATCTCTTGAGAGCCCGAATCGAGCCCACGTGAGCAATGAGCCTCCACTGGTCGACAACGGGTAGCGGCTGTGGTCGAGCTGGGGTTAGCGCATGCGCCGTGGCTCGATTACAACCGAGGGAGCACCACCGGCATCGGTGATTGGAACCAGCCGGTATTGCACCACGAAGCCGAGGCTCTCCGCGTAGCGATCCACGGTGGATATCTTCGCGTCGGCTGCGGTGCTCTCCAGGCGCGCGATGAAGGACTGCGATGTCTGCATCGCCGCCGCTATCGCTGTCTGTGTCCGCTGCTGCTCCTCGCGCTCGCCAGCGAGAGCACGCAGCAGCTCGCGACGGCGGCGAGCCGCGTCGAGCATTCCGGGAAACTCCGGGTTGCGCGCGGTGCGCTTGTCGATCATCTGCTCTAGGAAGTCGCGTGCAGGCATGGTCTCCTCGGCTGTGAAGAAGATATCTTGACTGGTATCTCTTATAAGAGATAACGATAGCACCGTTCGCCGGTCAGGGCGGCGGCTCGCGGCGGGCCGCGCGCTTCTGCTGTCCTCGCTGCCGCCAATCCGTCAGGCGCCGCTTCGCCAACTCGATTGTTGCTCGCGGGGTCTTCTGTGTCTTCTTGTTGAAGCCGTCGAGCGCCAACAGGATCTGTCCACGGCTTCCTTCCTCGGCGAACAGGATGCGGTAGATCACCCGATCGCCATCAACCCTGACCTCCCAGATGTCACCGTCGAGATGACGGGCGGCTCGCAATCCCTGATCGCGGACATCTTCCATCGCGGCGAGTACGGATGCTGCGTCGGAATCGGAGAGGTCGTCGATGAACTCCTCGACGGGACGGCGACCCGAGCTGGTCCTGTAGTCGCGCCACCGTCAACGAACGATGACGTGCCCGCCGGAAGTGGGTCCGGCCTGTACCTTGGAGCGCTTCCGGGGGGTCATCAAGCGACCCTATCCAGCTCTTGGGATACCTCTTGAAACCCGAATCGGGTCCTCGTGAGTAGCGACCAGCCCAGCTGCCGCGCGATCCGAGCGCTCGTGGCGGGGACCGTCCAGGGCGTCGGCTTCCGAGACGCCACGCGGCGCCGGGCAGGCGAGCTCGGGGTAATGGGCTGGGTGCGCAACGTGAAGGACGGCAGCGTGGCCGTGCACGCGGAAGGGCCACCAGCCGCGGTCGAGACGCTGATCGCGTTCCTGCGCGAGGGCCCGCCGGGCGCCGCCGTCGAGGACGTGTCCGTCGAGAGCGTGCGTGTCGAGGGTCATGAGCAGTTCGCGGTCCGCGGCGTCAGCGCGGGCTGAGGCGCTCGAGCGCGGGCACGCCGTGTTCGTCCTGCACGGCGAGAAGCCGCGCGGCGGCTTCGTGCTGCAGGCGCACGCGACCGGGATCGAAGGCGCAGTGGCTGCTGCTCAAGCGGCGCGACGAGTACGCGAGGCCGGATTAGCTGACGTCGCGCCGCGCGACCAGCGGCAGGCCGATGAGCGCGAGCGCGGCCACCCACGCGACCAGCGTGAGGCCGCCGGCGGTAGGCGAGAGCAGGTGTTCGGTCTTGAGCCCGATCAGCGCGTCCTGCGCGCGTGTGGGCGTGAAGCGGCCGACCGAGGGCACCAGGCCGAACAGCAGGTTGTCGACGATGAAGCCCCATGCGAGCAGGCCGATCACGGCGCCGACCTGGTTGCGCACGATCGCGCCGAAGCCCACGCCGATGGCGGCCCACAGCGCGGTCGCTGCGAGCGTCCCCAGGAGCAGCAGCGCGACTTCGCCGCCGCTGAGCACGAACGAGATGCCGCGCGCGTCGAGGATCACGTAGCCGATCGCAAAGCCCAGGCCCTCGCCGACGACGCCGAACACGAGGCCCGCGAGCAGGCCGGCGACGACCTTTGCGCCGAGCACGCGCGAGCGCACGGGTGTGAACAGGAACGTCGGGCGGATCGTGCCGAAGCGAAACTCGCTGGTCACCAGCAGCACGCCCGCCAGCGCCGAGAAGATGCCCGCGAGGCTGCCCAGGCTGAGCGTCGTGCGCTGGTTTTCCGTCGAGGACAGGCCGCTGACCTTGCTCAGCAGGCCGGTCAGCAGCGCGAACAGCAGGATCAGCGCGATCATCCCCAGCACCAGGCCGAGCGTGGTGCGCGTCGAGCGCACCTTCAGCAGCTCCGCCTTGATCTGCGCGATCACGACTTCGCCTCCGGGGCTGCGCCCGAGCCTGTGACTGCGCCGGCGGCAACGGTCGCGTCTCCGCCGGTCAGCTCGAGGAAGATCTGCTCGAGCGAGGAGCCTTCGGTGACGAGCTCGTGCAGCGGGATGCCGGCGGCGAACGCGACGTCGCCGACATGCTCGCTGGTGGTGCCGTGCACGAGCAGCACGTGCTCGTTGCTGGCGCTCGTCTGCAGCTGCTCGCGCTCCAGCGCCTGCTGCAGCTGCGCGGCGTTGGGCGTGCGCACGCGCACGGAGCCGCTGACGCGGGCGGTCAGCTGCTCGAGCGAGGACTCCACCACGAGCCGCCCGCGGTTGATGATAAGCACCTGGTCGACGGTCTGCGCGACCTCGGCGAGCACGTGGCTGGAGATCAGCACGGTGCGCCCCTGCGCGGCGAACGCGCGCAGGAAGTCGCGCAGCCAGCGCACGCCCTCGGGGTCAAGGCCGTTGGCGGGCTCGTCGAGGACCAGCAGCTCGGGGTCGCCCAGCAGCGCGGCGGCGAGCCCCAGTCGCTGGCGCATGCCCAGCGAGTAGCCCTTCACGCGGCGCTTGGCGGCGTCCTGCAGCTCGACCAGGCGCAGCACCTCGTCGGCGCGCGAGTCGGGCAGCTCGGCGGCGAGGCCGAGCGTGCGCAGGTGGTCGCGGCCGGAGCGCCCGGGGTGGAAGTCGGTGGCCTCGAGCACGGCGCCGATCCGCAGCGCCGGACGCTCGAGCTGCGCGTAGGGCTCCTCGAACACCAGCGCACGCCCGCTCGTCGGCGCCGCCAGGCCGAGCAGCATCCGCAGCGTGGTCGTCTTGCCGGCGCCGTTGGGGCCGAGAAAGCCGGTGATCGTGCCTGCGCCGAGCTCGAACGAGAGATCGTCGACGGCGACGATCTCGCCGAAGCGCTTCGACAGCGACTCGGCGAGGACGACGGCCGTCATGCGCTCACCGCTGTGCCCGACGGCAACGACTGCTCACGCGGGCAAGAGTAGTCCACGCCCCGGCACGGTCGCTCACGCATCCGCGAGCCGCGCTCTGACCGCCGCCGGCTGGACGCCGAGCGTGGCGAGCAGCTCGGCCGCGGGGTCCGGCGCCTGCAGCTCGAGAATCGCCGCGAGCACGTGCCGGGGGCCGGGGTGGGCATGGCCGCGGCGCATGCCTTTGGAGGACTCGCGCAGCACGTTGGCCGCGCAGGGAGTGAGCCGCAGGCGTTTGTGCAGCACTGTCCTGATCGTGGGCCGCGCGGGCAATGCGGCGGGATCGGCGGCCGGCAGCGGCGGCACCTCGGGCGGCGCGTCCATGCCGATCGCGACCAGCGCTTCACGGTCCAGCGTGTCGAGCGCCGAGCGCGCGTGCTCGGCGTCGGAGCCGACGGCGCTTGCGAGCGCCGGATCGCTCAGCAGCGACACGAGCAGATGCTCGGTGCCGACCTTGCGGTCGCCGCGGCGTCGCGCTTCTTCGCGCGCGGCGATGTATGTGGACCACGGGTGATAGTCCTCGCCTGACCGAGCGGCTCTTGACGGCTTTCCCATCACAGCTCCTTTCCGTGCTTGGCGTGCACCGACTGGCGAGTGACGCCGAGCGCGTCACCGATCTGCTGCCACGACCAGCCCTGGTGGCGAGCGGCGGCGACCTGGCTCGCCTCCACCCGCTCGGCCAGCCGGCGCAGCGCGAGCGCTGCGCGCAGCCCCACCGAGGGGTCATCGGAGGTGGCGGCGGTGGGTAGCTCGTCGATCTGCATGCGCGTCAGTCTAGCCTGACAAGACTGGTTTGTCAAGGTAGACTGACAGCCCGCGCGGCGGTGCTCCGCTGCCTGCCGACTGGTATGGCCGCGGCTATTCTGTCGCTGTGAAGGCAGCGATCTCGCGATGAACCGCGCGCACGGCATGGTCTGCTCATCCGGCTGGTGGGCGCGCACGGTCGAGCGCAAGCTACTGCCGTGGGGCCTCGCTGAGGTGGAGCTCGGCGACGACGTGCTGGAGATCGGCCCCGGCTTCGGCGCGACCACGCGCGTGCTGGCGCGCCGCCCGGCCTCGCTGACGGTGGTGGAGCTCGCGCAGGGCTACTGCGAGCGGCTGCGGCGCAAGCTCGACGACAGCGTGCAGGTGGTGCAGGCGGACGCGACCGCGATGCCGTTCGCCGACGGTCGCTTCTCGGCGGTGGTGTGCTTCACGATGCTCCACCACGTGCCATCGCCGCAGCTGCAGGACCGGCTGCTGGCGGAGGCGTCCAGGGTTCTGCGCGCGGGCGGCGTGTTCGCCGGCACCGACAGCCTCGGCACGGGCCGAGCGTTCAGGCTGCTGCACGTGCGCGACACGCTCGTTCCCGTGGCGCCGGACGAGCTGCCGGCGCGCATGGAGCGCGCCGGGCTGGTCGAGCCGCGCGTCGAGCGCGGCGGCAGCTCGTTTCGCTTTCGCGCACGCAAGCCGGCCTGAGCACGCCGCGGCGCGCACCGCCCTAACGCTTGGGGGTTCGTGCGGCCTGCGGACGCCGTGGTGGTCGCCGTGGCCGTGGCAGCGGCGCGGCGTGTGTGCCCGGGGGCAACCGGATGGTCAAGGTGCCGACGGCAGTCGATTCAGGTATGCCGGTGCCGAAGCGGGTGTAGCTGACTTCGACGGTGACCGAGCGGGCATGCGCGAGTGACAGCACTCCCCCGATGGGGATGTTCACAGTCGCGCCGCGCGCCACGTCGGCGTCGGACCCGGATCCGGCGACCCCGTGGCGGCCGATGCGCGCTGACAGGAAGTAGCCCTGGCTGGCGCTGGTGACGGGGTAGGGCGCGGGGAAGCTGAGCTCGCCGGCGGTGATCACGCGGCCGTGGATCTGCAGGTGCACGCGCAGAGGCTCGCGGATGACGGGCAGCGGCGCGGGGCGCGGCGGCGGGTATTCGGAGAGCCCGCACGGGCGCGAGTGTTCTTTGCCTGTGATCGTGCACAGCTTGCCGGCGTAGCGGTAGGTGATGGTCCTCAGCGCCCCGTTGGGGCTGGCGGGGCCGCTGTAGGGATACGGCAGGTCGCTGCCGACGGTCTCGCTGACACCGCCGAGCCGCCTGCCGCTGGCGTATCGCTGCACGATCAGGTACG
>JBEKGK010000046.1:0-24488 GCA_050012835.1 Solirubrobacteraceae bacterium | reverse complement strand
CCGCCTGGGAATCCACGCGATCAAGTGGGAGCTCGAGGACCTCGCGTTCGCGACGCTGCACCCGCGCAAGTACCAGGAGATCAAGAGCCTGGTCGCCCAGCAGCGCGAGGAGCGCGAGCGCTTCGGCGAGGAGATCGCGACGATCGTCGACGGCGTCACGAAGCTGACGGGCATCACCTTCCAGTCGCGCGATGAGGCGCAGGCGAACAACTACCGCAAGATGATGGTCGCGATGGCCACCGACGTGCGGGTCATCCTGATCAAGCTCGCCGATCGCCTGCACAACATGCGCACGATCGAGGCGATGCCCAAACAGAAGCAGATGGAGAAGGCGCGCGAGACGCTGGAGATCTACGCGCCGCTGGCCGCCTGGGAATCCACGCGATCAAGTGGGAGCTCGAGGACCTCGCGTTCGCGACGCTGCACCCGCGCAAGTACCAGGAGATCAAGAGCCTGGTCGCCCAGCAGCGCGAGGAGCGCGAGCGCTACGTCAGCGAGGCCGGCGAGTACCTGCACAGCGAGCTGGCCGACGTCGGCATCGAGGCGCAGATCGCGGGCCGCGCCAAGCACTTCTACTCGATCTACTCGAAGATGACCAACAAGGGCCGCGAGTTCAACGAGATATACGACCTCACCGCGATGCGCGTGATCGTCGACTCGGTCAAGGACTGCTACGGCACCGTCGGCGTGATCCACTCGCTGTGGAAGCCGCTGCCGGGCCGCTTCAAGGACTTCATCGCGATGCCCAAGTTCAACATGTACCAGTCGCTGCACACGACCGTGATCGGGCCCGAGGGTCAGCCGCTGGAGATCCAGATCCGCACACACGAGATGCACGAGATGGCGGAGTTCGGGGTGGCCGCGCACTGGGTGTACAAGCAGCCCGAGGGCGGGGCGGGCGAGGAGCAGCGCTCCGGCTGGTCGGTCGCGGGCGAGGACGCCAAGCTCAAGTGGCTGCGCTCGATGCTCGACTGGCAGAAGGACCTCTCGGACCCGCGCGAGTTCATGGAGACGCTGCGCACCGACCTGTTCGAAGAGGAGGTCTACGTCTTCACGCCCAAGGGCGAAGTCAAGTCGCTGGCGGCCGGCGCCACGCCGCTGGACTTCGCCTACGAGGTGCACACCGAGATCGGCCACCGCTGCGTGGGCGCGCGCGTGAACGGGAAAATCGTGCCGTTGCACTACGAGCTGTGCTCCGGTGACATCGTCGAGATCCTCACCGCCAAGCGTGAGCGCGGTCCCTCGCGCGACTGGCTGGCGATGGTCAAGACGACACGCGCGCGCAACAAGATCAAGGCGTGGTTCAAGGCCGAGTCCCGCCAGGACACCGAGCACTCAGGGCGCGAGCTGCTGCAGGAGCATCTGCGCAAACAGGGACTGCCCGCCCAGAAGATCACAGGCTCGGCGCTGCTGGCAGACGTGATCCGCGAGGTTGGCTACCGCAAGGCCGATGACTTCTACATCGCGCTGGGAGCCGCCAAGGTCTCGCCGAAGCTCGTCGTCAACAAGGTCATGCAGCGCCTCAAGCAGGGCGAGGCCGCCGACGGCGACGAGGGCGCGGCGGATCTGCTGCGCGTCGGGCGCGCGCGGCGGCGCCCGACCAAGTCCTCGGGCCAGTACGGGATCAGGGTCGAAGGCGTCGACGACGTGATGCTGCGCCTGGCCAAGTGCTGCCGGCCGGTGCCCGGCGATGAGATCGTCGGCTACATCTCGCTCGGCCGCGGCATCACGATCCACCGCGAGGATTGCCCCAACGCGACGCTGCTGCGCAAGAGCCCCGAGCGCTTCACCAGCGTGGCCTGGGAAGGCGATCAGTCGACGGGCTTCGTCGTGGAGATCCAGATCGACGCATGGGATCGCCACCACCTGCTGGCCGACCTCTCGCGCGCGTTCTCGGAGTCCGGCGCCAACATCCTCGAAGCGCGCTGCCTGTCGATGCCGCCGATGGTCAAGAACCGCTTCGTGGTCGAGGTGGCCGACACCCACTCGCTGAAGAGCGCGATCACGCGCCTGCGCAACACCGAGTCGGTGTTCGATGCCTACCGCGTGACGCCGGGCGCCGCCGCGGCGTAGGCCGTCGCGGCCCGCGGCCCGCGGCCCGCGGCCCGCGCGGCGTCGCGGGCCGATGCGCCATCGGCGGGGCGTGCGCGTTCGCCGCGAGCGAGCTCAGGAGACGACGGCGAGCGCGTTCGGCATGATCGAGTAGCGCGCCTCGGTCACCTCGCCGAGATAGTCGCCATCGACCTGCAGCGGCAGCGGGCGTCCGTCGGCGCTGGTCACGGTCAGCTCGTGCAGGTCGCGCAGCGGGCTGATCTGCCGGTGCCCGGCCACGTGCGCCCGCGGCGAGAACGCGCGCCAGGCGATCGACGGCATCGACAGCAGCGTCGCACGGTGAAGGACACCCCCGGCGAGCGCGCCGGAGTCGAGCGCGGCGCCGTCGGCGATCTCGATCGGGCGGTTCTGGAAGTAGGTGAACGGCGAGCCGTTCTGGACGATCGCCGTGACGCCCTCGAGCTGCTCGCCGCCGTCGCCGGCCTGCACCCGCAGGCGCGGGGGGGAGACCAGGTAGCGGCGCAGGAACGTGCTGACGGCCACCCACGTGAAGAAGTACGGCCCCAGCCGCGCCTTCAGCTTCGGGTTCGCGTCGACGCGCTCGACGACGCTCGCGTCGAGGCCCAGGCCCGAGGCGAAGGTGAAGCAGCGGCCGTTGACGACGCCCAGGTCGACCTTGCGCGGATGCCAGTCGTCGGCCATCGCCAGCAGGTGCTCGGTGGCGTCGACGACGTCGCCGGGGATGCCGAGCATCTTGCCGAACACGTTGGCCGAGCCGCCCGGCAGGCAGCAGAGCGGGGTGGGGGAGCCGAGCAATCCGTTGGCGGCTTCATTGACGGTGCCGTCGCCGCCGAAGGCGACCACCACGTCGTAGCCCTCGTGCGCGGCCTCGCGGCACAGCTCGGTGGCGTGCCCGCGCGCCTCGGTGTCCACGGCATCGACCTCGAAGCGGCCCTGCAGCGCGTACACGACAAGGTGGCGCAGGCGGTCAGAGACGGTCGTGGCGTAGGGGTTGACGATGATCAACATCCGCCGCTTGCTCCCGGGGGAGGCGAAGCGGAAGGGCTCGCCGGCCTTGCCGGTAAGCTCGTCGCGTTCGCGTGTGGGCGTGCTCACGCCAGCCCCTACACCGCCGGCCCAGGACCGTTACCGGCGAGGCGGGCGGCCGGGCGGACGCTGCTCCAGCGGCGGCTGCGGTTCGCCGATATGGTTGCTAGACTGCCGCTTAGACATAGCTGGACACATCCAGAGGGGTGAAGGGACTGGCCCTATGAAACCCCGGCAACCACCGTCCGTCACAGCGGGAAGGTGCCAATTCCAGACAGATGTGTGGCGGGCTTCGCGCCCTTCGCCACACCGTGACACGGCGAAGACAAGAGCGAAGGGAGCCCCAAATGGCTGTCAGTCATCTTCAGTGCAAGGAGTGCAAGGCCGAGTATCCGCTGGAGGCGCTGTACGTGTGCGAGCGCTGCTTTGGACCGCTGGAGGTCGCCTACGACCACAGCCGCTCCAGCCGTGACGTCGGCGAGCTGCGTCGTCGCATCCAGGGAGGGCCGCAGAACATCTGGCGCTACGCGGACTTCCTGCCGCTCGCGGGCGGGCCTCCGGGCCCCTCCGGCAGGCTGGCCTCGCGCGTGGGGCTGCCGGCCGGCTGCACGCCGCTGATCCGCGCCGACAGGCTCGCCGAGCGCCTGGGCCTGCGCGAGGTGTGGGTCAAGAACGACGCGGCCAACCCGACCCACTCGTTCAAGGACCGCGTCGTGTCGGTCGCGGTCACGCGCGCACGCGAGCTGGGCTTCGAGACGATCGCGTGCGCCTCCACGGGCAACCTCGCCAACTCGGTCGCCGCCCACGGCGCGGCGCTGGGCCTCGAGTCCTACGTCTTCATCCCCGCGGACCTCGAGGAGCAGAAGATCCTCGCGACGGGCGTCTACGGCACGAACCTCGTGGGGGTGCGAGGCAGCTACGACGACGTCAACCGCCTGTGCACGGAGCTGTGCGCGGAGCGCGACTGGGCGTTCGTGAACATCAACCTGCGCCCCTACTACGCCGAGGGCTCAAAGACGCTTGCGTACGAGATCGCCGAGCAGCTCGGCTGGGAGCTGCCGGATCGCTGCATCGTGCCTGTGGCCTCCGGCTCGCTGTTCACGAAAATCGCCCGGGGCTTTCAGGAGTGGACCGAGCTCGGCCTGCTGAACGGCGAGCTGCCGCGCATGAACGGCGCTCAGGCCGAGGGCTGCTCGCCGGTCGCCAGCGCCTTCGCCGACGGCCACGACGTGTGCCGCCCGGTCAAGCCGAACACGATCGCCAAGTCGCTCGCGATCGGCAACCCCGCCGACGGTCCCTACGCGCTCGAGCTGGCGCGGCGCACGGGCGGCTCGATCGACGCGGTCAGCGACGATGAGATCCGCGCGGGCATCAAGCTGCTGGCCGAGACGACGGGCGTGTTCACCGAGACCGCGGGCGGCGTCACGACCGCCGTGCTGGCAAAGCTGGCCGCGCGCGGCGACATCGACCCGGACGAGCGCGTCGTGCTGGTGATCACCGGCGAGGGCCTGAAGACGCTGGACGCCGTGCGCGGCACGTTCGAGACCAGCACGATCGAGCCGACCCTCGAGGCCTTCGAGGCGGGCGTGAGCGAGGGGGTGACGGTCTGATGAGCGTCGTCGTGAAGATCCCCACGCAGCTGCGCGCGGCCGCGGGCGGCGAGGCCGAGGCGCAGGTCGACGGCGCGACCGTGCAGGAGGTGCTGGACGGGTTGTTCGAGCTGCACGAGGAGCTGCGCGTGCGCATCTCCGACGACGACGGCTCGCTGCGGCGCTTCGTGAACGTGTACCTGGCCGGCGAGGACATACGCTTCCTCGACGGGCTGGCGACACCCGTGAACGACGGCGCGGAGCTGACGATCCTTCCCGCCGTCGCGGGAGGCTAGGACACCGCCGAGCCGCGCCCTGACGGGTAGTCAGCGAGACGAGCTGTGATGAGCGACGATTGCGCTCGCGCGGCTGGCGTGGGCTGTGGCGGGCGGCGTCGAGCCGCTGAAGCCGATCGTCGAGACGACACCGGCCGCGCACATCGCGCCGATCGTGATGCGGCGCATGCGGCGCGGGGTCAGCCACGGGATGTTCTGGCTCTGCATCCACGTCCTGAAACCGCTTGCGGCGGAGGCCGCCGCCATCGCGCATCCGGCGCACATGGGCCCAGCGTAGCGGCTACGTGCGCTCGGGCACGCTGGAGCGCACGTCCAGGCGCTCGGACGTATCGCCGCGCTCGGGTGTGTCCCCGTGCTCGGGTGTGCCGGCGCGATCCTGCACGCGCTCGGGCACCCCGGAGCGCGCCTCCAGACGCTCGCGCAGCTCCGCGCCCCGGCCGGCTGCCACCGCGCGCGCGGCGCGCGCGTCGCTGAGCTCCAGTCCGCGCGCGCTGGCGTAGTCGAGCAGCTCCTGGCGCTCCTCGCTCTCGCGCGCGGTGCGCAGGAACAACCAGCAGAACAGCCCGAGCGTGAGGATTGACTCCTCGACCATCATGATCGCGCCCGCGATGCTCTGGTCGGCCAGCGGGGAGATGTGGAACTGCGCGTCGCCTTTGAGGTAGTAGGGGTAGAAGATCGTGCCCGACCACACGAAGATGTTGCCGAGCACGGTCCCCGCGAGGCGCACGGCGACGATGTAGACGAGCTTGCCGAGATTCCCGAACCAGCTGGGGGTCGGCAGCGGGCCGAGGAGGCACATCCACATGTTGATGCCAAAGCCGAGGAACATCGCGTGCTCGAGCGCGTGGATGCCCGAGTGGCGCAGCGCCGCCTGGTAGAGGACGGGCGCGTGCCAGCAGTACAGGTCGATCGCCCACAGCGGGAAGGCGATCGCCGGGTGCGAGAGCGCGCGCAGCCGGTCGAACAGCCTGATGCGAAGGATCGGCGCGAGCAGCGGCCCCGTGAGGCCGAGCACGATCAGCAACGCGGCGATGTCGCCCAGCAGCAGATGCTCGATCATGTGCACCCACAGCAGGTCCTGGCTGGCCGCGCCGAGCGAGGTCAGCGCGACCCCGATCACGACGAAGCCGCCGTAGAAGCATGCCTGGCGCCAGCCCGGCACCGGGTGTTCGTCTTCGGCGAGCGTGTGCGCGCGCCGCGCGTACAGCAGGCCGATGATCGCCAGCGGCCCGAGCTGGAAGGCGGCGGAGGTGTCTGCGGAGACGGCGAACGGAACGCTCAGCATGCAGCGTCAGGGTACGCGAGCGCGCCACGATCAGCGAGGCCGAGCCACAGCGTTGCCTAGACTGCCTCTCGCATGAGAGCCCCGTCCCGTCGCATGCTGGCGCAACTACTCGGCGGGCTTGGGCTCGTGGCGCTGTTGTTGCCGGCGAGCGCTCAGGCGCACGGGATCGTGGGCAAGGCCGACCTGCCGATCCCCGTGTGGCTGTTCAGCTGGGCGGCGGCGATCGTGCTGGTGGTGTCGTTCGTGGCGCTCTCGACGATGTGGACGCGCCCGCAGCTGCAGCAGCCGCGGCTGCGCAGGCTGTTCCGGCTGCCGCGGGCGCTGGAATGGCTGGCGGGCCTTTTCGGCGTGGCTGTGTTCGCGCTCGTCATCTACAGCGGCTTCGACGGCGCGCAGGTCACGCAGGCGAACTTCTCGGTGACGTTCATCTACGTCGTCTTCTGGGTCGGCACGCCGGTCGCGAGCGTGCTGTTCGGGGACGTCTTCCATGCGCTCAGCCCGTGGCGGACGTGCGCGCGCGCGTGCGCCGCGCTGCTGCGCCTGCTGCGACGCGGCCGTCCGGGACGCCCACCACTGCGCTATCCGCAGTGGCTCGGCGTGTGGCCGGCGACAGCCGGGATCGTGGGCTTCGCGTGGCTGGAGCTGATCTACATCGAACGCGATCGGCCGTCGACGCTGGCGGCGCTGTCGCTCGGGTACTTCCTGGCGATGCTCGCCGGGATGGCGCTGTTCGGCGTGGAGGAGTGGAGCTCGCAGGCGGACGGCTTCGGCGTGTACTTCAACCTGCTCTCCAAGCTGTCCGCGCTCGTGCGCGGGCAGGATGGCGTTGTCTACCTGCGCCGTCCGCTCAGCGGCGTCACGGACCTGCGGATTCGCGCGGGCACCGTCGCGCTGATCTGCACCCAGATCGGCACCACCACGTTCGACGGCTTCTCAAACGGTGGCATCTGGCGCAACAACGAGCCGAGCCTGCAGAGCCTGTTCGAAGACCTGGGCTTTCACCCCACGCCGGCGCAGGAGCTCGCGTACTCGCTCGGCCTGGTGTTCTGCATCCTGCTGATCAGCGCCGTCTACCGGGTGGGGATCCTGGGGGTGCGCAAGGTCAGCGAGCGCTACGACCGCGACATGCTGACGCGCACGTTCGTGCACTCGCTCGTGCCGATCGCCTTCGCGTACGTGCTGGCGCACTACTTCTCGTTGCTGCTGTGGCAGAGCCAGGCGATGGTCTATCTCGCCTCCGACCCGCTCGGCAACGGCTCGAACCTGTTCGGCACGAGCAGCTTTCAGATCGACTACCACGTCATCTCCTACGCGGCGATCTGGTACGTGCAGGTCGCCGCGCTCGTCAGCGGTCACGTCGGCGGCCTGGCGCTCGCGCACGACCGTGCGCTGGTGCTCTACAAGGACCCCGAAGAGGCGGTGCGCAGCCAGTACTGGATGCTCGCGGTGATGGTCGCGTTCACGAGCTTCGGGCTGTGGCTGCTCTCCGCGGTGGGCACATGAGTGGGCAGTGCCTGCGCTACGGTTCTGGACCGATGCTCCGCCGTCTGGTGCCCGCCCTGCTGAGCGCCACCTGTCTGGTGATGGCGGCGAGCGCCGGCACAGCGGGCGCCGCATCCGCGGCGACGAGCACAACCCCGACCGAGGCCGCCAACCCGATCAACGATCAGGGCAGCAGCTACCAGTACCGCTCCAACATCACCGCGATCACGCCGAGCGTGCCCGGCCTGAGCATCGAAGTGCTCGAGTTCGCCGACCGCCTGCTGCTGCGCAACCACACCGGCAAGACCGTCACGATCTACGGCTACGAAGGCGAACCGTACGCGCGCGTGCTCGCCAACGGCACCGCCGAGCAGAACGTGCGCGCACCGGCGACGTACCTGAACAGGAACTTCTACGCCGACGTGGTCGTGCCGCCGATCGCCAGCTCCAGCGCGCCGCCGAAGTGGGAAGTGGTGGATCGCACCGGCGAGTTCGAATGGCACGACCACCGCATCCACTGGATGTCGCCGGTGCCGCCCGCGCGGGTCAAGAACAAGAGCGAGCGGACGCTGATCTTCAACTGGCAGGTGCCGATCACGGTCGCCAGCACCAAGGGCGCGATCGACGGGCAGCTGTTCTGGACCCCCGAGAGCTCCAAGGCGCCGCTGGCGGTGATCATCGTGGGCGTCGTGATCGTGGTCGCGGGGCTGGCGTTCGTGCTGTTCGTGCGCCGCCGACGCGCCCGCGCCGCTCTGGCCGGGGGCGGCGCTGGCGATGCGCGCGTGCCGCGCGGCTCGCGCGAGGAGGCGTGGTGAGGGCGTGATAGGTTTTGTGGGGATGGCACCGCTGGCCTGTCTGATGCATTGGTACATCTCGATGATGTACGTCGTCCCGGTGCTCGCAGTCGGCGGCTGGGGCTGGCTGAGCTCCAAGCGCATGGCCCGCCGCAAGGCCGAAGGCCGGTCCGGGCGAGGCGGGCCGCCCGATGGGACGGCCGGTGGCGGCTCGCAGACGGCGACGCTCGCCTAGGGTGCGCTGGTGGCAGGCGCCCGCTTCGACGCTTCTTAAGATCTTTATTTCTTAATTTCTTCACGAGCATTGAGGTCCCCGTGAGCAGCGCGCGGTTAGCTGTGGGCATGACCGCACAGACACTCATCCGCCCCGCCGCCGATGGGATCACCGAGAGGTTCGACGCGACAGCCTGCCTGGACGAGCGCGTTCGCCACCAGGCCGTGCCGGTCGATTCCGCAGATCCCGTCGAGCCCGGCCGCTACATCCAGATCCAGGGACCCGATCGGACGCTGCTGATTCCGCTGTCAGGCGAGGTGACGCACATCGGGCGCGGGCTCGCCGCCGGGCTGCGTCTCGACGACGCCTCCGTCTCGCGTCGCCACGCGATCCTCGTGCCGCGCCGCTACGGTGCGCGGATCCTCGATGACCGCAGCGCCAACGGCACCTTCGTCAACGGCCGGCGCGTCCAGCAGGCCGAGCTTCAGGGCGGCGACGTGATCGTGCTCGGTCGGGTGGTGCTGCGCTTCCTGGAGGTGTAGGAGCCTCGCCCCTTTCCAGGGCTTGCCGCAGGCGCCGAGCGCACACACCGACCTGGAGACAATTCCCGCAGATGTGCGAAGTCGCGTTCTCCGAGCTGATCGGGCCGTTCGTGGCGCAGCGCGCGGGGCACTTTCTGCAGTGGGAGCGCGTCGCGCTGCTCAACCGGGCGATCGCCTACTTCCTGGGCGAGCTGCGCCGGCAACGCTGTGCGCCGCGGCCGGTGCGGGCCTCCGCGAAGGGGGTTGACAGCCGGTGGTAGGATCGTACACCGAGGGTGGAGGCGATCGCCCGGGTGCTGTTGCCGGGCGGCTAAGGAGGCGGAGATGCGGCTGCTTGATGGTTCTCGGCGAGCGATCGACCCGGTGCGGCGAGCCCAGGGACTGTGGCGACTTGCTCTGGGGGCGATCGCCGGCTGCCTGCTGATCGCGCTCGGCGCGGCGCCGTCGAACGCCGCCGTGCTCGACCTGTCGGGCCCTGCCTTCCAGATCCTAGCCCCGGGCGAGGAAGGCGAACTGATGCCGGGAGCATTCTCCACCGACCAGGGGATCCTCTACAACGCGTTGACGCATAAACGCGGCAACGTCAGCCCGCGCAACCTCGAAGCGGACTACGTCTCTGAGAAGTTCCACGAACCTGGCCAGGCGGGCGACACCGAGGAATTCACGACCCGTCCGGGCCTTGAAATCTGGCGCGACAGCCACGACATCCCCCACGTCTTCGGTGCGACGCGAGCCGACGTGATGTTTGGCGCCGGCTGGGTGGCCGCGCGCGACCGCGGCGTGCTGCTGTCGCTCGCCCTCGGGCCGGCCTACGCCGCCGCGCTCAGCATCCCCGGCGTCAACGCGTTCGAACTGCTGCTCACCGGGCGCCGGTTCACGCCAAGCGCGCAGGCGGTCAAATTCGTAGCCGAACAAAGGAAAGTCCTGCTCGAAGCGGGGCCAGAAGGCGAACAGGTGCTCGCGGACCTCGAAGAATGGGCGGAAGGCATCAACGCCTTCGAGCAGTTCGTGCCCGAAGAATTCCGCCTGCCTCACATCACAGCCACGGATGCGATCGCGGGCTTTGCGTTCATCGGCTCGATCTTCGGCAACGGCGGCGGCGGCGAAGTCGCCAACTCGAACTTCCTCGCGCGGCTGGAGGCCAAGCTCGGGTCGACCGAAGGCCTGAAGGTGTTCCGCGACCTGCGCGAGGTCAACGACCCGGAAGCGCCGACCACGACCAGCAAACCGTTCCCGTATGACCAGGTGCCGAGCGGAGCGACGCCCGGAGCAGTGGTGATCGATCCCGGGTCGCTGAGCGCGTCGGCGGCGAAAGCGGTCGCTGCGACCCGCGCGTCGCGTCGCAAGGCCTCCAACTTCCTGGTCGTCGGCGCCGCCAACAGCAAATCCGGGCATCCGCTCGCGGTGATGGGGCCGCAGCTCGGCTACTTCTATCCGGAGATCGTGATGCAGGCGCAGCTGAGCGGCCCCGGCATCGAAGCCGAGGGAGTGATCGCGCCGATCTCGCCCTACGTGTTCATCGGCCGCGGGCGCGACTTCGCCTGGAGCCTGACGAGCGCCGGCAGCGAGAACACGCAGCAGTTCCTCGTGAAGCTGTGCAACCCCGAACACGGCCCCGTCACGCGCGAAACCGAAGACTACGAATACAAAGGCGAATGCATCCCGATGACGACGTTCGACGCGGGCACGCTGGGCGCGGGCAACGGCGAACCCGAACATGAGGTCTTCTTCAAAGAAACGGTGTACGGGCCGGTCAGCGGCACCGTCACCGTAAAAGGCCTGCCCTACGCGGTCTCCAACGACCGCGCTGATCGCGGCCGCGAGCCGGCGGGCGAGGTCGCGTTCAGCAAGCTGGACTCCGAGAAGGTGCACTCGCCGGAACAGTTCTTCGAAGCGGCCAACGAACTCGAGACGACGTTCAACATGTCCTACCTGGACAGCAAGAACATCGCCTACTTCTCGACCGGGCGCCTGCCCGTGCTGGCGCCGGGCACCGACCCGAGCCTGCCGACGCTCGGCAACGGCGAATACAACTGGCAGGGCTTCCTGTCACTGGCGCAGCATCCCCACGAGGTTGCGCCCGCCAGCGACACGTTCCTGAACTGGAACAACAAGCCCGCGCCCGAATGGGGAGCGGCCTCCGAAAACTACTCCTACGGTCCCGTCCAGCGCGTCCAGCTGTACACCGGCTTCACGACCAAGATGACCGAGGCCAAGGACGTCGGGATCATGAACCGCGCGGCCACGCAGGATCTGCGCGCCGTCAAGGTCTGGCCGGTGATCGAGCAGGTTCTCGCCGGTGGCCCGGCGCCCAGCAAACCGGCCGAAGAAGCCGCGGGCCTGATCAACAGGTGGGTGGAAGAAGGCGCGAGCCTGTACGGCAACAACCAGCCGAGGAATCCGGGCGCAGCGGTGATGGACGCGGCCTGGGCGCCGATCGCCGAAGCGGTTCTCGGCCCCGTGCTGGGGGAACTGACCGCGGAACTCAAGTCGATCGCCGCGATCGACAACCCGCCTAACTCCGCGGGCTCGTCCTTCGACGAAGGCTGGTACGGGTACGTGTACAAGGACCTGCGCTCGGAGTTGGGCCTGCCCGTCGCACAGCCCTACAGCCGCCAGTACTGCGGCGGTGGGAGCCTGGCCGCCTGCCGCGCCTCGCTGTGGGGCGTGATCCAGACCGCGGCCGAACAGCTATCGGCCGCTCAGGGCTCCGAACCGGCACGCTGGCGTGCGCCGGAAGTGCGGATTGACTTCCCGCCGGACCCGTACATGTCCTTCACGATGAGCTGGACCAACCGCTCGACCTTCCAGCAAGTGATCGAATTCACGGGCCACGAAGAATAGGCGCGGGCTGACGTAGCCCGCCGCGGCAGACCCGCGTAGGCTCTCGCGCGCGGGAGCGAGGAGGCGTCTCTTCCTTCGCGCCCGAGCGCGAGAGCGTAGCTCTTCCAAATCCTCGTCAAACCTCCCTATCATGCGCAGCGGCGGAAGAAGGGCGGGCAGGCATGGATGCTGCCTGACGCCGCGGGGCGTGGCCGGATGGATGACGACATGGTTGGGAGCGGCATTTCGATGATGGCAAGAAGCAATATTGCGCGAGGGGCTGCGACCGCGCTCGTCGCTGCGGTTGTGCTGATCGCGGCGCTCCCGGGCTCCGCGCTCGCCGCTGCGCCCGAACTCACGATCGGCCAGCCCACCTCCGGCAGCGCGACCGACCAGCAGACGCCTCCTTTCGCTGGCACGACCACTGACACGGCTGATTCGACCACCCTCACATTCGACCCCGTCACGCTCGAAATCTTCGCGGGACCGAACCCCGAAGGTACGCTGGTTCAGGCATGGACCACGCTGGCGCCGACGCAGGAAGGCGTGCTGGACACGTGGGAAATCACGCCGGGAACTCCGCTTGAACAAGGGCAATACACGGCGGTCGCCAAGCAGACGAACGCGGAAACCGGGCCGGGCGTGAGCGCGCCGGTGACCTTCACCGTGGAGACTCGGCCCGTGGTCACGCTGACCTCGCCTGGGGAAGGCGCCGTCCTGAAAGTCTCCGAACCGACGCTGACCGGTAGCGCGGGGATGGCCGCATGGGACCAGTCGGTCAAGGTCGCGATCCACGAAGGCAGCTCGCTGGCGGGACCGGAAGTTGCGTCGGGAAGCGTTGCGGTGAGTGGTGGGACGTGGTCCTATTCACCACATCTGAGCGACGGCATCTACACGGCGCAGGCCGAACAGAGCGATGAAGTCGGTGACACCGGCACGAGTGCCGCGGTGACGTTCACGGTGGACACGACCGCACCGGTGGTGACGGTGACCTCGCCCGGAGAGAACGCCGTCCTGAAAGTGTCAGACCCTACGCTCAAGGGTGGCGCGGGAGCGGTGCAATGGGATCATCAGAGCGTCGCGGTGACGATCCACGAAGGCAGTTCACTCGCAGGCGGCGTCGTCGTGTCGGACAGCGTCCCCGTGAGCGACGGGCAATGGTCCTATCCGGTGACGAGCCTGAATGATGGCGTCTACACCGTGCAGGCTGAACAGACCGACGAAGCCGGCAACAAAGGCACGAGCGCGCCCGTCACGTTCACCGTAGACACGCTTGCTCCTGTCGTCTCGATGAATGCGCTGGTGCCTTCTCTCACGAAAGATGCGACGCCCACATTGACGGGTAGTGCGGCGACGGCCTCCTGGGACGATCAGAGCGTCACGGTCGCGATCCACGAAGGCGAATCGGCAGGGGGGCATGTCGTGACGTCGGGGAGCGCTCCGGTGATCGCCGGGGCATGGTCCTATTCGGTTGCGCATCTAAACGACGGTACCTACACGGCGCAGGCCGCCCAGGGCGACGAGGCAGGCCACACCGGCAGGAGCAACGCGGTGACGTTCACGGTCGATGCGACTCCACCAGCGGTGAGCTTGACGAAGCCGGCGAACCACGCCGAGCTGGCCGTTTCGGAGCCGACGTTCAGCGGATTCGCCGGCCACGCGAGCGGCGACGAGCCCTCGATCACCCTGAAGATCTACGAAGACGAAGGCGGCCCGATCTCCGGCGCCCCCGTCCAGGAAGTCAAAGGCCTCGTCCCTAACGCGGCCCACGAATGGACGACTGGCTCCACGGGCCCGCGGCTTTCGAACGGGATCTACGTGGCGGTGGCCGAACAGGTCGACGAAGCCGGCAATATCGGTACAAGCAAGGCGACGACATTCACGATCGGTACTAGATCTCCGGAAGTGACGCTCGACACGTCCGGATTTGTCGTGCGCGGAACTCGACTTCTGACAGGCCCGACGCCGAGCTTCAGTGGCACCGGTGCGACCGAATCGGAAGACGGCGACGTCGTCAGCGTCAACGTCTACAGCGGCACGTCCGCGTCGGGCATCCCGGTACGAAGCGTGAACGGGCCGCTCAGCGGCTCCGCGTGGACAACGCCTCCAGTGCAGGCGCTTCCGGATGGAACATACACGGTGCAGGCTGAACAGACAGACGCAAATCCGTTCTCGCAGACCGGCGTGAGCAACACGGCCACCTTCACGGTCGATGCGGACCCGCCGAATGTCACGCTGACCTCGCCCTCGAACGGCAGCTCCACGACCAGCTCCACACTGACGTTCAGCGGGGCCGCGGGCGTGGACGCAGGGGATCTGCCGGCGATCACGGTCCGGCTGTACTCCGGCTCAACGATCGCCGGGACGCCGCTCGAGGCCGTAACCGTGCAGGCATCAGAAGGAAGCTGGTCAGCCGTATTTGGAGGCCTGAGCCCGGGCACCTACACCGCGCAGGCCGAACAGAGCGACGACGTGGGCAACGTCGGGCGCAGCGAACCCGTGACGTTCACGCTGACCTCGGCCCCGGTGACGCCCCACGCGCCACCAGTGGCCTCATTTCGATGGGTCCCGTCGGCTCCTCACCCGACCGAACCGGTCACGTTGATCTCGACCTCGACCGATCCAGACAGCTCGATCACGGGCTTTGCGTGGGCGCCGGGCGGCAACGGCGTCTTTACCCAAGGCGAATCGGCGCTCACCACCACGTTTGCCACAGCCGGAGCGCACGTCGTGCAACTGCAGGTGACCGACGCGAATGGCCTCTCGAGTGTCGTGGCGGAGACGATCCCGGTGACCGCGCCCGCGGTACCGCTGATCCAGCCGTTCCCGATCGTGCGGATGGCGGGCTCGTATAACTCGGTGGGCGTGAAGATCAGCCTGCTGACCGTGCAGGCTCCGGTGGGGGCGACGGTGACGGTGAAATGCCGCGGGATCGGATGCCCGACCAAGTCCGAGACAGTGGTGGTGGCGTCGAGGGCGAAGAGCAAGCCGGGTGCGGTCCTGATCACGCTGCGCCGTTTTGAGCGCCCGCTGCACGCGGGCGCGATCCTGGTGATCGAGGTCTCAGATCACGGGGAGATCGGCAAGTTCACGCGTTTCGTGATCCACCACGGCAAGCTGCCCTCACGCCAGGACCTGTGCCTGAACCCGGTGGGCGTGCCGATTCAGTGCCCCTCATGAACACGCTGCGCGTCTCAGGGCCGCTCGATGTGGGCAGAAGGCCCGTGGGCATGATTGTGGGCATGGTCGCCGTAACGATCGTCCTGTGCGGGGCGGTGTTCGCGGGCAGCTATGCGATCGGGCGTGCGCAGCGGCCCCGTGCAGCGTCGAATGAACAGCTTGCGACGAACCTGCCGGCCGGTGCCGCAGGGCCCGCGATCCCCGTTCGTTTGAGCAGCGCCCCTGCGATCGCAGGCGAAGCGTCCACAGTCGCTCGAACTCCTGCGCAAGTGACTCATCGAGTGACCGTCGTCAGCGGTGTCGCCGCGACGACGGTCCCGATCACGGAACCCGTCTTCACTCCTGCCGTGCCCAGCCCGGCGACGACGCCCGCGGCGAAAGCCCCGGTCACCTCGACGGCTCCCACGACGCACACGAGCCCGCACCAGCAATCCTCGAGCGGCGGCTCCCACGGCTCGAGCGGGGGCGCGAAGACTGGCACCAGCGGCGGCACCTCCTTCGACAGCTCGGGCTGAACCGTGGAAGGGTCGCGCCGCATCGTGCCGCCGGTCGTCATACCGGTCCTCGTGGTGATGGCTATCGCGGGGTACCTGCTCGGCAGCCATGGCACCTCCGCACCGTCGACGAGCGCATCCTCAAAGGCGCCAGCGCCGGAGACGCGGATCGCGTCCGGGTCGAGCGTCCTGCTCGAATACCCGGCTGGTTGGAAGCCGACGCGCACGACTTCGCCGATCCCAGGTCTTGCGATCGCGCATCCGTTGCTGCTGGCGCCCGGCGGCGACGCCGATCGTGCCGGCCTGCTCAGCGGCCAGCTTCTCGCCGGCGCCTCGAGTCCGCTCCCCGCTTCATTCCTGGCCCTCGTGCATGGGATCCCTAGCACCGAAATCCTGGAGCTCGCCAATCTCCAGGCATACAGATACAGCGAACTCAGCGGCTATGGCCGCACGCTCGACGTGTACGTGATCCCGACTGTCGGGTCGAACCCCACGGCGCTGGTGTGCTACGCGGCCGGCGGGTTCTCCAGCTACCTGCAGCAGTGCGAACAGATCGTCGCGAAGGTCTCGCTCCTCGGCCGGCACACCGCGAATGAGCTGAGCCCCGACCCGGCATACGCGGCTCAGCTCAGCGCGCTGATCGCCGGGTTGGACGGGGAACGCTTGAAGCTGAGACGCGAGATGCATCTGCAGCCGGCTGATGTGGGCACCCTGGCCACGACGCTCGCCGATCGGTTCGCCGGCGCTGCCGCCTCAGTGGCGGCGCTCGAACCGCCACAGCCGGCGAGTGCCGCCCAGACGGCGCTCGCGAGCTCGCTGATGGCGGTGCGTGGCGCATACAGGGCGCTCGCGGCGGTACACGAAGACCCGGCCGGCTACGCGGACGCGGAACGGCGGGTCAACGAAGCGGAGACGGGCTTGGACAGCGCGCTCGAGAGCTTCGCCCTGCTCGGGTACAACCACACGTAGGGCGCCATCGCGCGCGCTGAGCGTCCGGTCTCGCACGAGTGACCGGTCGCCGCCACGCGCGCGGCCGCCACGGTTAGCGCGGGTCGGCGCGGTCGAGGTTCCAGTGACGCGAGGTCGAGCACAGCCACAGCCAGGGGTCCTCGTCGGCGTGAGGGCGTGGCGTGAGAAAGAAACGGGTGATCGTGCGCTGCCCGCCCTCGTGGTCGCCGTAGAGCACGTCGACGCTGATCGGCGTGCGTGCGTTGATCGCCTCCAGCAGCGGCGCGTACAGCGGATCGCTGGAATCGCGTATTGCCGCCTGCCAGAAGCTGATGTCACCGGCCGGCACATACAGGTCGCGCTGCAGCCGGCGAAAGTCCTCGTTCGTCGTCGAGATGAGCGGTGGAGTCTCCGTGCCCGCCCGTCGCGGCCACAGATACCAGCCGTGCAGCACGGCGATCCCTGACGCGACGTTGCGCAGCGGGATCGCCAGATAGAGGTTGCCGTCGGACTCCTGCACCGCGGCGAGCCCGTCGCGCAGCACGAGCCAATGGTCATCGACGAATCCGACCTTCTGGGGCGGATCCTGCGGACGGGCGTTGAACAGCACCGGGCGCAGCCCCACCTTCAACGCCTGCTCGGAAACCCGCGCCGCGCGGTTGGCCGAGCGGGTCGACGAGAAGGTGGCGATCGCCAGGACCAGAGTGCCCCCGGCCGTCGCAAGCGAGGCGATCGTGCCTGTGTCGGCCATGAGGCCGCAGGCTACTAACGCCGAGAAACGGTGCGCACGTCGCCGGCCGCCTCCGCTGCCGTGGCAGTGGGTGTCACGGCACCCACGGGCGTGACGTCGGCGCCACGCTGCGTGCGCACGAACCATGCAAGCCCGACGAGGCACAGGATGCTCGCGACGTACAGGTTGAGCCGCAGCCCGAGGATGTGGTGGGCAGGGTCCACGCGCAGCAGCTCCTCGCCGATGCGCGCGAACGAGTAGCCGGCCACATACAGCGCGAACAGCCCCGGCGGTCTGATGCTCCGGCGCCGGCCGAGCCACACCAGCGCGCCCGCGAGCAGCAGGTTCCAGATCAGCTCGTACAGGAACGTCGGCTGGAACGTGGCGTACTGCGCATAGCCGACGGGACGGTGCGCGGGGGAGATTTCAAGCGCCCACGGGAAGGTGCTGGGGCCGCCGAAGAGCTCCTGGTTGAAGTAGTTGCCGATCCGCCCGATCGCCTGCGCGACGAGCAGCGCGGGGGCGGCGGCGTCCATGAACAGCAGCACGTTGGCGCCACGGCGGCGCAGCACCCAGATTCCGGCGAGCGTGCCGAGGGCGATGCCGCCCCAGATCCCCAGGCCGCCCTTCCAGATCGCGAACGGCCCCCACCAGTGCGGTGGAACTTCGTTCCAGCTCGTGGCCAGGAAGTACAGCCGTCCACCGATCACGCCTGCGGGGAAGCCCCATAGCGCCACGTCGTAGACGAGCGCGCGGTCCCCGCCGAGCGCCTGCCAGCGGCGCGCGGTGATCGTCACGGCCGCGAGCACCGCGACTACGTAGGCGAGGCCGTAGGCGTGGACGAACAGCGGTCCGATGTTGAACCCGTTGCTCGACGGGCTCGGTATGAATCCTGTGGTCAGGTGGATCACGGTCGTTGCATCCGCTCGTGGCGCCCGGCCCGACGCGGGGCCCTCAACGCAGACGCCTACAGCGTCGCACGCGCGTCCGCCACGGCAGCAGGACCTCTGTGCGCCCGATCAGCTCGGGCTCCTGCTCCCACAGCCGATCGAGGCTCGCAAGCACCTGCTCGCGCTCAGCCTCGGACATGATCGCCAGGCTGCTGCGCGAGCTCGCGAGATCGCGCAGGCTGGCGCGATCCACGCGCTGCTCATGGGGGAACTCACGGTCCTCGATCTCCGTGTAGTCCTCGGCCAGATCCTCCACTGAGGGCCAATGGCCTGGTCGCTGGATCGCGGGCGGCCCCAGGATCTCGCGCACGCGTGCCACCCACGCCGGCGAGGTGTCGAATGCGCTGCCGAGCAGTCCGAGCACCCCCGGCGGGCGCAGCACCCGCGCGATCTCCGTCCGCGCGGCGCGCTCGTCGAACCAGTGAAACGCGGCGCCGACCGTGACGGCGTCCACGCTCTGATCCGCCAGCGGCAGCGCCTCGGCCGTACCCGACAGCGCCCGCGCGGCGGGCAGTGTGGATGTGAGGATCGAGCGCATCTCGGGGAGCGGCTCGACGGCGAGCACGCGATGGCCGGCCTGCAGCAGCGCGCCCGTCAGCTTGCCTGTGCCCGCGCCCAGGTCGAGCACGTCGAGCGGGCCGGCGCCGAGCAGCCACTCGATCGCCTCGCGCGGGTATCCCGGACGGCCGCGGTCATACTCGCCGGCCACGCGGGCGAAGGAGCTCGCGCGTTGCGCTCTGCTGACGCGCGTTCCGTAGCTGTTCTCGTGCGAGCTCATGCCGAACAGGTCGCCGCTGCGAGCGCGCGCGCGGCGCTCTGGAGCTCGGCGAGGTTGGTGGCCTGTCGCAGGGTCGCGAGCGCCAGCTGCTCTGCCTCGACGGCGCCGAGCGCGATCGAGCCGACGACCGCGTGCAACGGCACGCCCTCGCGGACGCAGCGCCGCGCGACCTCGCTGATCGCCTTGCCTTCGAGTGTCTGAGCATCGAGACGCCCCTCGCCGGTGATGACCGCTCTGGCCCTGTGCAGGCGCTCGTCGAAGCCGATTGCGTCGAGCACCCACGCGGCGCCGGGCACGATGCTCGCGTCGTAGCGCGCCCACAGACCGCCGGCCAGGCCGCCCGCCGCGCCGCTCATCGGCACGCCGCGAGGGTCGCGGGGCAGCGCTGAGGCGTGCATGTGCAAGCGGGTCGTAAGACGCTCGACCGCGCCTGCATCCGCGCCCTTCTGGGGCCCGAACACCGCCGCCGCCAGCTCGAACGGAGTGCTTACGTCCGCGAGCACCGTCAGCTTCGTTCCATGCAGGCCGCCGGCAGACTCGATCGCGTGGATCGCGCCGGCGCCCCCGTCGCTGCTGGCCGAGCCGCCGGCAGCGATCGCCACGCGGCTCGCCCCCGCGGCGACGGCGGCCGCGATCAGCTCTCCGGTGCCGAACGTGGAGGCGGCCTCGGCATCGCGCTCTGACGGCGCCATGAGCCAGTGGCCCGAGGCGCTGGCCACCTCGACCACCGCCAGCGAGCCCTCCTCGATCCAGCCCAGCCTGGCGGTGATCGGCCGGCCGAGCGGATCGCTGACCTGAACGTCGACGGTCCAGCCCCGGAGCTCCTCCACGACCGTGTCCAGCGTCCCTTCGCCGCCGTCCGCGACCGGGCACACGTCGAGCGCGTCGTGCTCGCCGGTGAAGCCGCCGGCGATCGCGAGGGCCACCTCGCGTGCGGAATAGGTGCCCTTGAAGCTGTCCGGGGCGATCAGCCAGTCGACGTCTCGCGTCACCCACAGATCAGTAGCAGCATGCGTGCACTGGCGCGCCGGACGGTGGCGCTAGACTCGCACCCGATGGCCGATTCCGACGACGAGCTGTTCGGCGCTGAGCACGTCCGCGTGTACCGCGAGACGGCGGGCGAGCGCGGCTATCACTGGCGGGGCACGACGATCCTGCTGCTCACGACGGAGGGGCGCACGTCGGGCGAGGCGCGGACGACGCCGCTGATCCACCGCACCGACGGCGACCGCTGGATCGTCGTGGCGTCGAAGGGCGGCGCGCCGGCGCACCCCAGCTGGTACCAGAACCTGCTGGCCAACCCCGAGGCCACGATCGAGGTGCGCGGCGAGACCGTGCCGGTGCGCGCGAGCACGGCCGAGGGTGAGGAGCGCGCCCGGCTGTGGGCACTGATGGTCGAGGTCTGGCCGGCCTACGACGACTACCAGGCCAACACCGATCGGGAGATCCCGATCGTGGTGCTCGCTCGTCGGTAGAGCTCAACGTCGGGAGAGCGGATCGACCGTCCGGCTGCGCCGTACCGCGCTCCATCGCGCCGGATCTCGACAGCTTGCAGAGTTCCGCTGACCGCAAGTTACGATCCTGACACTGGTCTTGACTCGCTCTGCGACCTGTGCGACGGTCCACCTACGGCGCCGCGCAGGAGCATGGCACGGACTGGCGTCGGGTGGCCGATCCCACGGATGAGGCGACGGGTACGGCCCGAGAAGCGTGGGCCGAAGGGCTGTCCAAGAAGCAGGTCGGTCTGGATCTCTCCCAGCCGGCAGGCGCGCCGTTCGTGTCGTTCGTTTGTGGCGAAGATCTGCTGATTGACGTAACGGGCTCGGTGATCGGGACGATCAAGCCCGTCAACGCAAACGTCGCGCCGCCGAAGCACTTCACCGTCAAGTTCGCCCAGAAGGCAGGCAAACAGAAGCCGACGAAAGTCGAAGGCGCCCCGGTGGACGTGCTCGCGACCTCGGTCTTGGGAGGGCCCTTGGTGCAGTCGGGGCTTGCGGGCACCGACGCGCTGTACTTCGTCGGTCCGCTGCAGATCTGCGCTGTGGTCTTGCTGCCTCTATATTCCCCGGGTATGGCGAAGGACGGGCACGTGGAAGGCAAGGTGCGGGACGGGATCGACCTGTTCGGACTACCTGGGCGTTGGCCGGAAACCGGGCTCGTCCACGACTGAAGCGCTGCCTGCCGAAGCCCTGATGAGCCGCGCCGAAGACTGGCCAAGGAGCGTTAGCGACGCGGTTCCGCGTCGGTTCACGGCAGGCGACGCGCTGCGTGGGATCGCGGCGCTGTTCGTGCTCGTCTATCACGCAGCGGTCGAAACGCTCATCTTCAAGCACAGCGCTGGCTTCGTGATCGGCAGCGACAACGCGAGTAATTTCAGCCCGATCTTCGGGCGGCTCGCACCGGAGTTCATCGCAATGCGTTTTGGGATCTTCATCTTCTTCGCGCTGTCGGGTTACCTGCTCACGCGCACGTTTCTCGCCGCATACACGCTCGGCACGCCGCGGCCCGCAATCGCGCGCTACGCCCGCAATCGCGCGCTGCGGATCATCCCCGCGTTCTGGGTAGTGACGACTGTCTTCGTGCTGTGGAACCACGTCGCCGGCTCGGCTGGCATCGGCGGGCTGCTCGCCACCTACGGGTTCGCGCAGAACTACCACTGGTCGGCCGCTGCTGACGTGATGCGCCAGGCCTGGACGCTCGACATCGAGGTGGCCTTCTACATCCTGATCCCGCTCGCGTCGCTCACTGCGTTGGCCGCGGGCAGGCAAATGCAGCGAACGCCGCAACGGCGACTTGCGATCCTCCTCTCAGTCCTGCTCGCCGCCTACATTCTCAGCCTGCTCGCCAAGCACGATGCCGGCAACCCGATCAACAACAACTACAACCTCGGCGAGTTTCTCTTCGCGTTCATACCAGGAGTCGTGCTGGCCGCCGTCGAGCCGTTCGCCGCGCCACGTGTGCGCGGCTCGGGCCATGGTGGCGCGCTGGCCTGGGGTGTCCTCGGCGTCTGCATCGCGCTATTCGCGGTGTTCGTCTCGCTCTCCGGCTCAGAGCGCGGAGCGCGCTTGGTCTTCGTCACGCTCGCCTGCGGCGCGCTGCTCGCGGCGCCGCTAATCCTGCAGTGGAGGACCGGCGGCTGCTGGCGCGTCCTGGACAATCGCGCGATGCAATGGTTGGGAGAGCGCTCGTACGGGATCTACCTGATACATCTCGCGCTGATGGGACACGTGCTGCGGCACATAGCCTCTGGCCACGGGATCACGGTTACGTTCGTGCTCCTACTGATAATCGTCACGCCCGTCACATTGCTCGCCGCCGACGTGCTCTGGCGACTCATCGAGCGACCGGCTCTGCAGCGGCGACTACCTTGGCGCCAGGCGGAGTTCGCGCGCCCGGCCGCTGTGAAGGTCTAGAGATCGGCGCGCAGATGTCCGCTGTCCTGCGAGCCGCGTGCGCGCCCGATCATGTTGCTCATCACCCCATCGTCGCGGCCCGCACGCGGTACTACGTGCGCGGTGCCGGCCCGAGTCAGTGGCTGCTGGTCGTCGTAAGCTATGAGCAGACGCCAGCGCGGGTTGTGTCCGCGTTTGCCAGCCGGAAGGACTCCAAGTCATGGAGCGCGTAAACATCACGATCGGGCCGTTGAGCTTCGATCACGCCGACTACGACGCCGATAACGACGTGCTCTACGTGCACGTTGGCGCGCCCCAGCCAGCTCAGGGCGAGGAGACGCCAGAGGGCCATGTCGTCCGCTATGCGCCCGGGACTAGCCGCGTCGTCGGCTTGACAGTGCTCGGCGCGCGACACGTTTTGGAGCGCGACGGGCACCTTGCGGTCACGGTTCCCGAGACCGTGGAGGCAACCGCGGACCAACTCGCCCCCGCGCTCGCTGCGGTTTAGCGGGTAGTGCACCACCGCTGAGGGCGTACGCTGGCTTGAATGAGTCACGCCTGCCTCGCGCGCGAAGCACGTGGCGATCGTCTACGGCGAGATCACACTCCGGTCGATTCGCGGTGATAGTGGCAGGGCTGCCATTTCGCGCGAAGCTGCGACGGACGGCGGGGCCCGAAAGCCTCGAAAGGAGCCGTGCATGTCCACCAAGACTTCGAGGCCGACATCGCTTGGCTCCCAGCGGCGAGTCTGATGATGTGGTCGGCCAGCCCGTGCCAGCGGGTCTCGTCGCCGGTGTCCGCTACAACCCTGCCGTGGCCGCGCATTGCCCAACCTCTTCGCCGAAAGCGACGCCGTTCACGAAGGGTGAGGTCAACCGGGCGGGTGTGCTGCTACTCGACCTCCGCGAACGAATGCAGCGCGACGGTGCGACGAGCAGAAGCTCGACGAGGCATGGGAGGCCCTGACGTGGTGGCGCAGCCTGCACGCCCGCCCGCTATCAAAGGTCGCCGCGAACCTCCGATATCACGTCGACCGTGGCGGCGGGCGCCTGGGCGAGCGTATCGAGGTCACGCAGCGCTTGAAGCGCCTCGACACCCTGATCGGAAAGCTCGCGCGCGAGCGGGGCAACGTCACGCAGATGCAGGACATCGGTGGCGTTTCGCGCGGTACTCCCAAGCCTGCGGCACGTGTACGTCGTCAGACGCAGGCTGCTGAAGTCCTGGGGGATCATCAGGGAGCGGGACTACATCCTCGATCCCAAGAGCAGCGGTTACCGGGCGCTGCACCTGATCGTCAGGCGCATGGGCTACCCGATCGAGGTTCAACTCCGAACTGTCGGGCAGGACGTATGGGCCAACACGGTGGAGGAGACCGGCAGGCAGGTTGGCGTGGACCTCAAGTTTGGCGCCGGCGACGAGCGTTTCGCGTGCATCTTCCTGCCTATGGCTGAGCTGTTTGCTCGCTTCGACCGAGATGAGCTTTCGCGCGATGATCTACTCGAAGGCTTGAAGCGCCTGCCATCATTGCCGATACGCACACGCGCGCAAGGACAATCCAAATGAGCCCAGACGACGACATCAAGCACTTCCTCGTGACGCGTGACGTGACGCGGCGCAAGACGACCGTCGTCGAGCTCGGTACGGATTACGAGGTTGCGCAGCACGCCTACCAGGAGGCCGAGCAGAAGGCGCGTGGGCGTCAGGACCTCGACGTGGTGCTGCTCAGCGCCGACTCGCTGGAGACGATCAGGCACACGCACTCCAGCTATTTTGACCGGACCCCGTTTGTCGGTCCACCACGAGTGAGAGGGTGGTGGATATGACGAGGAGGAAGGTAGCGCTGTGCTCGGACGGACAGCAGGCGTGGGGTTTCCCGCGGCTGTCGTCGCGAA
>JBEKGK010000045.1:0-24851 GCA_050012835.1 Solirubrobacteraceae bacterium | reverse complement strand
CCTACGCGAGCTGAGCGGCGCGAGCGTCGGCGTGCTGATCAGCGACAGCTTCGGACGCGCGTGGCGCCACGGTCAGCTCGACGTTGCGATCGGCCTCGCCGGCATGCAGCCGCTCGATGACTGGCGCGGGCGCACCGACGCCACCGGCCTAGAGCTGCGCGCCACCTGGCTGGCGGTCGCCGACGCCGCCGCCGCAAGCGCCGACCTGGCGCGCGCCAAGGACTCGCGCGAGCCGGTCGTGATCATCGACGGCCTCGAGCGCTACGTCACAGAGGACGACGGGCCCGGCGCCGCCGCGCTCATGCGTCCGCTGCAGGAGGATCTGTTTCGCTGACGCTCGACCAGAAGCGGATGAACTCGCGCTCGTGGCCGATCCCGCACTCCAGCGCCAGGCGCTGGCCGAGCGGAGCGTCTGCGAGGCCCGCCTGCAGGCGCTCGTAGATCTCCAGCTGGCGCCTGTGAGCCTCCAGCTGGCTGGCCGCCAGCGCGGCCGGATCGCCGCCGAAGAACAGCTTCAGCGTGCTCGCGTCGCGCAGTTCGTACAGCTCCGCCGTCGGTTGGTCGCGCCACTGCGCGAGCAGCTCGCTGCCGCGATCGGTCAGCTGATAGGTACGCCGCCGGCGCCCCGTCTGCTCCTGGCGCTCGTCCAGCAAGCCCGCCCGCGCCAGCCGCGCGCACTCGGTGTACAGCTGCGTGTGCGGGATCGACCAGAAGTTGCTCGTGCTCAGCTGCGCCACGCGCTTCAGGTCGTACGGCGTCGCCTGCCCCGACAGCTCGAGCAGGCCGAGCACGATGTAGGAGGCCTCTGTGAGGCGCGGCGTCCGGCTGCCGGAAGGCTCGCCCCGTGACGCGCCGGGCGGCTCGGCTGGCGGTGGGCTTGACATGCCCGCCACAGTAGCGTACGGTATGCATGGTCCGAGTCGAACCGTTCAGGAGGAACTATCATGTCCGTCGCCGCCACCCCGTCGACCGAGCCCACGCTCGGCTTCTCCACGCTCGAGCACGAGGTGGTGCTCGACGAGCTTGCGCTCACCGGCGAGCTGCCCGCGTGGCTGCACGGCTCGCTGCTGCGCACCGGGCCGGCGAAGTTCGAGGTCGGGGGCACCGCCGCCGCAGGCGGTGCTCAGCGCATGCGCCACTGGTTCGACGGTCTGGCGATGCTGCACCGCTTCACGATCGACGACGGCCGTGTCTCCTACGGCAACCGTTTCCTGGAAAGCCGCTCCTATCGCGCCGCGCGCGAGCACGACCGGATCGTGTACGGCGAGTTCGCCACCGACCCCTGCCGGTCGCTGTTCAAGCGCGTGCAGACGCTGTTCTCGCCCGGGAGCGTGCTGCCGGACAACGCCAACGTCAACGTCGCAAGGCTCGGCGAGCGCTTCGTCGCGATGACCGAGACGCCGCTGCCGGTGCAGTTCGACCCCGACACGCTGCAGGCCGCCGGCGTGCGGCCGTTCACCGCCCCCGGACAGCTCACAACCGCGCACCCACATAAGGATCGCGCGAGCGGCGGCATGCTCAACTACGCCGCCAAGCTCGGCGCGCGCAGCAGCTACCGGTTCTTCGCGGTCGATCCGCCGCACCACGACGAGCGCACGAGCACGCCGCGCGTGATCGCCTCGTTGCCGGTGAAGCAGCCCGCCTACATGCACTCCTTCGGGCTCACCGAGCGCTGGCTCGTACTCGCCGAGTTCCCGTTCGTCGTCAACCCGCTCGCGCTCGCGCTGTCCGGGCGCCCGTACATCGAGAACTACCGGTGGAAGCCCGAGCTCGGCACGCGCTTCACGCTCGTCGACCGCGTCACCGGCGAGGCCACCGCCGGCTTTCACACCGATCCGTGCTTCGCCTTCCACCACGTCAACGCCTACGACGACGGCGACGAGGTCGTGGTCGACCTGTGCGCCTTCGCCGACGCCGGCGTGATCGAGGATCTGTATCTCGAGCGCCTGCGCGCCGGCAAGCCCGTCGCGTCGGCCGAGCTGACCCGCTTTCGCCTGCGCCCGGCCGACCGCTCCGTCAGCCGTGAACGGCTCGCCGACGGCGACATCGAGCTGCCGCGCATCAACTACGCGCGCTGCAACGAGCGCCCCTACCGCTACGTGTGGGGCGTCGGCAACGGGCCCGGAGGCTGGCTCGAGCGGATCGTCAGGATCGACATCGCCGAGCGCTCCACGCTGTCCTGGTCAGCACCCGGCTGCTACCCCGGCGAGCCGGTGTTCGTGGCGCGTCCGCACGCCGCATCGTCCCCGGCGGGGGAGCACGAGGACGACGGCGTGCTGCTGTCGGTCGTGCTCGACGCGGGCGCCGGCACGTCCTTCCTGCTCGTGCTCGACGCCGGCGATCTGAGCGAGCTCGCGCGCGCCGACGCGCCGCACCACATCCCGTTTGGCTTTCACGGCCAGTTCGCGCGCGGTTAGCGGCAATCACGCCGACTGGAGCCCGGTCTGGAGGTGCGCCATGGCTTGGTCGAGCAGCGTGGAGAGATCTGCCGATCGATCCTCCAGGAGCGCGAACATGGCCGCCATCGCGACTCCAACGACAGCTCCGGCGAATGCGCGGACCGCCAGGTCGTCGGGGCTGCGGCCGGTTCGCTCGGCGGCCAGGTCGGCGATGAGGCCCATGGCCTGGGTGAGCTGGTCGAGCATCGCCGCGCGTAGCTCGGGCGCTGCAAGGATCAGGACCATTCGCTGGCGCTGCTCGTCCATCTGCCGCGGGGACAGCTGGGTGAATGCTGCGCGCAGGGCGTTTCGCAGCGCCTGGATCGTGCTCAGCTCGGCGGGCTGGTCCCGGAAGGCTCGGACGATGAGCGGGTCGAAGTCGTCCTGCAACACGACCGCTGCCTTGGTGGGGAAGTAGCGGAAGAAGGTGCTCTCGGAGACTTCCGCCGCGGCGGCGATCTGCTCCACCGTGGTCCCCTCGTAGCCCTGATCGTCGAAGAGCTCGAATGCGTGTTGCTGGATCACGGCGCGAGTCTTGGCCTTCTTCCGCTCACGCAGGCCGGCGGCGGGCGTACTGGCTGACTGCGGCAATCTGAGGCTCCTTCCCGACGGTGTCCTTGACGGCATTCTCGTGGATGCTCGTTCGGGGCAGGAAGACGGCGGCGAGCAGAACACCGGCCGCTGCGATCCCGCCCGAGACGAGCAGCGCGAGGTCCATGCCGTGCACGAACGCTGCCCGGACCGAGTGAAGCAGCGCCGTCGAGTGGATCAGCCGGGCAGCCGCCACCCCGGCGAAGATGCTCTGCCGGGTCGCCGTCGCGACCGCGACCGGGAGCCCGGACAGGTCCAGGCGCGCCAGATACGCGGAGCTGAGCACGCTGCCGAGGATCGCCGTGCCCAGCGGGCCGCCCGTCTTGTTGAACGCCTGCAGCACCGCCGATCCGACGGCGCTCTGCTCCTCGGAGAGCTCCGAGAGCGCCGCCGAGGTCGCGGTCGCCATCGCGAGGCCCATGCCAACCCCCACGAGCGCCATCCAGAGCGCGACGAACGCTTCGCTGGAGCCCGCGGTCGTCGCGGCGCCGAGCATCAGGCCCGCAGCGAGGATCGCGAACCCGAGCGCCACCGTGACCTTCGCCCCCGCCACGCGCGCGATCTGATCGGCGGGCAGCGCCCCGATCACCAGGCCTGCGATCAGAGGCAGCAGTCGCAGGCCCGAGCCCATCGCGTCGGTCCCCAGCACTCCCTGGAAGTACTGCGGCATCGTGAACAGCACGCCGATCATGGCGAACACCGCGATCGCCACGAGGATCACACCCCAGGTGTAGGAGCGGGAGCGAAACAGGGCGAGGTCGATCAGCGGCTCGCCACCCGGGCGACCGCTGAGACGGCGCTCCCACTCGAAGAAGCCCGTGAGGATCACCATGCCGCACGCAATCGGCAGCAGGGCGCCCGCCTGGCCCCAGCCGTGCTGGCCGGCCTCGATCAGCCCGTAGGTCAGCGCCACCAGGCCCGACACGGATCCCGCCACTCCGACGGTGTCGAGGCGGGGACGCCTTGGCGGGCGCGACTCGGGCACCAGCGCGAGCACGGCGATGAGCCCGACGAGCACGACCGGCACGTTCATGAGGAACACCCAGCCCCACCAGTAATGCGTCAGCAGCCATCCGCCGAGGATCGGGCCGATCGGCACCGCAAGGAAGTTCACTGCCGCCCAGATCCCCACCGCCTTCGGGCGCTCCTGCTCGTCGAAGAGCACCGTCAACGCGGTGAGCGACATCACGATGATCCCCGCCCCGGCGAGGCCAAGCAGCACCCGAGCGGCGATGAACCAGCCGCTCGAAGGAGCGGCCGCGCACGCCGCCGAGCCCACGGCGAAGAGCGCCAGCGAGGCGATCATCACCCGCTTGCGCCCATAGCGGTCGCCGAGCAGACCGGCCGGCAGCACGGCCGCCGCGAGCACGAGCAGATAGCTGGAGGAGAACCACTGCAGCTCCGACTCCGAGGCGCGCAGCGCCCGGGCGAGCGTCGGCAGCGCCACGCTCAGGACCGTCCCGTCCAGCCCTACGGCCAGCACAGCCAGGTTCACGGCGCCAAGCGCCCACCAGCGACTCGCTCCCACACTCCGAGGCTCAGGCTTCATCAAATATGATGGTAACACCCAATAGAGAGCCGCCGTCAAAATACTTGCCGTGGCGCGGCGCTGCGGGTGCGCTGCGGCTACACGGCCACCGGCAGCTCGCCGGCACCGAGCGGGAACTCGCGCCTGATGCCGTAGAGCGTCGTACGCTCGGCCGCCGGGCGCCCGGCTTCGTGGGCTGCGGCGATCAGCTGCTCGGGCTCCAGGCGCGTGCCGTGGTAGCTGCCGGCGAGACGGCTGATCGACTCCTCCATGAGCGTGCCGCCGAGGTCGTTGACGCCCCAGCGCAGCGACTCGGTGGCGGCGTCCAGGCCCATCTTCACCCAGCTGGCCTGCAGGCTGGGGACGGTGCGCCCGAGCGCAAGGCGGAAGACGGCGGTGTGCTTGAGGTTCTCCTCGCGCGAGATCTCCTCCACCCCGTGCGTGCGCCCGAGCAGCGTCTGGAAGGGGATGAACGACAGCGGCACGAACTCCGTGATGCCGCCCGTGCGTTCCTGCAGCTCGCGGATCACGCGCATGTGCTCGGCCAGCTCCCACGGCTCCTCGATGTGGCCGAACATGACCGTCGCGGTCGAGCGCAGGCCCGCCGCGTGGGAGGCCTCGATGATCTGCACCCAGCGCGCGACCGGCAGCTTGTTGGGAGAGATGCGCTCGCGCACGCCGTCGTGTAGCACCTCCGCGGCCGTGCCCGGCGTCGAGCCGAGGCCTGCGTCGCGCAGGCGCGCGAACACCTCCGCGGGCGCCATTCCGGAGATGTCGCACATGTGCGCGATCTCCATCGGGCTGTACGCGTGCAGGTGCAGATCCGCGCCGGCGTCCGCCGCGGTGGCCTTCGCCAGGCGCAGCCAGCCCAGATAGTCCTCGAGCGCCCAGTCGGGGTGGATGCCCGACTGGATGCACAGCTCGGTGGCGCCGAACTCGAGCGCGTCATGGATGCGCTCGACGAACTCGCGCTCGTCGTGCTCGTAGGCATCCGGCGAGCGCTTGCCCTGGCCGAAGCCGCAGAACGCGCAGCCGACGGTGCATACGTTTGAGATGTTGATGTTGCGGTTGACCACGAACGTCACCAGCTCGCCCGCCAGCTCCGCGCGCAGCTCGTCGGCGGCCTGGCGCATGTCCTCGATCGCCTCCGGCCGGGTCTCCGCGAACATCGCCGTCAGCTCCTGCGCGCTCAGCGCGAGACCGTCGCGGCCACGCTCGGTCGCGCCGGCGACGAGATCCGGGCGGATCGGCGCGGGCGGGTCGGTGCGGCCGGAGCCGCGGCGCGGGATGAAGCTCCAGTACTTGACCTTGATCGTGTCCATCACGCCCTGCGCCACCCACTCGGGGTCGATGTAGCGCGGATACACGCACAGCCGCTCGGTCAGCGCCACACCGTCCTTCTGCAGCTCCTTGCGCACCTGGTGCGGCGAGGGGAACGGGTGCTCGGGCGAGATGTGATCGCCGTTGGCGCTCAGCCCGCCGAGGTCGGTCGCGCCCGCGGCCACCAGCTCGCCCCACCAGTCGGCCAGGTTCGGCGGGATCTGGATGCCCACGTCGGGCATCAGCCGCCTGGTCTCTGCGATCAGCCGCTTCATGTCCTCGATGCTCACCGGGCACGCCCACGCCGGCAGCGGCAGCTCGGGCCGACCGTCGGCCACCCCCGTGCGCCAGTACTCGCGCGCGGCCGCGTCGGCGATCTGCGCCGGCTCCTGGCCGTAGTAGCGCTGGTGCGGCACGAAGTTCTGCAGGATCACCTCCTGGATGTGCCCGTGCTCCGCGTGCGCCGCCGCGAGCGCTTCGAGGGATTCGACGCGCTCCTGCTCGCTCTCGCCGATCCCCACGAGGATGCCGCTCGTGAACGGGATCCGCAGCTCGCCCGCCGCGCGGATCGTCTCCAGGCGCCGCGCCGGGTGCTTGGTCGGCGAGCCCGCGTGCACGGTCTGCATCAGCCGCTCGGACACCGACTCGAGCATCAGCCCCTGCGAGGCGGTCACCTCGCGCAGGCGCGCGAGATCCTCACGCGAGAGCACGCCGAGGTTCGTGTGCGGCAGCAGGCCGCGCTCCAGCGCGCGTTCGCACGTCCACACGACGTACGCGGTGAAGTCCTCGTGGCCGTGCTCGCGCAGCCGCGCCGCCACCTCCGGGTTGACCTCCGGGCGCTCGCCCGTCAGCACCAGCAGCTCCTTGACCTGCCTGCGCGCCGCCCCGTCGAGGATCTCCAGGACCTCGTCGGGCGCGTACAGGTGCGCCTGGTGCGTGGCGAACGCGCAGTACTTGCAGTAGCAGCGACACGTCCTGGAGAGCGACAGCGTCAGGTTGCGGCTGAACGTGACCCTGCGACGCATTGGCATGAGTCTATGACCCCCCGCAGCACAGTCAGTCCCGCTTGCCAGTGGCGGCACCGCAACGTCACCGCCCGAGATGCTCGACGGTCGCGCGAAGATCCTTGATCAAGAGGAGCAGGTGGAGCGGGTGCGTCGGCGAGCGTTCAAAACCGAACTGCGCGTACCACGCCCGGGCGCGCTCGTCGATCGCGTGCACGAGCAGAGCACGAATCCCGATCAGCTCGCCAGCTTCGAGGACGCGGGTCATCGCGTCCAACAGCAGCGAACGTCCCACGTGCCGACCCTGATGGCGAGCGTCGACAGCCAGGCGCGCGAGCAGGACGACCGGCACAGGCTGGCTGCCTGCCAGGCCGCGCACGAGCCGCGCTCCCGCTTCGCGAGGCATGATCGCCCCGGCCGCGAGCGCATAGTAGCCGGCGACGTCCGGGTCCGTCTCGGTCGTCACGAACACGCGCGAGCCACCGCTGCGATGGCTCTGGAGGGCGTGCCTGCGCAGCCATTCATCGAGCGACAGCACCCCGCTGCGGAAGCCCTCGGCGCGGTGGCGTACCTCCAGCGGGACGGGCTTCTGGAAGCCCACGAGCTAGTCGTCGAACACGCTGGCGGACGACAGCAATCGGGCAAGCTCGGGAACCGACCGGGCGGGCCTATCCAGGATCTCGACGAACTCGTCCCAGGCCGTCTGATCGAGACGGAACACCCGCCGATCGGCGAGCGTGTCCTCAGCAACCGCCCGTGCCGCTTGCACGACGAAGTCGGTCAGCGGCTGATCGGTCTGCTCGGCGGCCAGGCGTACGATCGCGTCGACGTCCTCGGCAACGCGCATGTTCCAGCGCTGCGTCTTGCTCTCCGTCGTCTTCATGAGTGAGATTGTACTCCCAGTGTGCGTACGCTTCAAGGAGCGGTCGCCAGCCGAGCGCGCCTACGCTCGACCGGCGCGCGCTTTCAGCAGCGCGCGCCCGATCGTCAGCGGGTGGCTGATCAGCGTCGTCACGCGGCCGGCAAGCGAGCTCGGGTCGTGCGCGACGCCGAGCTGGCGCAGGATGCTCGCCTGGTCGAAGTACACGCGCTCGCAGACGATGCGCTCGCCCTCGAAGAGGAAGAACGACGTCATCCGGCAGCGAAAGGCGCGGCCGGTGGCGGGAAGCGTCCGCAGCGGGCCGAGATGCGTGCCGAGCAGATCGAACTCCACGATCACGGCGTCATCGGCATGGTGGAGCGCGATCAGCTCGTTGCGCTGGTCGGGAAACGCGGCGCGGCTCTCGTCGAAGTAGCGCAGCACCTCCTGCTCGCCGTCGTACACGTCGCCAGTGGCGATCAGCTCGTAGCGAGGGTGCTCGAACGTCGCCAGCGTCGCGTCGAAGTCGTGCCGATTCTCTGACTCCATGTGCTCGCGCACGAGGGCCTCGCGGCGCTGGCGCAGTCCAGCGCTCGCCTCGCTCGTGCTGGGGTCGGCCACGCAGGCACTTCTAGCAGAACACCGGTGCGCGCCACGCGTGCAGCGATGCCCGCCGCGAGTCGCACTCCGAGACCTGAGCCGACCCGACCGATTCCACCCGAGACAACCGGGTTTGTGCCTCCGGCCTGCTTGCATCAGTACCCTCGTGCTCGCCGAGGGTGCCGGTCCCTCGACGACGAGCAGCCGTCAACCAGAAAGGGACAGGAGCAACACATGACTGAGAGCATCAGCGAGAGCGAGAACCCGGCGATCCCGAGCCCAACTCCCGAGGTGCCCAGTCCGAGGACGAACCACGACTGGTGGCCCAACCAGCTCGACCTGAGCGTTCTGCACCGGCACTCGTCCCTGTCTGACCCGATGGGCGAGGACTTCGACTACGCCAAGGAGTTCCAGACCCTCGACCTCGACGCCCTGAGGCGCGACCTGATCGAGCTCATGAGCACCTCGCAGGACTGGTGGCCCTCCGACTACGGCTACTACGGGCCGCTCTTCATCCGCATGAGCTGGCACGCCGCCGGCACCTACCGCATCGCCGACGGCCGGGGCGGCGGCGGCAGCGGCGCCCAGCGCTTCGCCCCGCTCAACAGCTGGCCCGACAACGCCAGCCTCGACAAGGCGCGCCGGCTGCTGTGGCCGATCAAGCAGAAGTACGGCCGCAAGCTCTCCTGGGCCGACCTGCTCGTCTACACCGGCAACGTGGCGATGGAATCGATGGGCTTCCAGACCTTCGGCTTCGGCTTCGGTCGCGAGGACATCTGGGAGCCGGAGGAGATCTTCTGGGGCACCGAGGACACGTGGCTCGGAGACCAGCGCTACAGCGGCCAGCGCGAGCTCGCCAAGCCCCTCGGCGCCGTGCAGATGGGCCTCATCTACGTGAACCCCGAGGGCCCCAACGGCAACCCAGACCCGCTGGCGGCGGCCAAGGACATCCGTGAGACCTTCGCTCGCATGGCGATGAACGACGAGGAGACGGTCGCGCTGATCGTCGGCGGCCACACCTTCGGAAAGACCCACGGCGCAGTCGACCCCAGCAACATCGGCCCCGAGCCCGAGGCCGCCCCCCTCGAGGAGCAGGGCCTCGGCTGGAAGAACAGCGCCGGCAGCGGCAATGGCGCCGACGCCATCACCAGCGGCCTGGAGGGCGCGTGGACGAAGGAGCCGACGAAGTGGGACAACGGCTTCCTCGAGAACCTCTTCGAGTACGACTGGGAGCTGACGAGCAGCCCCGCCGGGGCGAAGCAGTGGACACCCAAGGATCCCGAGGCCCAGGACACCGTCCCGGACGCTCACGACCCGTCCAAGCGGCACGCGCCGATGATGCTCACGACGGACCTGGCGCTGAAGCTCGACCCGATCTATGGACCGATCTCCAAGCGCTTCTACGAGAGCCCCGACCAGCTCGCCGACGCCTTCGCCAAGGCCTGGTACAAGCTCCTGCACCGCGACATGGGTCCCGTCGCGCGCTACCTCGGCCCATGGATTCCGGCGGAGCAGCTGTGGCAGGACCCCGTTCCCGCCGTCGATCACGAGCTCGTCGGCGCCGTCGAGATCGCCGCGCTGAAGGAGAAGATCCTCGCCTCGGGCCTGTCGATCGGGCGGCTGGTCTCCACCGCCTGGACGTCGGCCGCCTCCTTCCGCGGTACCGACAAGCGCGGTGGCGCGAACGGGGCGCGGGTCCGCCTGGCGCCCCAGAGGGACTGGGAGTGGGGCGAGCCGGCTGAGCTCGCGGGCGCGCTCCAGACGCTCGAGCAGATCCAGAAGGACTTCAACGAGTCGCAGTCCGGCGGCAAGCGAATCTCGATTGCCGATCTGATCGTCCTCGGCGGATGCGCGGCCGTCGAGCAGGCCGCCAAGAGCGCCGGTCACGAGGTCTCGGTCCCCTTCACGCCGGGGCGCACCGACGCCTCCCAGGAGCAGACCGACGTCGAGTCCTTCGCCGTGCTCGAGCCGACCGTCGACGGCTTCCGCAACTACTTCCGCCCGGGAGAGGCGATGCCGCTCGAGCATGGGCTGCTGGAACGGGCCTACATGCTGAGGCTGACCGCTCCGGAGATGACGGTGCTGATCGGCGGCATGCGTGCCCTGAACGCAAACCACGGGCAGTCGCCGCACGGCGTCTTCACCGACCGGCCGGAGACGCTGAGCAACGACTTCTTCGTGAACCTGCTCGACATGAGCACGGAGTGGAAGCCGTCGGGCTCGGCGGAGAACGTCTACGAGGGGCGCGATCGCGCGACCGGCGAGATCAGGTGGACCGCCAGCTCCGTCGACCTCGTCTTCGGCTCGAACTCCCAGCTCCGGGCGCTGTCTGAGGTCTACGCATCCGACGACGCGGGGGAGAAGCTCGTGCGCGACTTCGTCGCCGCGTGGGACAAGGTCATGAGCCTCGACCGCTTCGACCGAGCCTGACCTCGGCGCCGGCGATGAGCGAACGCACAGGCGGCGGCGTCTACCTCGCCCGCCACGGCCAGACCGCCTACAACCACGAGGGCCGCTTCCAGGGCCAGCAGCAGGTGCCGCTCGACGACACCGGCCGCGCGCAGGCGGCAGAGCTGGCCGAGCGGGCCGCCGGCTACGGCTTCCGCGCGCTCTGGTGCAGCCCGCTGCTGCGCGCTCGCGAAACCGCCGACATCGTCGCCGCCGTCATCGGCCTGGAGCCCAGGGACGACGCCCGCCTGATGGAGACCGACGCCGGCGACTGGACCGACCTGACGTTCGTCGAGGTGCGCGCGCGCACGCCGGAGCTGTTCGACGCGTTCGCCGCCGCCGACCCCGGCTTCGCGTTCCCCGGCGGCGAGTCCTTCGCCCAGCAGGAGCTGCGCGTCAACGCCGCGCTACGCGACGTCGAAGCCGGCGAGCGGCCCGCGCTCGTGGTCTGCCACGGCATGGTCATCCGTGCCGCGTTCGCCAGCCGCGCCGCGGATGGCGCCCCGCCGTTCGAGCGCGTGCCCAACGCAGCGCTCGTGCCGCTCGACCCGGTCGCGGCCGCGGGCGCCGAGCTCGGCGGCGGCGAGGCGACGCTCGCGAGCTGAGCGGCGCGGCCGCTCGATCATGAGCGTCCCGCCTACTCGCCGATGCGCGCGAGGCCGTTGACGTCCTCGCCGGCCACCAGCAGGAACTCGTTGCGGGCGCCCTGCCCGCGCGCTTCGCGATACGGCCGGTACTCCTCGCTCGCGTAGAACTCCTCGGCCACAGCTTTGGAGGGCCACTCGATCAGCACGATCACCTGCGGGCGCGCACGCTCGCCCTCGATCTTCTCGATCTGCGCCGTGCGCGACAGGTAGCGCCCGCCGCGGCGCTCGACCATGCCGGTGACGTTCTCGACGTAGTCGCGAATCCAGCCGGGATCCGTGACGTCCATCTCCGCGACCGCGTAGTACTTCATCGCATCTCCTTCACTCGCTGACAGCGCCAACGCCACATCAGTCCTCGACGCCTACGAACCTGCGCAGCGCGCGCCTCGCGCCAGGCAGCCTGCGGCCGGCGTCGAGCTCGCGGATCGCAAGCTCGTTGGTCATCGCCGCGAGCAGCTGTGCGGCCGCCTTGGCGTCGGGCCAGCCCATCGCCTTGAAGCTGGGGATCGCGGCGGCCGCGGCGCGCTCGTGGCGCGCGGTCATCGAGGCCGTGAGCGCGGCGTCGGTGCGCGCCTCGAGCGCCAACGCCTTGATCGCGCGATCGGCCAAGCACACGTCGAGGTAGGCCTCGACGCCTCGCACGATGCGCTCGGCCCCGGGCACGGTGCCGGCGCTCGCCGCAGCCACCGCCAGCGCGACGCGCTCGTGAAAGCGCGCGTGCAGCGCGTCGACGAACGCCTCTCTGTCGGCGAAGTGCACGTAGAAGGTCCCCTTCGCGACGCCCGCCTCGGCGACTACGCGGTTGACGCTCAGGCCCGCCAGGCCCTCGCGCGCGGCCACGGCGACGCCCGCGTCGAGCAGCATCTCGTACGTGCGGTGCGTACCTCGTGAAGCTGTGCCGTTCGTGGTGATTGTGTGCGCGGGCATCCTCTCAATAAAGACTATATGACCGCCTGGTCATTCTCTATGACCGACCGGTCAGTCATGTGGTACGGTACGGCCCATGCCGATACTCGACACCCCCACCGGTCCGATCGCCTACGACAGGCAGGGCGACGGCGATGACACACTCGTGCTGCTCGCAAGCGGCGCGCATGACCGCCACGACTTCGACGAGCTGCGCCCGCTGCTGCCGCAGGGCTGGCGCACGATCGCGCTCGACTGGCCCGGCCACGGCGAATCGCCTCCGGGAGACGGCCCGGCGAGCGCTATGCGCCTGGCGGACATCGCCGAGCACGTCGTCGAGCGGCTCGCCCCGGACGGCGCGATCGTGCTCGGCAACTCGGTCGGCGGCTTCTCAGCAGCGCGCCTGGCGATCCGCCGGCCCGAGCTCGTCAAGGGTCTCGTGATCGTCGACGGCGGCGGCTTCGCCGGGCGCCCGCCACACGTGCGCGCCTTTTGTGCGCTGATGGCGCGGCCATCGTTCCTGCGCACGATCTACCCGGCCTTCTCGAGCCTGTACATGCGCGCGCGCACCGACGCCGACCGGCGTGCGCAGGACACCGGCGTGCGCACGACCAGGCAGGACCCCGGCCTGCGCGCCGTCAGCGAGCTGTGGTGCAGCTTCGCCTCGCCCGAGCACGACCTGCGCGTCCAGGCGCCGAGTATCTCAGCGCCGACGCTCGTGATCTGGGGCAAGCGCGATCCCGTCATCCCGGTGAAGGTCGGCAGGCGAATCGCGGCCACGATCCCCGGCGCGAAGCTCGTCGTGCTCGACAGCGGCCACGTGCCGCACACGACCGATCCGCAGGCGTTCGCCGCGCAGCTGGTGCCGTTCGCCGAGGCCGCGTTCGCGAGCTCGAGCGCCGGCGCCGCCTAGCGCAGGATCACGCAGCCGGTCGTCCCGTGCGCGATCAGCGTCTCGTCCGACTCCACGAACAGCCGGCCCTCGGCCGTCGCCGTGCGCCGCCCCCTGTGAACGACGCGCCCCTCCGCCAGCACCCGCCCGGTCGCGTCGCCCATCGCGCGGATGTAGCGGACCTGCAGATCAGCCGTCGTGTAGCCGACGCCCGCCTCGAGCGTCGTGTGCACCGCGCAGCCCATGCACGAGTCGAGGATCGTCGCGGCGATGCCGCCGTGGACCGAGCCGATCGGGTTGTACATCCACTCCGCCGGCTCCATCACGAACACCGCGCGTCCCTCCTGCACTTCCACGATCTCAAACGCCAGCAGCCGCGCGATCGGCGGCCGTGGCAGCTTGCCGTCGATGATCGCCTGCATCGCCTCGAGGCCCGGCAGCTTCATCGCGGCCGCCGCTGCCGCGGCCGGATCCTCCCAGCTGAAGCTGCGGGTGCGCGTACGCTCGATCGCGCTCACGCGAGCGCCTCCACCGCGACCGGCACGGAGCGGGACGCCCGCGCCGGCCGCGCGATCGCGGCGAGCGCCAGGCCGGTCGCGGCGCCGCCGGCGACGCTGATCAGCCATGCCGAGTGGAAGTCCGCCGCTGTCCCGGTGCTCGTCCCGAGCACCGCCACCAGCAGCGCCACGCCAAGCGCCGCGCCGATCTGGCGGCCCATCGTCAGCACCGCCGCGCCCGTCGCGAAGCGCTCAGGCGCGAGCGAGGACGCGCCGGCGCCCGTGAGCGTCGGGATCACGAGTCCCACGCCCGCTCCGCTGATCGCGATTCCGGGCAGATACTCCGACAGGTAGGCGGGCCTGTCGCCGGTCTGTGTGATGTAGAAGACCTGGCCGGCGACGAACAGCAGCGCGCCGGCCACGCCGGGAATGCGATAGCCGACGCGCGCGCCAAGTCGGGCCGACGGCACGCTGAACGCGGTCGCCATCGCCGGGCCCGGGAACAGCATCAGGCCAGCGCTCAGCACGCTCTCGTGCCACACGCCCGTCAGGAACAGCACGCCCGCGAGCAGCATCGCGCCGAAGCCGGCGAAGAACAGCACCGACGCGCCCACCGCGAGGCCGAAGCTGCGCACGCGCAGCATCGCCGGCTCCACGATCGGCGAGTCGTGGCGTTCCGAGCGCCACCAGATCGCCGGCAGCCCCACCGTCGTGACCGCGAGCAGCGCGAGGATCGAGGGCGAGCTCCAGCCCCATTCCTGGCCCTTGACGATCGCCACCACCAGCGAGCCGATCGCGACGATCAGCGCACCAGCGCCGAGCACGTCCGGGCGTCCGGCGCCGAGCTCGCGCCGCTCGGCCAGCGTGCGCAGGCCATACCCGAGACCGAGCAGACCGATCGGCACGTTCACCAGGAACACCCAACGCCAGTCGGCCTGCACGAGCAGGCCGCCGAGCGGCGGGCCGGCGGCTGCGGCGATGCCGCCGGTGGCGGCCCACACGCCGATCGCCACGTGGCGCTCGTGCGGCCCGAACTCCGGCAGCATCAGCCCCAGCGAGGTCGGCAGCATCAGCGCGCCGCCCGCGGCCTGCACGACGCGCGCGGCGATCAGGAAGCCGACCGACGGCGCGAGCGCACACGCGGTGCTCGCCGCCACGAAGATCGCCAGCCCGAGCAGGAACGCGCGCTTGCGGCCGAACGCGTCCGCCCAGCGTCCGGCTGGGACGAGCAACGCGGCGAACACGATCGCGTAGCCGCTCAGGATCCACGACAGCGATCCCAGCGACGCGCCGCCGAAGTGCTTGCCGATCGCCGGGAAGGCGATGTTGACGATGAACAGGTCGAGGCTCGACATGAACACCCCGACGCACACGATGAGCGACACGCGCCATTTCCGTTGCATGACGAAACGCACCATAGCATAAGGGTTGCATCATGCAACTCGATGGTCTAGAATCGATCGAGCAATGCTCGGAAACGACTACGACAGCCAGGTGTGCAGCATCGCCGGCGCCCTCGAGGTTGTGGGTGAGCGCTGGTCGCTGCTGATCGTGCGCAATGTGCTGCTCGGCCTGCGCCGCTTCGACGAGATCCAGGAGAACCTCGGCATCGCGCGCAACGTGCTGCAGACGCGCCTGACGCGGCTCATAGATCACGGCGTGCTCGAGAAGCGCCTCTATCAGGAGCACCCGCCCCGCTACGAATACCGCCTCACCGAGAAGGGCCTCGGCCTGTGGCCAACTATCGTCGCGCTGATGCAGTGGGGCGACCGCTACGCCCTCCCTCCCGGCGGGCCGGTGGTGCTGCTCGAGCATCGCGGTTGCGGCGGCGCCGTCGACGAGCACCGCGTGTGCGAGAGGTGCGGCGCGAAGCTGTCCGTGCGCGACGTGCGCGCCATCGCGGGACCCGGCGCGCCAGCGGACCACCCGCTGCTGCGCAGGGCCGCTCGCGCGCAGGCCGCGTAGCGCTTGGCGGGCCGCGTGGCCCGAGGGCTCACTCCTGGGCGGACTGCGGAGCCGCGAGCATCCCCGCCACGAGAACCGGGCCTTCGCGGGCCATGCGCGAGCGCGCCACCACGAGGTCGAAGCCGGCGCGCTCGGCCCGCTCGCGCATGGCGGCTTCCACGTGCGAGTAGAAGCCCAGCGTGCGAGTCGCGCCCAGCCTGTCAGTGAGCGCAAGCGACTCGACGATCGCCGCACCATCCAGCTCACCGTCGGTGAGGTCCACCACCAGCAGGTCGGCAGGAGGACAGGCGGGGTCGGATGAGTCGGCCAGCCGCGCTCGCAGCCGCGGCTCGTCAGCGATCAGCTCGACGTCATGCCCGGCTAGCGTGAGCGCGCCCTGCACCTGCGAGCCGAACAGCAGGTCGCGCGTCAGCACGAGCACCCGCGCCATCGGCTACTGGGCCCGCAGGCGGCGAAACTCCTCGCGCGCGGACTGCGGACGCCCCCACATCTGCGTGACCTCCACCCGCCCGCTGCGAGTCTCGCGCACGACCAGCTCGCCCTCGATTCCGGCTTCGTCGAGCAGGCCCAGCGCGCCGTGTACGGTCGGCGCAGCGGCGGCATGCCCGAAGCGGTGGGCCACCAGCAGACGCCAGTGCCAGTCGTGGTGGGAGTAGGGACGCGCGTTGCACGTCGCCAGATACAGGGCCGCCTCGACGTAGCGCGACTCGTCGACGATCCGCAGATCGAGCTCGAGGTCGGTCCAGTCCTCGGGCAGCGAGTCGACGACTCCCTGGAAGTCCGTGGCGAAAGCCATTGGCCGGAAGCCTAGCGCGGCTATTCTCGAAGCAATGGCAAGCGCACGCACGGACACGATCGCAGGCACGCAAACAGACACGCTCGAGCACGAGTACGCGGCCCTCGTTCACGGATGTGGCCTGCTGGATCGCTCCGAGCGCGGCAAGCTCGCCCTGACCGGGCCGGGCGCGGTCGAGTTCCTGAATGGACAGGTCACCAACGAGCTGAGCACCCTGCGCCCGGGCACGGGCTGTTATGCGGCGTTCCTCACGCACAAGGGCAAGATGCTCGGTGACCTGCGCATCCTGGCGGTCGGCGAGGACCTGGACGCGGCCCCGTCCGAGCTCCTGCTCGACACCGAGCGCGTGACGCTGCAGGGGCTGTTCGACATGATCCGCCGCTTCAGGGTCGGCTACGAGCTCGAGCTCCACAAGCGCACGCTGGAGCGTGGGCTGCTGTCGCTGATCGGCCCCGACGCCGCGGCGATCGCCGGCGCCGAGCGCCTGCCCGCGGTCGAGCACGCCAACGCGCGCATCGAGATCGACGGCATCGACGCCCTGGCGGTGCGCACCGACGTCGGCGTCGATCTGATCTGCGACTCGGCGGATACAGATGTTCTGCGCGCCGCACTGTGCGAGCGCGGCGCGGCGACCGTCTCCGAAGAGGCCGCCGAGTGCCTGCGCGTCGAGCACGGGCGCCCGCGCTACGGCATCGACCTCGACGACAGCGTGATCCCGCAGGAGGCGGGGCTCAACGAGCGCGCGGTGAGCTTCACCAAGGGCTGCTACGTGGGCCAGGAGACGGTCGCGCGCCTGTACTACAAGGGCAGGCCCAACCGCCACCTGCGCGGCCTGCGCCTCTCCGAGCCGGTGAGCACGGGCGAGCCGCTGCTGCTCGGCGAGCGCCCGGTCGGACGCGTGGGCAGCGTCGCCGTCTCCCCCACGCTCGGCCCGATCGCGCTCGCGCTCGTGCGTCGCGAGGCCGAGCCGGGCAGCGTCGTGAGCGTCGGCGAGCACGGAGCCAGCGCAGAGGTGCTCGAGCTGCCGTTCGCGCTCCCCGCCAGCTGACATCCCACCCGGCTGCCGCCCGACCCAGCTGACAGCCCACCAGCGCGCGGCTTGCCTACTCCCGGGGCGGGTCCTGCCGCGGCTTGCGGTCCTGGAGGTGCTTGCGGATCGCGGCGTCCTGCGCCTTGACCGCATCGGGATGCGGGGGCGTGTCGAACGTGCTGATCACGTTCGGCCCCTTCAGCGGGAGCATCGTCGGCTCGAACTCCTCGCCGCCTTTGAACGGCCGCTCTTCACGCTCTTCACTCATCGCCTTCGCCTTCGCCTTCGGGGGGAATGCCCGACTCCTCAGTGTACGCCTGCCACTGTTCGCCGAGCAGGTCCAGCAGCTGGCTGGCCAGCAGCGGCGAGAACGACACGCGCGAGACGACCATCCCCTGCTGGCCCTGCGGCCCGATGCGCATGAAGTCGAGCGTGAACTCGTGCGGAGTGCGCGCGATCGAGGCGGCGTTGGCCCACTTGCCGGCGAACTCCTCCGGCGGCATCATGATGTTCGGGCCCTGGTCGGCCGGGCTCTGGTCGGGATCGTCGGGAGGCTCTGAATCGGGCACTTCGCACCGAGCGTAGCGCGATGCCAAGCTCGACCTGTCGTTCACGCAGATCAAGGCGCTGTGCGCGCTCGAGGCCGACGGCGAAGAGCGCTCGGTGAAGGCTCTGGCCGAATCGCTCGGCGTCTCCCTCCCCGCGATGAGCCGCGCCGTGGACGGCCTGTTCGAGCGCGGTTTCGTCGGACGCGAGGAGGACGCCGAGGACCGGCGCATGAAGCGGGTGCGCCTGACCGACGCCGGGCGCACGGTGCCGAAAGCCCTCAACGAGGCGCGCCTGTCGGCGCTGCAGGAGCTGCTGAGCTCGCTCGGCGAGGAGGAGGCGCTCGCGCTGGAGCACGCGCTCTCGCTGATCCTCGAGCGCCGCGCGGAGATCGCGGCATACAGGCCGACCGAGAAGGGAGCGGCGCGATGACCGAGAGGATCCGCTCGCTTCAGATGAACGAGGACAACCGCCGCTGGTGGGCGCTCGGAGCGATGTGCTTCGCCCTCTTCATGATCATGCTCGACAACACCGTGGTCAACGTCGCGCTGCCGTCGATCCAGCGCAGCCTGCACGCCTCGACCGCGTCGCTGGAGTGGACGGTCAACGCCTACACGCTGTCCTTCGCCGTGCTGCTCGTCACCGGCGGGCGCCTCGGCGACCTGTTCGGCCGGCGCAGGGTGTTTCTCGCGGGCGTGATCGTGTTCGCCGCCTCCAGCGGCGCGATCGGCTTCTCGCCGAACGACACGTGGCTTGTGGCGTGGCGCGCCGTGCAGGGCGTCGGCTCGGCGATGATGATGCCGGCGACGCTGTCGATCATCACGAACGCGTTCCCGCCCGCCGAGCGCGGCAAGGCGATCGGCACGTGGGCGGGCGTTTCCGCGCTCGCGCTCGCGATCGGCCCTGTCTTCGGCGGCTTTCTCGTCGAGAGCGTCAGCTGGCAGTCGATCTTCTTCCTGAACCTGCCCGTCGCCGTCGGCGCGATCGTCGTCACGCTGTTCGCCGTGCGCGAGTCGCGCGACGAGAGCGTCGCGCAGCGGATCGACCTGGGCGGCGTGCTGACGCTCACGAGCGGCCTGGCCGCGCTCGTGCTCGCGCTGGTCGAGGGCAACGAATGGCACTGGGGCTCGGGGCGCGAGCTCGCGCTGTTCGCGGCCGCAGCAGTGGGCCTGACCGCGTTCGCGATCGTCGAGCGCCGCCAGTCCTCGCCGATGGTCGACTTCAGCTTCTTCCGCTCGCGCACGTTCCTCGGCGCGAACATCGTCGCGTTCATCGTCAGCTTCGCGATGCTCGCGATGTTCTTCTTCATGGCCCTGTACATGCAGAACGTGCTGCACTACTCGCCGCTGCAGGCGGGGCTGCGCTTCCTGCCATCGACGCTGATGATCGTGGTGATCGCGCCGCTGTCCGGGCGCTTGGCCGACCGCGTCGGCCCGCGCCCGCTGATGACCTTCGGACTGCTGGCGGTGAGCGGTGCGCTGTTCTGGCAGTCGCACCTGACCGTCTCCAGCGGCTACGGCGCGCTGCTGCCGGGCTTCATGCTGATGGGAATCGGCATGGCGTTCGTGATGTCACCGATGAGCATGGCGGCGATGAACTCCGTGGCGCAGGCCAAGGCCGGCGTCGCCTCGGGCATCCTCTCGATGAACCGCATGGTCGGCGGGACCTTCGGCGTGGCCGTGCTCGGCGCGATGGTGGCCACGCTCGGGCGCTCGAAGATCGACCAGCTGCTGCCGCAGGCGTCCTCCACCGTGCGCGCCCACCTCGCCGCGGGCCTGGGCTCGGGTGAAGTCCCCCATGGCGTGCCGGTGCAGATCGTCGACGCGGGGCAGCGAGCGTTCGTGTACGCGCTGCAATACGGACTGCGTTTGGGCTCTGCCGTCGCGCTGCTCGGGGCGCTGCTCGCGTGGACGCTCGTCAGAGCGCGGGTGGGCGAGCGGGATCTCGCCGTCTCCGATCTGCGTCCGATCGAGGATCGTCGCTCGGTCGAGCAGGAGGCGGGAATCCCCGCCGCCGAGACGCTCAACGTCTGACGTTCGCGATCATTCACGCGTGGAGACGAGCGCCGGCTACTCGAAGACGCCGCTGTGGAAGAAGCTCGGCGTGCACGTGGGAGACAGCCTGCTGTTGATCGACGCGCCGCCCGGCTGGGGCGTCCCGGACCTGCCCGACGGCGTCACGACCGCGCTCGAGACCGGCGAGCGGGCCACCACCGCGACGGCCGAGGTCGTGATCGCGTTCTTTCCCACCCTGGCGAGCCTGCGCGAGCGCGTGCCCGCCCTCGCCACGCGGATCTTCCCCGCCGGCGCGCTGTGGGTCGCCTGGCCGCGGCGCGCGGGTGGCCACGAGAGCGACATCCGCGACCAGGACATCCGCGATGTCGCGCTCCCCCTGGGACTCGTCGACGTGAAGGTCGCGGCGCTCGACGAGGACTGGTCGGGGTTGCGCCTGGTGTGGCGGCGGGAGCTCCGCCACACCTCGCGGGCTCCCTCGGGGTAGGATTGGCTCCCTTCCCTGATCCCGACCGACGAGGTTCCAGAGCACGTGGCGATCGATCTCCAACAAGTCTCAGCCGTAGACGCCGAGCCGGGCGAGCTGCCCAAGACGATGGCCGCGTGGGTCATCCGCGAAGAGCGCTTCGGCGAACCGAAGGACGCCTTCCAGATCGAGGAGGTCGAGGTCCCGGAGCCGGGGGCGTTCGAGGTGATCGTGCGGGTGATGGCGGCGGGCGTCAACTACAACAACGTGTGGGCGGCGCTCGGCAAGCCGGTGTCGGTGATGCGCTACGGCGACCACCCCGAGTTCGGCCACCACATCGGCGGCTCCGACGCCTCGGGCGTCGTCTGGAAGGTCGGCGCCGGCGTCACGCGCTGGAAGCCCGGCGACGAGGTCGTCGTGCACTGCAACCAGGCCTCCTACGAGGACCCCGAGGTGCACGGCCTGGACCCGATGGCGGCGCCATCGCAGAAGATCTGGGGCTATGAGACCACGTGGGGCTCCTTCGCGCAGTTCACGAAGGTGCAGGCCCAGCAGCTGCTGCCCAAGCCGGCGGCGCTGACATGGGAGGAGGCCGCCTCCTACGGCCTCGTTTACTTCACCGCCTACCGCATGCTGATCACGCGCTGCAAGCTGCAGGCCGGCCAGAAGGTGCTGATCTGGGGCGCCGCCGGCGGCCTCGGCGTGTTCGCCACGCAGATATGCGCCGCCGCCGGCGCGCACTGCGTCGGCGTCGTCTCCTCCGCGGAGAAGGGCGAGCTGGTCAAGCGCCTGGGCGCGGTCGACTTCATCGACAGGGGCGATTTCGCGGGCATGATGCGCACCGGCAAGGAGACGCCCGAGGAGGAGAAGGCGCGCTTCGGCGCCTCGCGCGAATTCTCCAAGCGCGTCAAGGAGATCCTCGGCGACGCGCCCGACATCGTCTTCGAGCACGTCGGACAGGCGACGTTCCCGACCTCGGTGTTCACCGTCAAGCCGTTTGGCAAGGTCGTGATCTGCGCCGGCACCACCGGCTTCAACCTCGACTTCGACGTGCGCTACCTGTGGATGAAGCAGAAGGAGATCCTCGGCTCGCACTTCGCCAACGCGTACGAGTGCACGAAGGCCAACGAGCTGATCGAGAGCGGCCAGATCCGCCCGGTGCTGTGGCGCACGCTCGGCTTCGAGGGCGTCGCCGAAGCGCACCAGCTGATGCTCGAAAACAAGCACCTCGGCAAGATCTCGATCCTCGTCGGCGCCGACTCCGAGGGCCAGGGCAAGACCGCCGACGGTCCCGGCGCGATCCACGCGGAGGTGGGCGCCTGATGGCCGGCACGGTGATCGTCCCGTGGTACGCCACCGGCTTCCGCGGAGACGACTTCGAGAAGGCTCTCAACGAGGTCGCGGCCACCGCGCTGCGCTACGGCGCGAGCTCCTACGCCGTCTACCGCCAGCGCGATGACCGCTACCGCTTCCAGCAGCTGGCCGCGTTCGAGGAGTACCTCGAATGGGAACGCTTCTGGGAGGGGCCGGAGATGACCTTTTTCAGGACCAGCCACTCGAGCTGGTACCAGGTGCCGGTGCTCTACGGCTGGTGGGACCGAACCGCACACGGCGCCGTGGCCAAAGGCGCGCTCGCCGCAGGCAACGGCCACGGCAACGGAGCCGCCGTCGGCGACTTCAGCTGACGCTCAGCCCTGCTCGAGCGGCGCCATCGTCAACCCAGCGCCCTTGAGCTGCTCCCAGTAGTGCTCGGCGGCCTCCTGATGGCCGCTGTAGACGACCGCGCGCCCGGAGGCATGGATCACGTTGGCGATCTCCATGCCCCGCTTGAGCGTGACCCCTGGGATGTAGCGCGCCAGCGTGCGCGCTACATGATCGAAGGTGTTGTGATCGTCGTTGCAGACGATCACCCTCCAGGCGCCGCCCAGGCCGGTCCCCGGCCCGCCCGTTCGAGGCTTCTCGAGCGTTTGATCCATTGACCGCAGGATAAAGCCCGTGGCGCGACCGTACAATTGCTGCATGAGCGGCGAGCACTCTGCGCGGCTGCCCGAGCGCGACCGGCCCTGGATGATGCGGACCTACGCGGGTCATTCGACCGCGAAGGCCTCCAACGAGCTCTACCGGCGCAACCTGGAAAAGGGCCAGACGGGCCTGTCGATCGCCTTCGACCTGCCCACCCAGACGGGATATGACCCCGACGACGAGCTCGCCCGCGGGGAGGTGGGCAAGGTCGGCGTCCCGATCTCCCACCGTGGCGACATGACCGCGCTGATGGACGGCATACCGCTCGCCGAGATGAACACCTCGATGACGATCAACGCGACCGCCGCATGGCTCCTGGCGCTGTACATCGTCGCGGCCGAGGAGCAGGGCGTCAGCCAGGAGCAGCTCCAGGGCACCACCCAGAACGACATCATCAAGGAGTTCCTCGCGCGCGGCACCTACGCCTTCCCGCCCGCCCCCTCGATGCGCCTGATCGCGGACATGATCGCCTACACGGTCGAGCACGTCCCCAAGTGGAACCCGATCAACATCTGCTCCTACCACCTGCAGGAGGCCGGCGCGACGCCCGTGCAGGAGATCGCCTACGCGATGAGCAACGCGATCGCGGTGCTCGACGCGACGCGCGAGCGCGTGCCGGACGAGCGCCTCGAGCAGGTGTTCGGGCGGATCTCGTTCTTCGTCAACGCGGGCGTGCGCTTCGTCGAGGAGCACGCGAAGCTGCGCGCGATGTCGATCCTGTGGGAGGAGCTCGGTCGCGAGCGCTACGGCGTGCAGGAGGACCGCCACCTGCGCTTCCGCTACGGCGTGCAGGTCAACTCGCTCGGCCTGACCGAGGCCCAACCCGAGAACAACGTGCAGCGGATCGTGCTCGAGGCGCTCGCGGTGACGCTCGGGCGTGACGCACGCGCACGCGCGATCCAGCTGCCCGCCTGGAACGAGGCGCTCGGGCTGCCCCGCCCGTGGGACCAGCAGTGGTCGCTGCGCATCCAGCAGGTGCTCGCGTATGAGACCGACATCCTCGAGTACCCGGACATCTTCGAGGGCTCGAAGGTGATGGAGGCGCTCGTGCAGGAGCTGCTGGAGGGAGCGCGCGCGGAGATGGCGGTCGTGGCCGAGCACGGCGGCGCGGTCGAGGCGGTCCCCTACATGAAGGCCGCGCTCGTCGACTCCCACCGCCAGCGCATCCGCCGCATCGAGGAGGGCGAGCAGGTGGTGGTCGGGCAGAACCGCTACACCGAGACCGAGGTCTCGCCGCTGACCGCCGACGCGGAGGGCGGCATCCTGGTGGTGGACCCGGCGCTGGAAGCGCAGCAGATCGAGGACGTGCGCCGCTGGCGCTCGCAGCGCGACCAGTCCGCTGTAGATGAGGCGCTCGCAGCGCTGGCCGCCGCTGCCGGTGACGCCAGCGCCGAGGAGAACCTGATGGTGCCGACGATCGCGGCCGCACGCGCGGGCGCGACCACGGGCGAGTGGTCGCGGACGCTGCGCGAGGTGTTCGGCGGCTACCGCGGGCCGACGGGCGTGGGCGAGGCGTCCGCGGCGGGGTGGGCGGGCAACGATAAGGAGCTGAGCGAGCTACAGGGCGAGGTCTCGCGCCTGCAGGAGAAGCTCGGGCGCAGGCCCAAGATCCTCGTCGGCAAGCCGGGCCTGGACGGCCACTCCAACGGCGCCGAGCAGATCGCGGTACGGGCGCGCGACGCGGGCATGGACGTCGTCTACGAAGGCATCCGCCTGACCCCCGCGCAGATCGCCGCCTCGGCGCTGCAGGAGGGCGTGCACGTGATCGGCCTGTCGATCCTCTCGGGCTCTCATCGCGAGCTGATCCCAGCCGTGATCGATGCGCTGCGCGACGCCGGCGTGAGCGCCCCGGTGGTCGTCGGCGGGATCATCCCCGAGCAGGATGTCGCGGCGCTGCGCGCGGCCGGCGTCGCCGCCGTGTACACGCCCAAGGACTTCGACATCAACCGCATCATGCGCGACATCGTGGCGATCGTGGGAGAGGACGCCGAGCAAGCGACCGTCGTCGCGGGCGGCGCCTCGGCCAACGGCGCCGCGTGAGCGCAGAGAGGTGAGCACCGAGGGAGCTGGTCTGGGCACGCGCCTGCGGGCGCGGGACCTGAGCGCGGCGCCCGCCGCGCTGAACCTGCTCGAGAGCACCGCCCCCGCCGACCGCGAGCAGGCGGCCGAGCTGCTGCGCGAGGTCTCCCCCGCCCTCCTCGGCGGCGAGGCTCCGGGGCACGTGATCGGCGTGACGGGACCGCCGGGCGCGGGCAAGTCGACGCTGCTCTCGGCACTGCTGCAC
>JBEKGK010000044.1:0-25757 GCA_050012835.1 Solirubrobacteraceae bacterium | reverse complement strand
ACCAGGTTCACGTCGGGCGCACCGAGATGCTGGCTCAGGTTGACCGGTGGGATCACCGCAGGCCCGATGGCCGCTGGGGTCAGGTCCACGGAGCGGATGCCGCGCTCGGCCAGCATCCTGGCGTGCTCCGCGTGCGCCTTCGCCGAGGTCGCGTCGAAGACCAGATTCAGGTCCTCGACCTCGGCCAGCATGTCGGCGAGGCCGTCGGAGGTCGTCCAATGTCCGAGCGCGGCGGCCCGCGCGAGGCCGTCGGAGGCGGGGTCGATTCCCGCGACTCCGCAGAGATCGAGCCCCGGGGTGCGGTCGATCTTGAGCATCAGGTCGGTGCCGATGTTGCCGGAGCCGGCGATGCCGACCCGCAGTGGCCTCTGCTCAGCGTCCATTTGCGTGATGCCTCCTCCTGGGCCACGGCAGCCGCGGGAAGCGGTCGAGCGCGAACGGCTCGAGCACCGCCGGGCGCCGGCCAGTGGTGATGAACTCGGCCATCGCCTCACCCGCGGGCGGTCCGAGGGTCATCCCCTGCATCGCGTAGCCGGTCGCCACATACAGGTTCTCGAACGGCGCCACCAGGTCGAGGACCGGCAGGCCGTCTGGCGCGATCGGGCGCAGCCCCGCCCACTCCGAGCGGACACCGGGCTCGGCCCATTCGAGGAACGAGTCGCGAGCGCCTGCGATCGTGGCGTCGATCCGATGCCGGTCCAGGTGCAGGTTGACGCCGCTGAACTCCATCGTCCCGCCGATTCGCAAGCCCTCGCCGAAGGGGGTGCAGCCGACGTGGATGTCGGCCAGGAGAATCGCGTGCCTGGGAACCACAGAGGGGGAGACCAGGAAGCTGTAGCCCTTGCCCGCCTGCACGGGCAGGTTGACTCCCAGCTGCGCCGCGAGTCGGGGCGTCCATGAGCCCGCCGCGAGGACGACCGCGTCGGCGTCGCGATCTCCGGCGGCGGTGCGCAGCCCGGCGACCCGCGGCCCCCTGACGACGAAGTCGACCACCTCGGCGCCCTCGAGGATCTCGACGCCGATCCCCTGCGCCGCGGCGGCGAGCGCCGTGTTGAACGACTCCGGGCGCACGTGCCAGTGCTGCGGCACCACGAACCCGGCCCGCACGTCAGGGGCCAGCGAGGGCTCGACATCGTGTAGCTCCTCGTCGAGAAGGATCTCATCGGGCAGCTCATAGCCGAACTCCCTCATCGGCTGCAGCTTGGCCAGCTCGGCACGTAGTTGGGCCGGATCGCGCGAGGCCATCAGCATCCCCTGGCGGTGAAGCTCGAACTCGATCCCGTCATCGACCATCGCGTCAACGAGGTCGAAGACCCGCGCTCCGAGTGCCGCCATCGCCTGGAGGCCCTGCCGATACGCGTGCTCGTTGCAGTAGGACCAGAAGCGCACCAGCCAGGGTGAGAGCTCGCCGAGCTTGGACGGCTTGAAGTACAGCGCCGAGTCGCGGTTCATCAGAGCCCTCATGCCCATCAGCGTCAGGCCGGGCTCGGGCAGGGGCCCCGCCTGCGCCGGGCAGAGCCAGCCGCCGTTGCCGGCCGAGGCGCCGCTTGCCACCCTGTTCGACTCGACGATGGTCACCTCGGCGCCGCGCTTGGCCAGGTAGTAGGCGGTGCACAGTCCCGCCACGCCGGCACCGACGACGATCGTGCGCTGCGCGTCGCTCACGAGGGAACACCCGCCGTCACCTGCACCTCGACCAGCATCCCGTCGATGACGAAAGCGCTCACCAGCGTCGTCCTCGCGGGTGGCGAGGACGGGAAACGTTCGGCGAAGATGCGGTTCCAAGCGGCGAAGTCGCCGCCGTCGGCGAGATAGCACTCGACCCGGAGAACGTGCTCCAGACCGGAGCCGCTGCGCTCCAGCACCGAGGCGATGTCGTCCAGCACGATCCGGGCCTGGGCCTCGAAGTCACCAGCGCGCAGCTGAAATGTCTCCGGATCGACCGCCGCGCGCCCGGAAAGGAACAGCAGGTCACCCCACCGGGCGGCATCTGCCATCAGCGAGCGTCCGCCGCCGGCCATCAGGCCCGTCCCTCGATCGATTTCGCGCTGCCGGGCACTGGCGCTCCCTCACACTGGACTGATGACCTGATAAGCCGTTTATAACATCATCTCTCCCGGGTTGTCAAGCGTCCCAGCGCGCGGACACGAGCAGGGCCGCCGATGCCCACGGACTGTGAGGAGGTGGACCGGGAGCCCAGTCAGGCCGCGCCGACGTCGCGGTAATGCTCGCCGATGGCGAGAATGTGATCGCGCATCCGCGAGGCGGCCAGGTCCGGGTCGGAGGCCGCGATGGCCTGGTAGATCAGGGAGTGCTCTTCGATGTCCCAGTGGCGGAAGTCGTCGCGTTCATACAGCTCACCGGCGCGCTCGACCATCAACTGGACGAAGGAGCCGATCACGCCCGATAGGACCTCGTTGTGGGCAGCGTCGGCGACGGCGAGATTGAACTGCGTGGCCGGTCCGAGCGCCTCGTCGGTGGGAGCCTCGGCCTTCGACTTGAGCAGCTCGATCGTGTCGGCGATCTGCTGGAGATCGGCCTCCGTACGCCGTTCGGCGGCCAACCGCGCAACCTCGACCTCAACCACGAGCCTGGCCTCGATGAAATCATGGGTGACACCCTTCATCAGCGCTTTGTCCAGCTCGGAGATCTCGATCTCCTGCTCCGGCGAGCGCTCGGCCACGAACACACCCAGGCCATGCCGTATGTCGACGAGACCGAGCAGCGCCAGCCCGTTCAGCGCCTCCCGGACGGTCGAGCGTCCCACCCCCAGGCTCTTCATCAGGTCGCGCTCGGAGGGAACCCTGGTTCCGGGCGGAAGATCGCGCACGGCCTCGGCCAGTTGCGCCCCGACCGTCTCCGCGAGCTTGCGGCGGGGGGCCCTGCTCAACGCGAGGTCCCGCTCCTCCCCTGTTCCCTGCTTCGCAGCCAAGACAATTCAAGGATACAGGCGGATCCCGATCGACTGCGAAAGATGTCGATCACCTGATGACCATCTCTCCTAAAGACAGCTGATAACACGCTGAGCAGGAGACCTGAGCCCGGTGGCTATCCTCTGGGTATGGCCTCCACCACCGAGCCCGACGCCGCCAATGCCCTCTCGCTCAAGCGAGCGCCGCGGCAAAAGCTGACCGAGACCGTCGCCCAACAGCTGCTCGAGGCGATCAGCCAGCTCGAGCCCGGCGCTCGCGTCCCCTCCGAACGCGAGCTGACCCGCGACCTCGGCGTCGGGCGCTCCACCGTGCGCGAGGCCCTTAATGGCCTGGCGCTGCTCGGCCTGGTCGAGATTCGCCACGGCCAGGGCGTCTTCGTGGTTGACCGGAAGGACGTTGACGGCGGGCCCGACGCTCTGCAGAGGGCATTGATGAAGGGGCTCACGCAGGAGTTCCTGGAGGCGCGCATGGTGGTCGAGGTGGAGATCGTCGGTCTCGCGGCCAAGCGCCGCACGGACGCCGACCTGCAGCGAATCCTGGACACTATCGAGCAGCTGGAACAGGCTCGCGAGGCCCCCGTCGACCAGGCGCTCCAGCCCGCATCGGACTTCAACGTCGCTCTAGCCGAGGCCGCCCACAACGAGGTGCTTGCCGGGATCGAGGAGTCGTTCGTCGGATTGATGATCGAGCGCGCCTCTGAGCTGTACGACACAGACGGTTTCCGCGAGTGGGACATCGAAGAGCACAAGGGCATCCTCGAGGCGATCGGCGATGGGGACTCTGATCTCGCCAAGGAACGCATGCGCGATCACATCGTCGCGATCGGCGAGCACTACAAGCGCGTCGGCAAGATCTGACGCGGCGAAGGGCGATTGGGGGGGCAGGGTGCCGGCCGCCGCGGCGCACGGGTCCTCGAGCATGCCGACCAAGCCGCCTCCGACTGCGCAGCGACCGGCGGCCGCCGGCGCTGGAGGCCGGCTGCCGCTCGGGGTCGCTGCTACCTATCGAAACTCAGTTGCGCTCAGCGTCCGCTATGGCGACGCTGGCGACGCTGCACGGCCACGATCGAGAAGCCCGCGACCATCAGGAGAAGGCCAAAGCCGATGTCCCAACGCAGGTCGAAGCCTGTGAATGGCAGCGTGCTCGATTTCGGACTGGTCGTGGTGGGCGTGGTGCTGGTTTTCGTCGCCGCCGGTTCGCTGGTCGACGTCGGTTTTTCTGCTTCTTTCGACGGCAACGTGCCGGTGCTCGGCGTGGTTTTCGGCGTGGTTGTGGTGCTTGGCTTGTTGGGTTCTTTGCCGTAGCCCGAAGTGGTCGTCGTGGTCGTGTTGTAGCCCGACGTGGGTTCTGCGGCAACCGCGACGCCGGGCACGAGTGCCAGCGCCAACAGCAGCACCGCGGGGAGCATCAAGAGCCCGCGCAAGACGCCGGACGATCCTCTCCTGCTGAGCGCTGCGCCTACTGTCCGTGGCCTGCTCGAGGCCATGACACCGGTCCGAGTCATGCCAACCTCCCGTAGATGGTCTGGTGAACGCTGCAGCCCCGCTTCGGGGCTTGTTTCCGTACTTGTCCCATCGGTTCTCTGTAGCAAGGCATCATCTCTGGTTCGCCGTTTGCAGGCAGTCGCCTGCCTCTCATCAATCAAGGTGTATCAGCTATTGCGGCGCCATTAGAGGCTCGCATCCCCACTCTCCGCCCCACCGAGCGCCCAAACCTGCTCGGGAGACGCCAAACCTACTCATCACACCCGTACACGTCCCTGGAGCGTGCCCTCCGCAAGACGACCGCGCAGCACCTTCTTGTCGAACTTGCCGACGCTGGTCTTGGGTATCTCCGAGACGAACGCGAACTCGTCCGGGAGCCACCACCTGGCGACCTTGTCGCGCAGGTGCTCGACGAGCTCGGGCGCGCCCACGGCGGACTGCTCGCGCAGCACGACGCAGCACAGCGGGCGCTCGGCCCAGCGCTCGTCTGGCTTGGCGATGACGGCAGCCTCGACGACGTCGGGGTGGGACATGAGCTCGTTCTCCAGCTCGACCGAGGAGATCCACTCTCCCCCGGACTTGATCACGTCCTTGGAGCGATCGGTGATCTGCACGAAGCCCTGCTCGTCGACCGCCGCGATGTCACCCGTGCGCAGCCAGCCTGCGTCGAATTTCTCATCGCCGGAGTCATCGCGGAAGTACCCGGCGGCGACCCACGGACCACGAACCTCGATCTCGCCCGTGGAGCGGCCGTCCCAGGGGACCTCTTCGCCGTCGTCGCCCACCAGGCGCAGCTCGACCCACGGCAGCGGCCTGCCCTGCTTTGCACGATCGTCCCAGTAGAGATCGTCGTGCTCGCTCTCCCGCGGGCGAGCGTACGTGGCCACCGGGCTGGTCTCGGTCATCCCCCAGGCCTGGAAGATGCTCACGTCGTGGCGCTCCTCGAAGGCCTTCATCAGCTGCCGCGGCACCGCCGAGCCCCCGCACGCGGCGTTCGTGAGCGAGGAGAGATCGACCTCCGGATGCTCATCGGCGTAGCGCAGCAGATCGGCGAAGATCGTCGGCACGCAGCCCAGCTGGGTCGGGCGCTCGGCGGCGATCAGCTTCGCCAGATGCTCGGCTGCGAGGAAGCGGTCGGGCAGGATCAGATCGGCTCCCGCGAGCGCCGCCCCGTAGGGCAGCCCCCACGCGTTGGCGTGGAACATCGGCACCACGGCCAGCACCCGGTCGGCGCGCGAGAGGCCGTTGGCGTCGGTCATCAGCGTCGCGGAGGAGTGCAGGCTGATCGAGCGGTGCGAGTACAGCACGCCCTTCGGGTTGCCTGTGGTGCCGCTCGTGTAACACAGCGCGGCCGCCTGGCGCTCGTCGAGCTCTGGGTATTCGAAGGATTGGGACCCAGCCCGGCCGGGATCGGAATCAGCCTGCTCCAGCAGCTCCTCGTAGCCCACGGCGTTCGGCAGCTGCTCGATCTGCGACCGCTCCAGCTCGCCGTCGCCCATGACCACGTAGCGCTCGACGCTGTTGAACGTCGGCGCGAGTTTCGCCAGCGCGGCCACCAGCGACTCGTCGACGAAGATCACGCGGTCCTCGGCGTGGTTGACGATGTAGGTCAGCTGCTCCTCGAACAGGCGGATGTTCAGCGTGTGCAGCACCGCGCCCGTGCACGGCACGGCGAAATACAGCTCGAAGTGGCGCTGGTTGTTCCAGGCGAAGGTGCCCACACGGTCGCCCTGCTGCACGCCGAGCAGGCTCAGCGCTCGCGCGAGGCGATCGATTCGATCGCTCAGCTGCGAATGCGTCGCGCGTCGAACCGAGCCGTCGGCGGTGAGGGTGACGAGCTCGGCGCCCAGATTGCACGAGCGCATCCTGCGACGGATGTGGTTGAGGGTCAGCGGAAAGTCGTTCTGCATCAGCCCCTCGAGCATCTCCGTCACCCCCTCCCCACCTCCTCACGCGCCGTCAGCTTCTGCAGCGCATCGTAGATGCCGCGCGTGCGCCCCGCGATGTCATCCCAGTCGAAGCGCAGCACGTGCTCGGAGGCTTCCGTCACCAGCCGGTCGCGCAGCGACTCGTCGACGAGCAGGCGTTCGATCATCACGCCGAGATGCTCGGCGTCGCCGCCGTTGAAGCGCAGCCCCACGCGCTCGCCGACCGGCACGACCTCGCGCAGGCCGCCCGTGTCGGCCACGATGCACGGGCAGCCCGAGGCCATCGCCTCCAGCGCCACCAACCCGAACGGCTCATAGATCGACGGCACCACGCACAGGTCGGCGATGCGGTAGAGCGAATGCAGCACGTCATCGCCGATCCAGCCGAGGAAGGTTCCGTGCTCGGAGAGGCCCAGCCGCGCCGCCTGTGCCTTCAGCTCCTCCTCGTGGGTGCCGCTGCCGGCCACCAGGAAGCGCACGTTGCCTACGTGCTCGATCACGTTCGGCAGCGCGTCGAGCGCCAGCTGGAAGCCCTTCTCGTAGACGAGCCGCCCGACCAGCAGCACGAGCTTCTCCTGCGGCGCCGCGAACTCCAGCCTCAGCGTCCGCAGATCACCCGTCGGCCGCAGTTCGCTCGGGTCCACGCCGTTGGGGATCACCGCCACCCGCCGCTCGTCGATGTCGAAGATGTCGGCAACATGCCCGCGCATGTAGTACGAGCAGACGATCAGCGCGTCCGCGCGGCGAGCCATCCACCGCTCGATCGAGTGGATGTGCGACTGCGGCGGATTCTCCACCCAACCCTGGTGGCGGCCGTGCTCGGTGGCGTGGATGGTCGTCACGTATGGCACGTCCAGCCTGTCGGCAAGCTCAGCGGAGGCCTGTCCCACGAGCCAGTCGTGGCCGTGCACGAGGTCATAGGAATGCTCCTGCGCCAGCGCCTCGCCCGCGGCGAGCATGTCCCGGTTCATCTGCTCCACCCAGGCCACGAAGCGATCCAGGTCGCGCGGCCAGCTGGGCTCGCGCACGCGATGAACGCTGACGCCGCCGCTGTCCTCCACGCGCGCCTGGCCGAGCTCCCCTTCGCAGCCGACCCCGCGCGTGAGCACGTCCACGCACACGCCCTGGCGGACCAGCGCCTCCGCGAGCTTGCGCACATGCCGCGCCAGGCCACCCTCGATCACGGGCGGGTACTCCCAGGAGAGGATGAGCACGCGGCCGCTCATGCCCGAGACCCTATCCTCCTGCGCCGGAACACCCGCCGCCAACGCTGTCAGCCGGCGCACGCGGCCCTTCAGCCGGCGCGCCCGACCGCGTCCGAGACGTGCATCGCCGCCGGTCATATCCCGATCAGCCCGAGCTCGTCGATGCGCCACACCGCGGGCGACACCGTCACGTCGGCGCCAGCGACGCTGACTACGCCCGCGCGGGCGAGGCGACCGAGCGCCTCCTCGAGCGGCTGGTCCTCTGCGCTGAGCTCGGCGGCCAGCTGCGCGCACGACCACCGCTGCTCGCTCTCGCCACTCAGCAGGAGCAGGACGACCGCGCGTTCGAGTCGCTCGCTGCCGGCAGCCCGCCATTGCCCGGATCGCTTGTCCACGCGAGCTATTGTCGCTGCTGCGACGCGCCGACGGCACACAGCGGGCGGCGCTTCCCCGGAGCTCACCCCACCTGCGGGCGATCCTCGCCCGTGGCGAGATCCATCTCCAGCTGGCGCGGGGACGGCCGCAGCGGCTCGCTCGTCTGTTGCGGCCGGCCGCGCTTGGCCCAATGGCCGACCACCTCGCGGCTGCGGCATGAGTAGTAGTTGGTGCGCCGATCGATGGGCTGGATCGCCAAGCCGCCGGGCGAGGTCCCGGTGACCACCGCGTGAAAGCGCCGGCCCCTGTGATCGACCTCGACGATGTCGCCCGTTTGGATGCCCTCGATCCGCATTGGACGGCGAACTCCAGCAGGAACACCGCCATGACGCGCCCACCCCCGATGCGGTCGGACGAGCCGGAACCCGCGCTGCGCAGCAGCCGGAGACGGTCAGGCCTTAGTCTTGGGAACAGTGCGCTGGCTCGTCGACGGGATGAACGTGATCGGCACGCGACCAGATGCGTGGTGGAAAGATCGGCACGGAGCGATGGTCAAGCTGGTGGGAATGCTCGAGCGCTGGGCCGCGACCAGCGGCGCGGACGTGACGGTCGTCTTCGAGCAGCCCCCCTCGCCGCCCATCCGCTCGACCGTCATCGATGTGGCCTATGCGCCGCGCCCGCGGCGCGATTCGGCCGACGACGAGATCGTGCGCCTGCTGACCGCCGACGCTCAGCCGGGCACGATCCGCGTGGTCACCTCGGACCTGTGGCTGTCCGATCGCGTGCACGCCGCCGGCGCGAGCGTCGAGCCGGCGGCACCGTTCCGCGCGCTGATCGAAGACGCGTGATGGTGCCGACCACGCGCTATGCACGCAGCGGGGACGCAAGCATCGCCTACCAGGTCGTCGGCGACGGTCCACTCGATCTGCTGTTCCTGGCAGGCTGGCTGACGCAGCTCGAGCAGCTCTGGGAGGCGCCGGCCAATCGCCGTTTCCTGGAGCGACTGACGACGTTCGGACGGCTGATCCTGTTCGACAGTCGCGGTACCGGGCTCTCGGAGCGGGTTCTGGAGACCTACACGCTCGAGCAGGAGGCGCGCGACGCGCTCGCGGTGCTCGACGCCGCGGGAAGCGAACGCGCCGCGCTCATCACCTACGCACAAGGCGGACTGCTCGGAGCACTGCTAGCGGCCGACCATCCCGAGCGAGTCGGCGCATTGATCATGTACGCGTCCATCGCTCGCACCTCGTGGGCGCCGGACTACGACTGGGCGATGACCAGCGAGGAGCGCGAAGCGCTGAGCGAGCGCAACATCTCCGCGTGGGGCGAAGTCGAGGGTGGGGCGATGGCCGAACTGGCGCCGTCGATGGCGCAAGACCCGGCGCTGATGGCGTGGTTCGCGCGCATGCAGCGCCTGGCCGCCAGCCCCGGCGAGGCGCGGATCATCTCCAGGGCCAGGGTCGACCTCGACGTACGCCACAAGCTGGCGCGCATCCGCGTGCCCACGCTGATCCTGCATCGCCCGCAGGAGCGCGTGTGGGACGTGCGGCACTCACGCTATCTGGCGGAGAACATCCCGGGCGCCCGCTACGTCGAGCTCGACGGCATCGACTCGCTGCCGTTCGTCGGCGACAGCGACGCAATCGTCGAGGAGGTCGAGGAGTTCCTGACGGGTGTGCGCACCGGCGGGGAATTCGCGCGGGCGCTGCTCACGGTGCTGTTCACCGACATCGTCGACGCCACCGCACGCGCTGCGAGCATCGGCGACGGCCGCTGGCGCGATCTGCTCGCCCATCACGACGAGCAGGTGCGCGCACAGCTCGCGCGCTTCGGCGGCCGCGAGGTCAAGACCGTGGGCGACGGCTTCCTGGCGACGTTCGACGGACCGCCCTCGCGCGCGCTGCGCTGCGCGCTGGCGATCACGCGCGCGGCGCGCGAGCTCGGCGTGGAGGTTCGAATCGGCGTGCACACCGGCGAGTGCGAGCTGATCGGCAGCGACGTTGGCGGCATGGCAGTACACATCGCCTCCCGTGTCAGCGGCCTGGCGGCCGCCGGCGAGGTGCTCGTCTCGGGCACCGTGTTCGGAACGGTCGTCGGCGGCCCGTTCTCGTTCGAGGATCGCGGCTTTCACGAGCTCAAGGGTGTCCCTGGCCGCTGGCCGCTGTTCGCGCTCGGAGCCTGACGGCCGCGAAGAGATGCTCGTGACGCGCTGAAGCGGGGACCACAGCGCGCCACGAGCTGACGGAGTGCCAGCCTTGGCCCCATCGCTATAGCGAGACGCCCGGGAGGCGAATATCCTTCCCGACGTCTGCGAGACGGCGGTCGGGGACCTCCAGCCTCCGCGTGCACGGTGCCAATCTCTCGGGTCCGGGGTTGGTGTCCGACCTGCTCGATCGAGCGGTCAACGCGTCAGCGCGACGACGCGGGGAATGATGCCTCGGCCTGCCAGCAGCACATCGAGCGGGCCGGCGCCGAGCCGCGACAGCAGCGTCTGATCCTGGGCTGAGAGCGTCGCGCGGAACGTGACGCTGGCACCGGGCGCGATCCCGAAGACAGCGTTGGCGAGGCTTGCTCTGAGGATGCGGGTGGACACCGTCTGCCTGCCCCGGCGCCGCGCGATCAGCTCCTCTCGCACCACGATGCTCGCGTGGGCGTCGCCGTTGCAGACTCCTCCTTCGCCGTCGCACGCGAGCACGAACGAGATCGCACCATGTCCGACGCGGAGGGACCGAGCGCTGGCAATGCCGGGCAGGACCGGCGCGGCGACGAGGCCGGGCGGCAGGGACGCCGAGGCGGGCGGAGAGGTCGCGAGTGCCTGCGCCCATCCCCTTATCCAGGCGGAGATCGCGTCGACGCGGGTGAACACGGACGGGCGGGTGGTGGCGCATTCGTTGGACACGTGGCTTGCCACGCCGATCTGCGCCAGGCCGCCGGCCGCCGACGGTTCGGCCACGAGCAGCGGGCCGCCGCTGTCACCGTTGCACGCGCCCGTCTGGCGGCTGGGCGAGTCGATCGCGCAAACATCGCTGGTCGGGCTGAACGGTGCCGCTTCACGTTCGCACCATTCCGCGCGCTGCACGGCAGTTGGCGCCCACTGCAGCCGTTCGACCAGGGCATTCTGGTTGAAGCGCGTCTCACCCCACCCGGCCAGCAGCGCTGCGCCTGCATGCGGGACCGACGCAAGCGTGACGGGCGGCGCAGTGGTGGGCGTGGATAGCTGCAGAAGCGCGACGTCGCCGACCAGTGTGTGCCGGTCAAAGCAGGAACAGACGATCACCCTGGTGACAGCTGACGTCTGCAGCTCGCCTTCGGGAGCCGCCCAGTCGACGTTGCCGGTCATGACCCGGTAGCCGGAGGCTTCGTTCACGACACCGGTCTGCGTGTTCTCGGCGCAATGCCCGGCCGTCAGGACCAGGTTCGGCGCAACGACCGTCCCGGAGCACTGCCCCACCTCGCCACCGCGAAAGTCGAGAACGTAGGCCATCCACGGGAACGTGCCCGGTCCTGCAGACTGACCGCCGATGACCGCGACGTGTCCAGGGTGGCGTAGCAGGGCACGGAGGGCGTGGCGCGTCGCGCCGGCGGCTGACGGCGTCGCGGCCGTGGCCGCGAGAACGGCGACTGCGGCGGCGGCGCGCAGTGGCGCACTCGACCGAGTCACCCTGGCGAGCCGCCCAGGCAAGTCGAGCCCCCAATTGACCGTGCGACCGAGCACCTGGCCGTCGTGGCGAGACCGCTTGAGCCGGTTGATCACTGAATCGATATCGGCACGAGCCGTCAGCGGCTGAAACCGAATCGCCGCACGTCAATCTTGCAAAGCGCGTTCTTCTGATCGGCGGCGTCGGAGCATGGCCGAACAAAGGCCGAACGTCGGCTGGTTGGCTCCTGGGCGCAGCCCTGGTTTCTGCTGGGGCGTCCCAGCCGCGGCTGCCAGGCCGAAATGGCCTTGTAGGTCGGGGTCAGGGTCGTGCCGGTGATGGTGCTGTCCTCGCCTACCTCGATGCGCTCGAAGATCGCTCGGTTCATCACGCGCCGCTCAAGCGGAGTCGCTTCGAGATAGCTGGCATGGATGCGCTCCAGGCGTCGTAGCGCCTCCTCCAAGGCTCCCTCAATGTTCTGCGTCTCGGTGATGGCGACCCTGCGTAGCCTGCTCGCTGCTTTGGCCTCGGCCTTGAGTTTGGCTTGCTGGCGCTCGAACACGTCGGCGGTCACGAGGTCGTCGTAGAACAGCTGCACCAGCTTTTCCTGCTTGGCCTCGATCTTCGCAAGCGAGCGTTCGTGGGCTTCGGCTTCTTTGCCGATCAGCGCGGCGCGGTCGCTCAGCTCGCTTCGTAGCTCGCTGCGGATCTGCCGCTTGATGTCCTCGGAGAGTTCAAGCGTCCGGTAGAGCTGCTCGACCTTCGGAACCGGATAGTGCGCACTGGTGTCGCAGCGGATCGGCCTGCGCCGCACCGCCCGGTTGGTGCAGGAGAAGTAGTCGTAGGCCGTGCCGGTGCGGTTGCGGTGGCGTCCGAACAGCAGCCGTCCCTTGCACTTCTCGCAGAGCACCGTTCCTCTCAGGTAGTGCTCGTGGATCTGCGGTCGATCCCCGCTGATGCGAGCGGCGGTCAGAAGCACTTGCACCCGATCAAAGGTCTCTTGGTCAATGAGCTTCTGGTGACGGCCTGGATAGCTGCGGCCGTCCCATCTCACTATGCCGATGTAGTAGGGATTTTGCAACAGCTCGTGGATGCGGTTCGGGCCGAGGACCCGTTCGGGGAATTTGGCGGTGCCTCGGCTGCGCAGCCCTCGCTCCGCGAGATGTTCCGCCAGATCGCGTAGCGACCAGTCCGCCGTGACGTACAGCTCGAACGCGAGCGTGACCAGCGGAGCGCGCACCGGATCGAGTTCCACCCCACGCACTCCCTGAGCGCCGACCTGACGCTGCGCTGATTGGTAGCCGATGGGCGGCTTGAATGGCGTGCCGCCGAGTTCGTGCTTGCGGCGCAACCCCTTCTTGACCTCTGTCGAGAGGTTGTTGCTGTAGTACTCCGCGAAGGTGGCGAGCATCCCGTGCATCAGCCGGCCTGCCGGCGTCTCGTCAATGTTCTCGCTGGCGCTGACGAGCGTGATGCCCATGCCGACGAGCTTTTGGTAGAGCACCGCGTCATCCAGCCGGTTACGCGCCAGCCGGTCGACCTTGTGAACAATCAGGTACTTGACGCCGAGCGCTGGTAGCTCGCGCATCATCTGTTGCAACACCGGCCGGCTGTCGCTGCGGGCCGACTCGGCTCGCTCCAGATACACCTTCGCCAAGTCGGCACCAAGGTCAATCGCTTCGCGCTTGCAGCCCTCGACCTGGGCGGGCAATGAGTAGCCATCGCCGTCTTCGTCACCGTCGCGCCCCATCTGGCCGGCGCTTGAGACGCGGGCATAGACGGCTGCCAGCTCCTTCGCTGGCTCGTCCTCGTCTGTTAGTGATTGTGATGTGTTGTGTGGTTGTGGCATAGATATGTTCTCCTTTCTGTTATGTGTTGTGAACGCTGCAACGTTGTGAATGTCGCTACGTTTGGTCTTGGTTCACCTCCTTTCCTTGTCAGTTGGCTTAACGATTTTCCCGTTAAGTCGTGATTTATGCAACGTGTTAATTGGTAAGGGCGAGCCGATCCGAACGGTGTGTCCAGATCGGCCCGCGTTGTCTCACTTCAGCGCCTCCAGGCGCTCGGTGATGGCCTTCTTCCTGTCGGCTGCACTCGCCTTGAGCGCGTCGTACTCGGCCTTGGCCTCGTCGGCTCTTGCTCTTGCGACCTCGACCTCTCGGTCGATTGAGTCAATCGCTCGTTCGAGCGCTGCGCGGGCATCGGCCAGCGCGTCATCGGGCGTCGTCTCACGACGGCGGGTTCGTGGTTTGCTCTCGGCGCCCTCGAGCTTTTTCTTGTGGGAGTAGTAGCTCCCTCGGATCGAGTCGTACGGGCGGCCCGCCTCCTCGGCGATCTGCTTGAAGGCGTCTGCCTTCTCCGTGCCCGAGGCGATCATTGCCTCGACGCGGTCATAGATCTCCTGCGCCTTGGTAACTGCCATGAGCTGTCTCCTTTGGGTTGGATGGCCATGTCGGCCCGCAGAAAGACTCGGGAGCCCTTCCGCGGGCCGAAAGACCTCCAACCCTCACGCCGACCCCTTCACGGACTCCTGCGCCCAATGCGCCAGGCGGGCGCAGCCGATGTCGATGTATCTGGCCTCTCTCTCGATCCCAAGGAACACCCGATCTTCGGCGATGGCGGCGATGCCGGTGGTGCCGCTGCCGGCGAAGGGATCGAGCACCACCCCGCCTGGCGGCGTGATGAGTCCCACCAGCCAGCGCATCAGCGCGAGCGGTTTGACGGTCGGGTGGATGTTGCGCCGCAGGCGCACGGCGGGGCGGCTGTAGAGCAGGTCGGATTGCAGCGGCAGCTCGTCGCAGCCGGCCTCGCGCTCCCGCTTTGACGCCTTGGCACAGAAGAACAGGCGACTCGGGCGAAGCTCCGGGTGGGCCGCATCGAGCAGCCCGGCCGGGCAGTCGCTCATGCAGCGCGTCTCGCTGCAGCCGGGAGCGTGGGAGAGCGCCAGATGCGCCGGCCAGTAGCCGCCCACGCGAGACGCCTCGATGTTCAGCGCCCCGGTGCCCCATTCCTCGAGGTTGCGCGGCGTGGTGCCAACCAAGGGTTTGCGCGCACACAGGATCGGCTCGTAGGCGGGCTTAAGCAGCGGCGCCAGGCCGCCAGCGAGCTTGCGGGCCTTCGGAGCGCCTTGGGCGTGAACCCATAGCAGCACGTCGCGGATCTGGAGCCCGGCGTCCTCGACCCCGCTGGTCAGCCGGTGAAACGTCTTGGGACTGCCGAAAGCGAGCATGTGCCCGCCCGGCTTGAGCACCCGCCGGCACTCCGCCGCCCATGTCCTCGTCCAGCGGGTGAAGGCTTCGCCAGCGCTCAGCTGCTCTCCGTCACGACTGGCCGCGCGGTAGATGTCGGCTCCGTCCCAGGCTTCGTCGTGGAAGCCGATGCCGTACGGGGGATCAACGACGATCGCGTCAATGGAGTTCTCCGGCAGCTTGGCGAGCGTGAGTAGCGCGTCGGCCTCGATGAGTCGCCAGCAGTCGGTGGCGTCACGGTAGACGGAGGGCTTGCGCTCAGCGCTCATCGTCGCGTCTCCGCAACCAGGTGCCTGACGACCTCATCCTGCAAGCAGACCGCGAACAGCCGCTTCGCATCGGTGGGGAGCCCGGCGAGCGTGTATTGGATCTGTTCGGCGCGATCGGCATCCGGCACGATCCAGAGGACGCGGGGGAACATGCCGCGGGCGGCCTGCTCGGTGCCGGTGCGGTAGTAGTCGTGGTATCTGAGCGCTTTGCCCCTGATCGTTGAGAGCGCCTCGGTCGCCATGTCCTGCTCACAGAGCCACGCGAATTCATGGCTCGGGGTAGCGAGCACGAGGAACGCGTCCGGCTTGAGTGTCTGACGGGTGCCGAAGCCGGCCATGTAGGGGCGCCAGCATTCCGGCTCAGGCTCAAAGCGCGCCAGCTCAACCAAGCCTTGGCGCTCGGCGGCGACCAGCTCGACGTAGAGCTGAGCTACCGCCAGCCGGTGCGCGAGGTAGCGCGCACCGGGGGTACGGGCTGCTCGCACCCGCCGCCCGGATCGCAGGAGGTACTGTCCGGCGCGGCCGACCGCGAAGGTCGTGCTGGCGCTACCCGCCCTCTCGCCACCGACCCGACGGGCGAGCGGAGCAAGGACGTCCAGCCGGACGAGCCGCGCCAGCCCCCGCCGTGCCACCCGTCCCCTGGCCGACGGCGAGACCTCCGCCCACAGCAGCTCTTGCAGCTGCGCGCCACTCATCACTCCGAAACGGCTGACCGCCTCAAGCGCCCGGCGGTCACGGCCCGAGAGCTGCCCCGCGATGGCGTCGAGCTGGCGGCCAGACAAGCGCTTACGCAAGCGCTTGTCTTTCGTTGGCGTAAGCGCCCCCAATCCCGCACCGTTAGGCGGGTTCTGGGCGGTCTGACTCGACGCGAGCGGACCAGCGAGCGGACTCACGCCTGCCTCCTTCTAGAACCCACCACATCGCCGTCAACACCGGCGCCAGGCTGCTCCTGGCCCGGCACAGCTGGCTCGCGTGGGGCGCTGCCATACAGCCGCGCTGAGCGGTCCCGGATCGCCCCGGCCTGACCGGTCTTTGGCGGCAGCGGCTCGGTGCGGCCAGTCACGACCGACACCGCGCTCCCGGCGCCGGTGCCAACGCGCGCGGCCACTTCGAAGCGACCGAGCGCCATCAGGTCAGCAGCGGAGACGCCCGGCAGCTCACGGGCGATCACCGGCGCTTCGGTCGCCCCTGACCGGAAGCTGATAATCGTCGCCAGATTTCCGAACAGCGCCGACCGGGTTGGCTCCGGGACGCGCCCCAAAGTCTGCACAGCCACGTTAAGGCTTGCACCGAGCCCCCTGGCCCGCTCAGCGGCCAGCTCGAGATTGCTCGGTAGGCCGTTGACGACGGTCGCCAGCTCGTCCACGTAGATGCTGATGAGATGGCGCTGCTCAGGCGGCAGCGATACCCGCGCCTCGACCGCATCCCAGGTTGCGAGCATGACCGCCGAGGCGATCAGCGGCGCGGCCTCCCCGAGCACGCCGGGAGCCAGCGACACCAGCAAGAACCGCTTTTCGGCGAGCAGCCGCCCGACGTCGATCTTGGGGTCGGCGCTGGCAAGGACAGCGCGCACCTGCGGCCGCGACAGCAACGCCATTACCCTCGCCATCGGGGCCTGCACCACATCGACTTTGGCAGCCGGCGACAGCGACTCGTAGTTCCCCCACGACTCGCGTAGGAAGCTGTCGCTAAGCCTCTCCACGGCGGCGCGGCGGTACGACTCCTCAGCAAACAGCCGGCCGAGGCTCATCAAGGTGGCTCCCGGCACCTCGGCCAGCGTCCTGATCCCGAGCCTCCCGAAGACCTGCGAGCGGATGCCAAACTCAGGGACCAAGGACTTCAACGTCCGGACCAGGACGTCCGCACGGGCGTCCGGGTCACCGCCGTGCAGGACATCCAGGCCAGCGACAGCACGGGTGTCATCGCCAGCGTCAAGCACCACGATCCGTCCGGCGTGCTCGGCCGGTACGCGATCCAGAACCGTGTCGATGAGGTCACGCTTCGGGTCGATGACGACGCCCCCGCGGCCGGCTGCGATATCGCTGAGGATGGAGCTAGCCAGCAGTACACTCTTGCCAACCCCGCTCGGCCCGATCACCGCCACGTGATGGGTCGCGGCCTCCGACGACAGCGCCACCGGCCGCTCGCCGCTCCAGTCACGGGCGATGAACAGGCGCCGGCCGGTCCGGGCGAGCGCGCGGGACGCCAGGATCTCCGGCGAGCCCACCTCGACACCCGGAACCGGGTCGCCGAGCGGCAGACCGAGCAGAGGCAAGAGCTCTGCTGTGGACAGCACGCCTGACGAGCGGCGCACCTTGGGAAGCGAGGCCAGCGTCCGGTAGCCACGCTCGGAGGTGACCCGGATGCCACCTGCCAGCCCTCGGCGGCTGCGCAGCACATTCTCGATGTGGGAGGCCAGCTCCCGCGCCCGGCCGACCGTCGCCGCCCGGATAAGGACCAGCCCGCTGACGCTGAAGCCGGGGGCGGCCGTCTTGGCCTGCCAAGCTCGCGCGATCTCGCGCTGTCTCGGCGTCGGATTCTCCGGCTCCGGCCTGGGCCGCGCACTCCCCGGCGACAGCGCGTAGCGAATGACAACCTTCTCGTTCGTCCGCAGACTAGCCAGCCCTGAAAGTAGCGACCGCGACGTGGCCGCCGCGTTGTCGGTCAAGAGAACACTCGGCGTGGCGACGAACAGCCGCAGGCTCAGCATCGCCGCTTCGCCCAGTGCGGGCGGCGCCTCAGTGATGCGCAGGCTTGGGACCACGCCCGCGAGCGTCGAGCGCACCGATTCACGCGCCGCCGCCGGCACCAGCAGACTGTGGGTGATCGAGCCTTCGCTCGCCACCACCTCGGCGATTAGCTCGGTGGTGTACGGCAACCCCGAAAGGCCATCCCAGGCGGCAGATACTTGACCCGGCTCGAGGTTAAGCGGATACCGGGTAGACAGTCGAACCCGGCTGGCCCGCATCCTCTCAGCCCGGACGTGTTCGTGGGCAGCGATCCCGGCGACCATCGCCCCGCCGCCCCCGGCCGCGACCACGGCAAGCAGATCAGCGTTCATGCTTACCCTCGATCTCCCGGCGCTTGGCCTGTGCTTTCGCCGCCTGCTCGTTGGCGCGGCGCTCCTTCAATATCCGTTTGGCTTGGAGCCACAAAACAAGACTGAGCATTTCGACATCCTCAGCCTTCCTAACCCCCCTTATTCTGATGCGTTTAGTCTGTGCCATAAGTTAAATGCACCTCCTTTCGATTTAGTTGTTACATGCTGCCCTCCTTGTTAGTTTGTTCGCCTTTTGTTCGGCTAACCTCCTGAGTATTGATCGGAATATTGCTGGCCGTCAATACTTTTTTGTGTCAACGGGTGTAGAACCACACCAGCCTGAGCACAGCGGCAACAATGCCAATGGCAACCACCAGCGGGACGATGGCTTTGATGATTTGCGTGATCGTGGGGGCGGCGGCGGTGAGAACCACCAACCCCACGATCCCGAGCAGCGCGGCTTGGAGCAGTTTGTTCATCGCGTGCTCCCGCTCAACGCCTCGTCCATCGCAGCTCCCAACAGCGCATCGGCGGCGTCAATCTCAACCCGCAGGTTGACGTTGACATCGCTGAGTTCGCCGCGCTCCCACTCCACGCGGCGTAGCGCCGCGTGGAGGCGAGAGTTCTCACGCACGAGTTCCCGGTTCCACCGGCAGATCAGGAGCATCTGCTCGCGGTCGGTCATGACCACCACCTTCCCTCGGCGCGGTCCAGGCGCTCAGCGGTCAGGCGGCCGATCTCACTCATGCGTCCGATGGCCTTGAGCGTGGCGCGGGCGTCGTCGCACGCGTCCCGCGCCAGCTCGTACAGCCCGAACAGCCGCTCCGCTTCGCAGTACAGCCACACGGCGACTAGCAACAGCACCACGATCACCGCCCCCTCGACGTAGACAGCCAGCTGCAGCAGCCGCAGTCCGAAGATCACCAGGGCGGGCATCTAGTCCTCCTGGAGTGCGCGTAGCTCGTGGCGCAGACCGCGAATGCCGTCTTCGGCGATCCCCGAAAGCGCCTGGGCGGCCCAGGGGTTTCTGGCGGCGCGTTCGGCGAGGTCATCCGCAATGTCCGCGCCCTCCGCCAGGGCGTAGCGAGTAGCGATGCCAACGTCGCCCATGCGGGCGGTGGCGCGCTCGCGGCGGGCGACATCGACGGCTCGGGCGTAGAACAGCTCCGCTTGGACGCCTTCGGCTCGCTTGGCGAGCGCGCGTTCCGCGCGCGTCATGACCAGAGCGCCGCGAACGGCAGGGAGCCCTCGGCGGGGCTCGGGTAGATGACGGGGCATGGCGGCTCCTTTCAAGCTGGAGTGAGTTAGGATCTGCGCCGCTGAATCCGCTCCAGTTGAGGGGTCTGCGGTTGGCTCGGAGAAAGCTAGCCCGCGCTGGGCACAGCGCTCGGCAATGTCACGGCGCGTTTTCGGCAGATTTTCGGCAGCCCGCTATGCACGTCGATCCAGACCCGATCTTCCAGGCGCTGCGAACCCTCTGGAAGGGAGACGGTGCGTCCGGCTTCGGCATCCGCGAGCAGCCAACGCTAATGGAGCTGCGCCACGTCATCGCGCGGGCAGAACGCGATGGTGAAGCCAACCCGCGTGAGAGCGCGGTGGCCGAGGCGTGTAAGCGATGCATCCTCGAGGCCGCCAACGCGTTGCCATCGCCGCCTCCGCCCGACCGTGATCTGGCATGTGCTGCGCGAATCATCCTCGGCTTGGAGGACGGCGCCGAACACCTGACGTTCCAGGGACGACGTCGGATGCTCGAAACACGCCTCGGCATCACCGTGAATCAGGCAGCGCACAAGCGAGGCCGCGCCCTGACCTACGAGGAAAAGCAGCTCTTTAGGATCGCTGAAACACTGGCCGAAGCTGAGCGGGACTGTCTCGAAAACCCCCAGGGTTCTGCGCAGCATTTCGCCTGCACCGACTACAACGCTACCTTGACGCTCACGGCCGATCAGCCTGTCGACTGGCGCAAAGCATTCACACTCGTCCTAGACCAGCATTTCGAGCTTGAGGCACTGCGTAACGGTGCGACCGATTTTCTGTACTTCACACCAAAACTGATTTCGCCGCGCGACGACAAAGGGACGGCATCGCTAACCCGCGTCGATCCGAGCGGGCCATTCGCCGACCCGAGCGCGGTGTATCCCGAAGCTCACGATTACCTTCCGCCCGTCTACCTGTTTGCCTACCAGGACGATATCGAGCGGGGCACGCCCACCAGCCTGTCGGTACGCATCACGAAAACCGGGATCGTCCCCGACGAGGAGTTCTGGATCGTCAACGAACACTTTTGCATAGATGGATTGAGTACACATGACGTCACGCTACAGCTTCAGCTTCCGACGCCGGAATCACCCAGCCGCGTCATCGCCGACGAAAGCGGCACGTCGCGGGGTTACGCAGCCCCGTGTCTGGTGCCAGAGCGCAAAGACGGCTTCTGGCCGTCTGCACGAGCCACAGGAGAGTTCTTGCATGAGTTTCGGTGCTCGGGCCGCCAGCGATTCACACTTTCATGCGACATCGATCTAATTGACTATTAGTAACAAGTATGGTATATTAGTGGCATCTTCGTGAGTGTGTAGCAGAGTTGAAGGTAGGGCTCTGCTAAAGCACTCACGACGAAAGGCTAAAGTATGCCCTCCGAGCCCCAGGATCGCTCCGGTTCTGTATCCAGCGATTCATCCCACCCGCTCGGGGCGGAGGCCGCGAGCTACCCGAGAGAAGTCCGGTCGCTCACCAGCTGGCCCCCCGAGGCGCGGGCACGCTCAGCGTTTATGCGCCACGAATACCGCACAGCCTGGTTCGGCGCGAGCGAGCCGGCCCCACCGAAAGGTCCGTTCGACCGGTGGCTCCAGGAAGTCGAGGACAGATGCTTCCACGCCGGCCGCGAGCAAGAGCGCATCGAACGAGCCGGCAGACGACCAGACAGGGTTATCTGGTTCCACATCGTCGGCCTAGCAATGAACCTCCGCGGTAAAGCCCGCCGCGCGGTGCGGTGACTCACAACCCAGCCGTGCAAACCACTACCCACCCGCCCCCGGCGCTCGTCACGAGCGTCCGGGGGCTTACTACGTGTAGGCACCTCACGCCACGTCGAGCGGCCATCATTGGGCGCAGATCGCCACATGCCGGCGCTGATGGGACCGGCGTCATGGTGCCGGCTGCCTGGTGCAACTCAGCTGCTCGCTGTTCAGTCCCGTGATCGTGGTGGGCGGCGTGCCGGTGATCGAGATCAGCGTGTCGTCCTGGCCGGCCGTGGTGTTGGTGCAGCGGATGACCCGCGGGCCACCGGCCGACGCCCCTTCGGTCACCACCATCCCGTTGATGGCGATCGTGGGGATGTTCATGCGCCACTGCGACCCGAGCCGTCGCGGCGAGGGGTGGGGTTCGTTGGGGGTGAGGGCGTCGTCCAGGATCGCCCAGGCAGTGAACTGGTGCGGAGCGTGGGGTTGGAGGGTGCCGAGATCGACTTGGTGGTCGGCGCCGTCGACGCTTTGGCAGCTCGGTCCCTGGGTGTAGCCCATCAGGAACTCGGTGAGGTTGTCGGCGATCCCGTCGCTGCGGAACTGGCCCAGCGTGATGTCGGCCGCCAGGCTCGAGCGGATGGTCGTGGTCAGGTCGAGGCGCACGATCAGTTCGCGGCCGTCTGACTGCGGGCATTCCCGCACCGCCGCCGGGTCGGCGTCAGACTGAGCCGGCGCCAGCGCCGGGCCGAAGCGCCCTTCGACGGTCACGCTGTCCCCGGCCTGGGTCTTGGCGGCGAGCGTGAAGTCGGGCGGACCGGTGACGGCGGCCACGGCCGACGTGGCTTGGGTGGTGGCAGTCGCCGGCGGCGCAGTGGCGGGGGGACGGCTCGCGGTCATGCCGGTCGGTGCGCCCGAACCGCAGTCCGTGATGCCGGCGGCCACGGTGCTTGCGAGTAGGAACGCCCACCACCGTCTCATGCTGGGGAACCCGCTCGCGGGAACGCCGTCTCCCGAGCGACCACAAGCGCCGCAGGAATATCCACGATGGCGAGCTGGCCGCTGGCGGGCTCAAACCGTGGCAGGCTCAGGCTCGCGAGTGCGTCCTGCTGCTCTGCGGTCAGGCGCCTGGGCTCTCCTTGGTGGACGGCCACGGCCGCATCGAGCACGGCCTGTGTGAACGCGTGCGGGGAGGTGTGCTTGTCGAGGGTGATCTCCACCAGCACCGATGGGCCGCTCGCGTCCTGGGCGACCAGGCGCACGGTGTTGGCGCTCTTGCGGTTGTGGCGCTCCTGGTAGCCGAGGCGGGCGATCCAGCGCAGACGCATCTGCCCGACCAGCACCCTGCCGCGAGTGCGGGAGGCTGCTCGTGCCTTGCTGATCGCGTTAGCAGCCAGCATCATGCCGGGGCTGGGACTGCGCCAACCCCCGCCCCTCTCGAACTTGTCGCAGGTGAGGAGCAACCGCGTCGAGCTGAGGGTGAGCCTGATCGGGACCTCGCTTGTGCGGAAGTAGCAGCGGTCTGAGGCCAGCTTGTCCCGGTAGAGCGCCAGACCCCGGGCGGTGAGCGTGGCAAGAACGGTCTCGCCCGGCTCGAGCACGGGGAGACGGTCGGGACCCAGCGCCGGCAGCAGCGCCTGATCCTCGAGGGTCTCGTCGTAGCGCATGATGGCGGCGAACTCGTACACGGCCTCACCAGAACCAGACGACGACGCTGCCGCCGCGGTAGAGGTAGCGGGCGTAGAGGCCGGTGAACGGCACCAGCAGGAAGGCGGCCGGAGCGCTGAAACCGGCCACCACCGCAAACACGGTGATGATCGCGTAGTAGATCCAGGCGGTCGGGCGGCCCCGTCGCCGAGACCTACCGACCAACGGCTCGGGCATGGCTTCCTCCATTGGGATCGATGCGGGCACGGCGATTCGCGCGAGCCGCCGCCACTCCTGCAAGATGGTCTCTACTGGCTTGTCATAGGCGGGACCGTAGCGGATTGTCTGCCGAGCTGTCTACTGCGATGTCATTGAGAGTGCGGACTGCGGCCGTGAGGCTGCCCCGATGCCCGCCACCCCGCCGTTCAAGCGCGCCCTGGGGGAAGCCGTCGCCGCCCGCCGCCAAGAGCTCGGCCTGACCCAAGAGGCGCTGTCGCTGCGCGCCGAGCTGCACCAGCGCTGGATCAGTAACGTCGAGACCGGCAAGCGCAACCCCAGCTACGCCAGCCTCCGCCGCCTAGCCGCCGGACTCGAACTCAGCGCCTCCGAACTGCTGGCCCGCGCTGAGCAGATCGAGGCCAAGGGCAGCACGCCGGTCCCCGCCGCCCGGTAGGCGGCGAGCGATCCACCCGGTGCGCCGGCCCACAGCTTGCCCCCTCGGCCGCCTCATCGGTAGACCCCCTGGACCCGACCGCAAACCCAGGAGGCCAGCCTGCAATGGATGAGGAACCGGACTACATCGACATCCTTGCCTCAGACCGCATGGAGTGGGAAATCCTCCAGCTCCTGCTGCTCAGCCACGACGAGACACCGATCTGGACCATCGGGGCGGTGCTAGAGGCCACCGCCGACCCGATCACCGCGCTGGACGCCCTGGCGATGCTTTGCGACGTCGGCCTGGCCCAACGCCGCGGTGAGCAGTACGTGATGATCACCGCCGCCGCGCTGCGCTTCCACTTCCATGTCACCCGGCCACCCCGCGCCGAGTGGGTCCGCCCCACAGCTTGACCGCTCAGCCGCCGCAGCTCTAGCCTCGGCGGCCCTGAAACCAAAGCGGCCCCGGCACGGGTGATGACCGCGCCGAGGCCCGGACACGAAGGAGTGGTGACTCCCCATGCCCGATCAGCAGCCTATCTCTGACCCACTCGAGAGAGCCCACGAAGTCGAACGCGACATCCTCTACCTCCTCACCGACCCCGAGGACAACCAGCCGCTGTGGACGCTTGAGGATCTCGCCCGCGAGATACACGAGCCCGAAGTCATCAACTACATCGGCCCGCTGCAAGCAGCCGGGCTCGTCCACCGCACCTCAGACGGCCACGTCTTCGCCAGCCGCGCGGCGGTGCGCCAGGTTCAGATCGTCGGACATGGCGTCGTCTGATGCCCGAGACGAAGAAGCCCACACCAACCAAGCTGCCGACTGACGAGCAGCTGTTTGCCGCGATCGACCGTGCTGAGCGCCACCGTGGCAGCGATCGCGGCGTGGCGCTGGAGACGGTCAAGGAACACCTCGGCATGAACCGTGGCGGCTGGAGCACCCGTCAGCTGCGCCCTCAGCTCGACCGGCTCCAGGCCGGCGGCCTGATTGAGCAGTTCCGCCGCGCCGGCTGCAAGGCGTGGAGCCTCACCGACGCCGGACGCCGGCGTCTGGCGTATGTCCAGCGCATGAGCGGTATCCCGCCACTTCCCGAGGCGCCGCAGCACCGGGTGTGGCGCGAAGCCCGCAGCCAGGCCGAAGAGCGGATCGACAGCATCCGCATCGACATGCGCGAGCGCCTGACCGCTGCCGCCAGCCTACTCGCGGCTGGCGATGAGGTCGGCTCGGACCGCTGGATCACGATGGGCGAGCGCCTGCAATTCGCCTGCGAGCGCGTGGCATCGGTCACCTACTGCCTCTCCGAGTGGGCCTTATGTTGATGTCCACATAAACACCAGGGGCTGTTTTTGTGCTGCTCGGGGCGGGTTTCGGGGGTGAGCTGCTCAACATAATCGGCGTCGTTTTGCTGATGCTTGCTGCTTTCGATCTGTTTGGTTGAGAGGAGGCGGTGATGAGCAGGAAGTTGTGGATCCCGGTGATCTCGGGGCCGTTGGCGTCGTGGGCGGCTGGTTATGGGTTGTGGTTGGCGGATCGGGGGTTTGCGCCGTCGACGGTGAGTCGTAGGCTGGGGCAGTTCGGGCGACTCGACCGGTGGCTTGAGCGTGAGGGGTTGGGCGTCGGCGAGCTGACGGCGGAGCGTGTCGAGGAGTTCTCAGGGGCGTTGCGAGCTGCTGGCTATGTGTCGTGGGTGACACCGCGGTGTTTGACGCTGCCGCTTGAGTATTTGCGTGAGGCGGGCGTCGTGCCGCCGGCCGCGGCGCGCGTGGGGGCGGAGGGGCCGGTCGAGGAGCTGCTCGCGGGCTATCGTCGCTACTTGGTGTGTGAGCGGGGGTTGGCGGAGCGCTCGTGCGTGCGCTATGAGCTCGATGTTCGCCGGTTCGTGGCGGAGCTTGTGGATCGTTACGGATCGGGGCTGGGAGAGCTGGACGCGGCCGATGTGAACGGTTTTCTCGCGCGCGAGTGTCCGCGGCGCAGTGCTGTGGGGGCGAGGAACCTGGTGGTGGCGCTGCGTTCGCTTTTGCGTTATCTGCATGTGGCGGGAGTGACCGTCACGCCGCTTGTGTGGGCGCTGCCGCGCGTGGCAGTCCGGCCGGATCGGTCGCTGCCACGGGGGTTGGAGCCCGGGATGCTCGCCAGGCTCTTGGCGAGCTGTGATCGGCGGCGGACGCTCGGCCGGCGGAACTACGCGATCCTTTTGCTGTTGGCGCGGCTTGGGCTGCGCGCCGGCGAGGTCGCCGCGCTGGCGCTCGATGACTGTTGAGCGCCGCTTGAGTTCGGCATGCGCGGGGGTGTTCGCGCTGTTGACGGCCGGGATGGGTGGTTGGGTGGCAGAGTTCGCGCGTTCGTAAAAAGCGAGAGCCCTCCCGTCTGCTTGG
>JBEKGK010000043.1:0-25052 GCA_050012835.1 Solirubrobacteraceae bacterium | reverse complement strand
CCACCACGAGCACCGAGTCGCCGAGCTTCTCCAGCGAGGCGATGAAGCGGTTCGGACGCAGGTCGCTGCCGGTGACCGCGAAGTTCGTGCAGAAGCGGTAGGTGCTCGAGCTGTGCTCGGGGTGGGTGATACGCGCCGGCGCGTAATGGTCCAGCGGCGGGGGCTCCTCGCCGCGCAGGGCGGCCACCACGCCGGCGAAGATGATCGTCAGCCCGTATCCGCCCGCGTCCACCACGCCGGCCTCGCGCAGCGCCGCCAGCAGCTCCGGACCGCGCTTGACGGAGTCCTCGCCCGCCTGCACCGCGCCTTCGAGCGCGGCGGCGATCGCCCTGTCCTGCTCGCGCCGCTCGGTCGCCGGCCCGAAGCGCGGGCTCTCCGGGCCGTGAGCGAGGTCCGCGACGATCCTGTGCGCCATCTCCCGCGCCACCGTCAGGATCGTTCCCTCGGCGGGGTCACGCACCGACGAGTACGCGCGATCGGCCGCGTTCGCCAGCGCCGCGCCGATCAGCGTCGCGTCGATCAGCTGCCCGGGCCTGGAGACGAGCTCCTCGGCGGCGCCGCGAATCAGCTGGGAGAGGATCACGCCGGAGTTTCCGCGCGCCCCCAGCAGAGCGGCGCGTGCGACCGACTGCACGATCTCATCGCGTCCGATCTCGTCGATCGTGCGCTGCTCGTCGCTGCCCTGCAGGCGGTCGAGCTCAGCCAGCACCGCGCGCAGCGTGAGCGCCATGTTGTCGCCCGTGTCCCCGTCGGCGACGGGGAACACGTTCAGGTCGTTGACCTCCTGACGACGCGATTCCAGATGGGCAAGCGCGCCCGCCACCGCCACGCGGAAGCGGACCAGATTGGTATCCGTCACGGCGACAGGTCTATCACCTTCGCCGGGCTGCTCGCCAGGCGGTGGACGTCTCGCGGCCCTACAGGGCCTTCGTGACCTTGCCGGCTTTTAGGCATCGCGTGCAGACGTACACGCGCTTGGGCGCCTTGCCGACGAGGATCCGCACCTTCTGCAGGTTGGGATCGAAGCGCCGCTTGGTCGCGACCATCGAGTGGCTGCGGCTCTGGCCGAACGCCGGACCCTTGCCGCAGCTGTGACACACCTTGGCCATCCGCCGCAGTCTAGCCGCTCGCAAGCGCGCTCCGCAGCGCCGCCATCCTGATCACGGCCTCGGCGGCGCGGCGGCCCTGGTCGCGCTTGTCGCCTCCCGCCCGCGCCAGCGCCTGCTCCATCGTCTCGCATGTGAGCACCCCGAAGGCGCACGGCACGCCCGTGTCCAGCTGCACGCGCATCACCCCGCGCGCCGCCTCGGCGCACACGTAGTCGTAGTGGTCGGTCTCGCCGCGGATGACCGCCCCCAGGCACGCCACACCGGCGAAGCGGCCGCTCGCCGCGGCGAAGCTGGCGGCGAGCGGCAGCTCGAACGCGCCCGGGACGTCGAAGACCTCGACCTCGGGATCGCCCGCATGAACGAACGCCGTGCGCGCGCCGAGCACCAGCCGTTCGGCGAGGTCCTCATAGAAGCGCGCGACCACGACCGCGAAGCGCTCGCTCACCGCTCCCCCCGCTCGCGCTCTCCGCGCAGCAGCTGCTCGTCGAGGCTCAGGCCCTGGTGGTGCAACGTATGCCCCATGCGCTCGGCCTTGGTGCGCAGGTACGCCTCGTTGTGCTCGTTGGGCGCGTGCTCGATCGGGATCTGGGCGCTGACCGACAGCCCGTAGCCCTCCAGGCCCCTGATCTTCTTGGGGTTGTTGGTGAGGATCCGGATCGAGCTGAGCCCGAGGTCGACCAGGATCTGGGCGCCGATGCCGTAGTCGCGCAGATCCGCCGGGAGCCCGAGCCGCTCGTTGGCTTCGACGGTGTCGAGGCCGTCCTCCTGCAGCCGGTACGCGCGCAGCTTGTTCAAGAGGCCGATCCCGCGACCCTCCTGGGAGAGGTACAGCAGCACCCCCTGGCCCTCGCGCTCGATCATCGACAGGGCGGATTCGAGCTGCTCGCCGCAGTCGCAGCGCAGCGAGTGGAACACGTCGCCGGTGAGGCACTCCGAGTGCACGCGCACGAGCACGTCCGGCGTCCCGCTCACCTCGCCCTTGACCAGCGCCACATGGTGCTTGTCGTCGACCAGCGAGCGGTATCCGACAGCCTCGAAGTCGCCGAACGTCGTCGGCAGCCGCGTGGCGACGACCCGTTCGACGAGCTTGTCGTGGCGGCGGCGGTAGGCGATCAGGTCGGCCACCGTGATCATGCTCAGCCCGTGGCGCGCGCAGTAGTCGGCGAGTTCGGGCACGCGCGCCATCGTGCCGTCGTCGTTCATCACCTCGCAGATCACGCCCGCGGGGTTCAGGCCGGCCAGCCGCGCGAGATCCACAGCCGCCTCGGTCTGCCCCGCGCGCTCGAGCACGCCGCCGGCGCGACTCTTCAGCGGGAACACATGGCCGGGCTGCACGAGGTCGCGCGGACGGCTCTCCGGATCGATCGCCACCTGGATCGTGTGCGCGCGGTCGTGCGCGGAGATGCCGGTGGTGACGCCCTCGCGTGCCTCGACCGAGACCGTGAACGGGGTTTCGAACGCGGACTCGTTCTTGGCGGCCATCAGATCGAGCCCGAGCTCGTCGCAGCGCTCGGCGGTCAGCGACAGGCAGATCAGCCCGCGACCCTCCTTCGCCATGAAGTTGATCGCCTCGGGCGTGGCGAACTGCGCCGCGAGCGTCAGGTCGCCCTCGTTCTCGCGATCCTCGTCGTCGCACACCACCACCATCTTGCCCTCGCGAATGTCCTCGATCGCCTGCTCGATGGTCGCGAAGCCGGTGGCTGTCTGGGAACCGCTCATATGTGTGCCTCCTGGTAGCGCTCGAGCAGTCGCTCGACGTGCTTGGCAAGGATGTCCACCTCGATGTTCACGACGTCACCCTCGCGGATCTCGCCGAGGTTCGTCCGCTGCAGCGTCTCGGGGATCAGCGAGACCGAGAACCCGCGCTCGTCCAGCGCGCTCACGGTGAGGCTCACGCCGTCGACGGCGACCGAGCCCTTCTCCACGAGATAGCGCGCCAGGCGCGGATCGACGTCGATCTCGAGCACTCGCGAGAAGCCCTCATCGCGCAGCGTGCGGACGGTGCCCGTCCCGTCGACGTGGCCCTGGACGACGTGCCCGCCCAGGCGGTCGTCGGCGCGCAGCGCCAGCTCCAGGTTCACGGGCGCGCCGGCATGCAGCCGGCCCAGCGAGGAGCGCTCGAGCGTCTCGATCATCGCCTGCGCCTGGAAGCCCTCGTCGCTGACCTCGGTCGCGGTCAAGCACACGCCGTTGACGGCAATCGAATCTCCCTCCCGCAGGGCGCTCGCGAGGCCGCTGCGGATCTCGAGCGTCGCGCCCTCGCCGTCCTGCTCGAGCGCCGCGACGCTGCCGACCTCGCCGATCAGCCCCGTGAACATCTCACCACTCGCGCAACCGGGCCGAGATCAAGAGATCCCCGCCGACCGACTCGCAGTCGAAGCTGAGCGCGTGCAGCGCCTCGGAGATGCGCTCGACCCCTTCGCCCTCGAGCGGATCGCGCGCTGCGCTGCCGCCGAGCAGCAGCGGCGCCAGGAACAGGCGTAGTTCGTCGATCTCGCCGGCGTCGAGGAACGCGCCGGCGAGGTGCGGGCCGCCCTCGAGCAGCACCGAGGCCACGCCGAGAGCCCCCAGCTGGTCGAGCCCCGAGCGCACGCGCGCGGGCTCGTTTTCGCCGGTCGCGACGAGCACCTGCACCCCGGCGGCTTCGAGCGCGTCGGTGTCCGCGCGCGCCGCCGCGCGCGAGACCACGATCGTGAGCGGGATCTCGGCCGCGGCGACCACCAGTTGGGAGCTCGGCGGCAGCCGCGCGAGCGAGTCGAACACCACGCGTCGGGGCTGTGCGCCCGGCTCAGCCGGCAGGCCGTCCGGGCGGGCGGTCAGCTGCGGGTCGTCGGCGAGCGCGGTGCCGATGCCCACGACCACCGCGTCGACCGACGCGCGCCAGCGGTGGGCCAGCTGGCGGCTGTCCTCGCCGCTGATCCACTGAGAGTCGCCAGTGCGGGTGGCGACCTTGCCGTCGAGCGTCATCGCCGACTTGAACAGCACCCACGGGCGCCCCACGCGGGCGTGCTTGCGGAACGCCTGGTTGAGCAGCCGCGCGCTCGCGGCGAGCTCGCCGTCGGCGAGCACCACCTCGACGCCCTCGTCGCGCAGGATCCCCAGCCCGCGTCCGGAGGCCTTCTCGGTGGGATCGTCGGAGGCGACGACCACGCGCCCGATGCCCGCCTGCAGGATCGCCTCCGTGCACGGCGGCGTCTTGCCCTCGTGGCAGCAGGGCTCGAGCGACACGTACAGCGTCGCTCCGCCCAGGTCGGCCAGGCCGCATGCCTCGATCGCGTTGACCTCCGCGTGCGCCGCGCCGTATTCCTGATGCCAGCCCTCCCCCAGGATCTCGCCGTCGCGTGCCACGACCGCGCCCACCACCGGGTTCGGCTTGACCGCGCCGCTGCCGTTGCGCGCGAGCTCGATCGCACGTGCGAGGTGCAGCTTGTCGGTGTCGGTGCAGCTGGGCATCTGAACCCAGGATAACCCCGCGCGCTCGCGAGCCCTATGCGGCGCGGCAGCGCCCGCCGCGCAGACGGTAGATCGTCATCTGCGGCCCCGGGCGCTCGTAGGCGAGCGGGTAGTAGTCGAAGCTCCAGTCGAAGTTGAACGCGACCGGACCCTTCCCGCGCGCGTACGGCGAGGCGCGATAGACGACTTCGCCGTCGCGGGCGAGCTTGCGGTAGTAGGCGATCGCCTGCGGCACCGCGCGCGGATCGGCGAACGCGCGCCCGGACTCGGTCGAGCCGGTGATCACCCAGCAGAAGCCTTCGCGCTCGTAGAAGTCGATCAGGGCCGGGTGCAGCGTCGTCTCGTAGCTCTCGAGTCCGACTTTGTCGAGATAGGCCGGCGCGATCGAGCCACCGGGAGTGATGCGCGGGTACAGCGCCGGGTACAGCCGCCAGTGGTAGGGATTGTGCGCCGTCGAGGTTCCGGGCCTTTCCCGCGCCCATTCCTCGAACTCGACGGGCTCGGCGACGATCTTCGCGCCCGCCGGGATGTGGGCCAGCATCCACCCGCGCGTCAGGTTGCGCGTGTCCGCGCGGGCGAGCACGATGCCCGAGTGGACGCTGTAGACGAGTCCCTGGACCAGCAGCGCCGCCACGAGCAGCGCCGCGAGCGCGCCCCGCAGCGCCGGCGCTGCCAGCGGGCGCCCGGCCCAGTCGACCAGCTGCACGACGAAGAACGCTGCCAACAGGCAGGCGATCGGCAGGATCGGCATCAGCCAGCGTCCGAAGTAGCGGCCCTGCAGCCCCATGAACGCGACGAACAGCAGCGCCGCGGGGACGAGCAGCCAGCCTAGGCGTCGCTCTGCACGCCAGACGGCCAGGGCGCCGCCGGCCGCGGCCAGCGCTGGCGCCCAGCCGAGCCCCCACGTGAACGACCACAGGTAGTAGACGAGCCCGCCTTCTTTGGGCGCGCCCAGCTTGCCCTGCGATTCGGCCGAGAGCGTCGACTGATGGACGAGCTCGGCGTGGAAGCTGTGGTAGTCCAGGAGCGAATATGGATTGGCGATCACGAACGCCGCGAGCGCAGAGCTCGCGGCGAGCAGGATCCCGACGAGCGCACGCCTGCCGGCCTTCGCCGCCCCGTCAGCGCCGCCGTCTAGGAAGCGCGCGGCGATGGCCGCGACCAGCGGCACGATCACGATGCCGGCCGTGTACTTGGTGGCGCACGCCAGCCCCAGCCCGACGCCCGCGAGCAGATAGTCGCGGGCGCGGCCTTTACGCAGCACGCCTGCGGCTCCGAGCAGCGACAGGGTCGTGGGCGCCAGCGTGGGCACGTCGTTGAGCGCAAGGTGAGCGTAGAAGACGGGCAGGAACGCGACCGCCTCGATCGCCGCCGCCAGCAGCCCGACGGCGCGGCCGAGCAGCCGTGCGCCGGTCGCGTACAGCAGCCACAGCGCGACCGTCCCGAGCACCGCGACGGCCACGCGCGCCAGCGTGTAGACCGCTTGGGGGTGCAGCGCATACTCGTGCACGACCCCCGTCGCGCCCCCGTAGGAGACCGCGAACAGGTAGTGCAGCAGGTATGTCAGCGCGGGCGGATTGGCGAAGTAGTGCGGGTTGAGCGTCCCCTTCTCGAACATCTCGATCGCGTGCGGCACGAAATGGTCGGCCTCGTCGCTGTTGTAGACGTAGGGCAACCCCTGGCCGACGCCCCACAGGCGCAGCCCCAGCCCACCGAGCAGCACGCCCGACAGGCCCGCCCACGCCCACAGCCGGGCGCGCGCGGGGCGGGCCTTCACATCCGCCGGCGCGGCCGGCGTCGGCGGCGACTCAGCAGTTGGCATACACCGCGTAGAAGCGACTGGTGTAGATGCGCCGGAAGCCGCGCAGCGGAACCTGGTCCTGCGGGTCGTCGCCGACGTCGACGATCGCGTCGACGAACACGGCGTCGCCGAGCGGGTACACCGCCACGCTGCCCGACTTGATCCGGTCCTCGAGCGTGTGATCGTGGTGCTCGACATCGGCGCGCGCCTGGCTGCGGGCGACGATGTCCCGCTGCCCGACGCTGTCGAGGATCCAGCGTGCGTCCGGGATCAGCTTGTTGTCGGGCAGCGATACCAGCGGGCAGCGGCGCAGCTCCGCCTTCACGGCGGGGCTCTCCAGCGCCGCCGCGAGCCCCTCGTGGAAGTCCTCGTGCTCGGCCAGCGTCAGACGCAGGCTCGAGAGGCTCAGCGTGCTCGCCGCCGAGACGCCTCCGTAGGCGACGAGCACGAGCGCCCCGAGGATCCACGCCCGGCGCACCCACGAGCCCGGCTCGAGCATCGCCCAGCCGCCCACCGTGAGCGCACAGAAGGGCAGCAGCACGGTGGCCGCGCCGATCAGGTAGCGATCCACGACCGAGGCCCCGACCGCGCCCTCGGCGACGTATACGCCGATCAGCACGACCAGCGTCGCCAGCGGCACGAGCGCACGGCGCGGCGCCATCCAGACCGCCAGCGGCACGCCGAGCAGCCCGCCGAGCAGCACCGGCAGCTTGTCGATGCGCACTCCATAGCTCCACAGCGAGACCACCACGCTCGTGAACCCCTGCGTGCGTTCGAGTTCCGCCGCGAGGCCCGCAGTCGCGCTCAGCGAGTAAAGCGGATTGCCCGTCACGATCGCGTCCAGGCACGCCCATACGACCGGCGCGATCGCGGCCAGCGCCAGGTATCTAAGGCTCCTGGCCAGCGCCTTCGATCGCGCCGCGCCCGACCTGCGCTCGGCCTTCGCCGGCCACGAGCACCACAGCCAGTAGGCGCCGCTCAGCACCCACGCGTCGGGGCGCAGCAGGCCGGCGGCGGCGAGCGCCAGGAAGACCGGCGCGCCCCGCCGGGGGCGTTCGACCTCCAGCACGATCGCCCATACGATCAGCGCCACGTAGGATATGTCCAGGTAGCCCTGGGCGGCGAGGTTCTCGATGAAGAAGCGGCTCAGCAGCAGCAGCGCGGCGACGAGCCCGACGACCGGGCCGAAGCACAGGCGCCCCAGCCTGTACATCCCCGCGACCGCGGCCACGAACGAGGCGATCGAGCCGAGCACCATCAGGCGCGCGCCGCCCTGCCCGAAGATCGAGCACAGCATCCCGAACGCGATCGCCAGCGGGTGCTCGGTCGGACCGCGATACACGTGGAAGTCGGGCAGGTGCAGGTGCAGCAGGTCGCGGCCCCACAGCAGCGCGTAGAAGGAGTCGTAGGTGGGATATGTCGGGAAGGCGAAGTAGCCGATCAGCGCGCCGACGCACATCGCGACGAAGCCGATCCGCGCCCACGTGCCGGACGGCGTGGCGCGCAGCCGCGCCAGCCGGATCGTGCCCGGCCTCTGCCGGGTGAGCATCGCGCTTTCCATCTGGCGTCGACTTGGGACACTAACCTGATCGCCGTGAAGCTCATCATCCAGATCCCCTGCTTCAACGAGGCGGAGCAGCTGCCGCAGACGCTGGCCGACCTGCCACGGCAGCTCGACGGCTTCGAGACGGTCGAGTGGCTGGTGATCGACGACGGCTCGACCGACGCGACGGTCGACGTCGCGCGCGCGCACGGCGTCGATCATCTCGTGCGCCTGACCAACAACAAGGGCCTGTCCGCGGGCTTCCAGGCGGGCATCGACACCGCGCTGAAGCTCGGCGCCGACGTGATCGTGAACACCGACGCCGACAACCAGTACTACGGCCCGGACGTGGCCCGGCTCGTGCGTCCGATCCTCGAGGGCCGCGCCGACATGGTCGTCGGCGACCGCGAGGTGGGCGGCATCGAGCACTTCTCGCCGCTGAAGAAGGGCCTGCAGCGACTCGGCTCGTGGGTCGTGCGCCAGGCCTCGTCGACCTCGGTGCCCGACACGACGTCCGGCTTTCGCGCGTACAACCGCGAGGCGGCCATCCAGATGATGGTGGTCTCCAAGTTCACGTACACGCTCGAGACGATCATCCAGGCGGGCAAGCTGCTGGTGGCGATCGACCACGTTCCCGTGCGGACCAATGCGAAGACGCGCGAGTCGCGCCTGTTCCCGTCGATGGGCGCCTACGTCCGGCGCAACACGCTCTCGATCTTCCGCATCTACGCCCAGTACGAGCCGCTGCGCGTGTTCTGGAGCCTTGCGCTGCTGATGGGCGTGGTCGCGATCGGCGTGTGGATTCGCTTCGTGGTCGCCTACGCGGAAGGCAACGGCAAGGGCCATGTGCAGTCGTTGATCCTGGGAGCCGTGCTGTTCATCGCGGCGGTCGTGCTGTGGGCGCTGGGCGTGATCGGCGATCTGCTGGCCGCCCAGCGGGTGATGACCCAGCGCACGTTCGAGCGGGTGCGGCGGATCGAGTTGCAGCTCGGCGTGGCGCCCTCGCACTACGAACCCGGCGCGCAGCCCGGAGGCCTGCCAGCGGGCGCGCCGGCGGCGGGCCCCCGGATACAGAAGCCCGAGTCGGAGCGGCCCAGCGAGTCTGAGCGCCCCAGCGAGGTCGTCCTGTGAGTGGCGTGACGGTCTCCGAGGACGGGGTGGTCACCGGCAACACCTACGACAAGTACGGCTCGAGCAACCCGGTGGTGCGCCGCCTGATGGCGGGCTTCGAGCGCGAGCTGGACGAGCTGTTCGAGCTGGCGGCGCCGAGCTCGGTGCTTGACGTGGGCTGCGGCGAGGGGGTGCTCGTGCACAAGTGGGCGCAGCGGCTGGCCGCCCGCGACCCGGCTGACCCGGCCCGCGTGGTGGGCATCGACCTGGAGGAGGAGTCGATTCAGGCCGGCTGGGCCGAGCGGCAGGCGCCCAACCTCGAGTACCGCGTGATGGAGGCGGCGAACCTGCCGTTCGCGGAGAACGAGTTCGACCTGGCGAGCGCGATCGAGGTGCTCGAGCACGTGCCCGACCCCGAGCACACGCTCGCCGAGATGGCCCGCTGCGCCGAGCGTCACCTGCTCGTGTCGGTCCCGCGCGAGCCGCTGTGGCGGATGCTCAACATGGCACGCGGCGCCTACTGGCCGGCGCTCGGCAACACCCCGGGCCACCTCAACCACTGGTCCAGGCGATCGTTTGTGAGGCTGCTCTCGCGCCACGGCGAGGTCGTCGAGATCCGCTCGCCGTTCCCCTGGACGATGTTGCTTGTCCGCCTTTAAGCGCCCCCCCAGAGGGACGATGGGCAAGCGAGACAAGGACGCAGGGAGCGTGGCGTGCTTGGCACGCGAGCGACCGAGGACGCAGTATCGCGCCGCCCAGCGTCCCTCTGGCTATGGCGCGGGGGCGCGGATCCTGTCGATCGGGATCGCCTCTACGGGCCTCTTGACGTTCGCGTACTTCTCGATCGCCAGCCACGTGCTCGGCGAAGAATCGGCCAAGCTGCTCGACGTCCTGTGGTCGGTGATGTTCGTGATCATCTCGGTGATCTACCGACCGATCGAACAGCTGCTCTCGCGCACGATCGCCGAACGCCGCGCGCGCGGCAGCGTCGAGCACACGCTGCGCGTGCCGATGCTGATCCAGGCGAGCTTCGCGCTGATCTTCCTGGTGGTCGCGCTGGCGCTGCACGGCGAGCTCGTGAACCACGTCTTCCAACGCCAGGAGGCCCTCTACGACGTGCTGGTGGTGGGCACGCTGGCGTACGCCGCGAGCTACTTCGCGCGCGGCTGGCTGGCCGGACACCAGCGCTTCGGCCTGTTCGGCGGGCTGGTGCTGATGGAGTCGACCTCGCGCATCAGCTTCGCGATCGCGGTGGCGCTGGGCATCGCCAGCGGGCAGACGGCGGTGGCGCTGGGGATCGCGGCCGCGCCGTTCGTGTCGCTGGTGGTGGTGCCGGTGGCGTTCGCGCGCAGCAGGCGCGACCGCGTGGCGCGCAGCGACGGGGCGAGCGCATCGGCTGGCGGCACGCTCGACGAGGCGCTTGCCGAACGGGCGGCGCCGGCGGGCGGGACGCTGATCACGGTCGACGAGGCCGATGCGGCGCTCGCGGGTCCGGGGACCGAGGGCGTTCAGGAGACGGCCGCGCACGACGAGCTGTCGCTGCGGCGGGGCGGCGGCTTCGCGGTGTGGGTGTCGAGCATCATGCTCTCCGAGCAGACGCTGCTGAACGCGGCGGTGCTGACGGTAGATGCGACCTCGAACAACGGCGTGCTGGCGGGCATCGTGTTCAACGTGCTGCTGATCGCGCGCGCGCCGCTGCAGCTGTTCCAGGCGATCCAGACGTCGCTGCTGCCGCATCTGACGGGCCTCGAGGCGACGGCGGGGCACGAGGCGTTCGCGCGCGCGATCCGCGTGACGATCCTCGCGATCGCGGGCTTCGCGGCGGCGGTGGCGCTCGGCCTGCTGATCGTCGGCCCGTTCGCGCTGCGGCATGTGTTCTTCGGGCAGGCGTTCACGTACAACCGCTTCGGCCCGGCGCTGATCGGCGTCGGCATGGGCCTGCACCTGGCCTCGGGCGCGCTCAACCAGGCGGCGCTCGCGCGCGACCGCGCCCGGGCGGCCGCCGGCTGCTGGGTGTGCGCGGCGGTCGTGTTCCTCGTGTGGATGCTGGTCTCGCCGGTCAGCGAACAGCTGCTGCGAGCGGAGATCGGCTACGCCGGCGCGACCGCGCTCTTGGCGCTGCTGCTGGCGGCGCTCTACCGTCGCGGCACGCGCGCTGGCCGGTGGGGCGCGATTCAGGCTCAGGCGGCGTCGACGGACGCGGCGATCGCCCGGTAGGCCTCAGCGGGGTCTGGCGCGGAGAAGATCGCCGAGCCGGCGACGAACACGCTTGCGCCCGCCTCCAGGCACGCGGGCGCGGTCAGCGGCTCGACGCCGCCGTCCACCTCGACCGCCACGCCCGCGCCGACCAGCGCGCGCATGCGCGGAAGCTTGTCGAGCGAGTGGGCGATGAACGGCTGCCCGCCCCAACCGGGGTTCACCGTCATGCACAGGGCCAGATCGAGCACCCCGGTCAACTCCGCGAGCGCCCCCACGGCGGTCCCGGGATTGATCGCCAGGCCCACGCACGCGCCCGACTCGCGGATCAGGCTCGCCGTGTAGGCGACGTGCGAAGTGGCCTCGGCGTGGAACGTGATCGAGTCGGCGCCCGCCTTGACGAACTCGGTTGCGGAGCGCTCGGGACGCTCGATCATCAGGTGCACCTCGAGCATCCCGCCGGCCTCGTGCACCGCGTCGGCGAGCGCCGCCACGATCAGTGGTCCGACGGTGATCGGCGGCACGAAGTGCCCGTCCATGACGTCGACGTGGATCACCCGCGCCCCCGCGTCGAGCACTTCTTGCACCTGCTCGCGCAGCCGCCCGAAGTCGGCCGACAGGATCGACGGCGCCACGCGCACGTCGCGCAGCAGCTCGCGCGCCGCCTCGCTCATAGCCTGCTCATACGGCTTGGAGCATGGAGTCTCCGCAGTTATTGCACTTCATGATCGCGGTGGAGGACATGCGCACGATCGTGGAGTGCTCGCCGCAGTTGGGGCAGACGGAGGTCAGCTCGAAGCGGTGCAGGCAGTACACGCAGCGATAGCGCCCGGGGAGGTTCGTGGGGCGCAGCCACGGCTCGCCGCAGTTCGGGCACTGCGGCCCGAGGTCGATCGCGGGCTTGGCCGGCGTGTGCGGCTCGTCGGCCATCGCTCAGCCCTTGCGCAGGCGCGCGATGTAGAAGCCGGCGGTGTGGTCGCGGTGCGGGAGCGTCACCACGACGTGCTCGAGACCGAATTCGGGATGGGAGTCCAGGAAGGCGGCGATCAGGCGCTCATTCTCAGTTGAGGAGATGGTGCAGGTAGAGTAGACAAGCACGCCCCCCGGACGGAGGGCGCCGGCTCCGGCGGCGAGGATCCTCGTCTGAACCTGCACCATCTCGCCGATCGCCTCGGGCGTGACGCGCCAGCGCAGGTCGGCGCGAGCCTGCAGCGTGCCGAGCCCCGAGCAGGGCGGATCGACGAGCACGCGGTCGAACGGCGGGGTGTGCGGATCCCGACCCGATAGCGACCAGCGCTCGGCGTCGGCGATCTCCACGGTCACGTTGGCGGCATGCAGCCGCCGCGCGGTGCGCACGAGGCCGCCGGCGCGGCGGGGGTTGCGCTCGACCGCGAGCACCTCGCCGCGGCCGTGCATGAGCGCCGCGATATGGGTGGTCTTGCCACCGGGAGCGGCGCACAGGTCGAGCACGCGCTCGCCGGGCACGGGATCGAGCGCGCGCGCGACGAGCATCGCGGCGCGCGACTGCGCGTGGAACGCGCCCGCCTGCCACAGCGCGGAGCCGTGCACGTCGAACGGCTCGTCCAGCACGAGCGCCTCGGGGATGGCGGGGTCGAGGTGCGTGCGCACGGGCAGCTCGCGGGCGAGCGTGGCGGCGTCGGTGACGAGCGTGTTCGCCCGCAGCGCCACCTCCAAGGGCTCGTTGTCGGCGGCCATCAGCGCGCGTGCCTGCTCGGCGCCGAGCGACTCCCACCACAGGCGTGCGATCCACTCGGGGTGCGAGTGCTTGACGGCGGCCTGCTGCGGCGTAGCGTCGCTGAGCCCGCCCAGCAGCGCGTCGGGCCCCTCGCGCGCGGCGCGGCGCAGCACCGCGTTGACCAGGCCGTGGCCGGCGCGGGTGGGCGGGCTGTTTATCTTTGCGAGCTCGACGGCGTCGGCGACGACCGCGTAGTCGGGCGCGCCGGCCATGTACAGCAGCTCGTAGCACCCGAGCCTCAGCGCGGCCAGCAGCGGCGGGTCGAGCGCGGCGAGCTGGCGGCCGGCCAGCTGCTCGATCAGATGGTCGAGCGTGCCCTTGCGCTGGACGGCGCCGTAGGCCAGGCGCATCGCCAGCGCGCGGTCGCGCGGGTCGAGCTGCGCGGCCTCGGCGGTGAGCGCGCGATCGGCGTAGGCGCCCTGCTCGAACACGCGCCGCAGAACCGTGTAGGCGCAGCGGCGCGCGGGAGCGATGGTGGCGACGGGTGAGCTGGGCATACCGGGCATGATCGGCTATCCGCTACGACTGACGAGGGCCGGAGCGAGAACGTCGGCCAGATCGCCGGCGAGCCGTGCGGCCTCCTCGCCGGTGAGGGTCGCGGTGGTGACGCGGATGCCAGGCGGAGCGCCGGGCAGGCGGTAGGCGGCTCCCGGCGCCACCACCCAGCCGCGCTGCATCAGCGCTCCCACCGTGCCTGCTTCCTCTTGCGCTGGGATCCACACGTTCAGACCCGACGCCCCGTGCGCCTGGACTCCCGCGCTGGCCAGGCACGACAGCAGGCGCTCGCGCCGCTCTGAGTAGGTGGCGCTCGCGCGGGCCACGAGCTCGTGCACGGCGGGATCGCTCCACAGGGCGAGCACGAGGCTCTGCAGGATGTGGCTGACCCAGCCGGGCCCGCACTGCTGGCGTCCCTGCACGCGCGCGATCGTGTGGGCGTCGCCGGCCAGCACGGCGAGGCGCAGGTCGGGCCCGAGCGCCTTGGCCACGGAGCGCGTGGCCGCCCAGCGTTCGGGATGGGAACGCGCGGATAGAAGCGTGTGCAGCTCGCTGCCGGCGACCGGTCCGAGGTGATCGTCCTCGATCAGCAGCGTGCGCGGGAACTCGCCCAGCACGGCGCTCAGCTCGCGTGCGCGCGCGGAGTCGAGCGCCGCGCCCGTGGGGTTCTGCCCGCGCGGCGTGAGCACGACCGCGACTGCGCCGCGACTGAGCGCGCGGCGCAGATCGGCGGCCAGCATCCCGCGCTCGTCGAGCGCGACGGGCTCGAGCGCGAGGCCCTTGGCTCGAAGCAGGTCGTACAGCGCCGCATAGCCCGGGTTCTCGACCGCGACGCGATCACCGGGACGCACGTGCGCCTCGAGCACGCGCTCGATCGCGTCCATGGCGCCGCTGACGATGCACAGATGCTGGCCGGGGACGCCGTCCGCGCGCAGCTGCTCGCGCGCGAGCTCCAGCAGCTCGGGCAGCGCCTGCGGCTCGCCGTAGAGGCGCGCGGGCAGCTCGCAGCGGGCGAGCGCACCGGCGAGGTCGGGCAGCAGCGCCGGGTCGGGGTTGCCGCGCGAGAGGTCGCGCGCACCGGGCGGCACGGGCAGCGGCGCGCGCGAGGATCCAATCGGCGGGCCCTGGCCGATGCGCGTGCCGCGCCGCGGCTCGCTCAGCACGACCCCGCGCCGGCGCAGCTCGGCGAGGCCGGCCGCGACCGTGACCGGGCTGAGCCCAACCTCGGCCGCGAGCCGCCGCACGGACGGCAGCCGCTGGCCGGGGACGAGCGCGCCGCTGGCGACGCCGGCCTCGATGCCGTTGACCAGCTCCGCGGCGCTCGCCGCCTTGATCCGATACTGTTTCAGGTCAGTCATCGCTCTGTACTATTACAGATTTAATATATTTATATGGAGAGGAGTTCGAAGTGCCCGCCCAGCAGCCGACTGCAGCCGCAACGGCCCCACCCCCCTCCGAGCGCGTAAGGCTCCGGCGCAAGCGCGAGCGCGCGAGCTACGACCGCGGCGTGATCGACGCGATCCTCGACGAGGCGCTGATCGCGCATCTGGGCATCGTCGACGACGAGGGTCAGCCGTTCGTGATCCCGACGCTGCACGCGCGCAGCGGCGACGTGGTCTACTGCCACGGCTCGACCGCCAGCCGCACGCTGCGAGCGCTCGCCTCGGGAGCCCAGGCGTGCCTGACGGTGTCGCTGATCGATGGGCTGGTGCTGGCCCGCGCGGCGATGCACCACTCGGCCAACTACCGCTCGGCGATGCTGCTCGGGCGGGCGTCGATCGTGGAGGACCCCGACGAGAAGCGCGCGGCGCTGCGCGCGGTCGTCGAGCACATCGTGCCGGGCCGCTGGGATGACGTTCGCGCGCCGAGCGACAACGAGCTGAGGGCGACGTCGGTGCTCGCGCTGCCGATCGACGAGGCCTCCGCGAAGGTTCGCAGCGGCGGGCCGCTGGACGACGAGGAGGACTACGCGCTGCCCGCGTGGGCGGGCGTGATCCCGCTGTCCAGCACGGCGCGCCCGCCCGAGCCCGACGCGCGGCTGCGCGCGGGCATCGCGCCGCCGGCCTACGTCACCGACTACCGGCGCCCCGTCGGTCCGTGACCGCCTATCGCCGTCCTGGCAGTCCGTGACCGCGTAGATACGCGGAGGCGTCCATCGCACGCCCGCCGGGCGGCTGCACGACGAGCAGCTCGAGCACGCCGGGGGCGCAGTCGAGCAGCAGGCGGCCGTCACGCACGACAGGGCCTGGCGCCTGCAGCGCGTCGGCATCGAGGAGCGCCGCTCGGTGCACCCCGAGCAGGGTGCCGTCGGCGAGCGCCACGCGCGCGCCGATGTGCGGGTGCAGCGCGCGCACGACGCGCTCGAGCTCGACGGCGGGCCTCGCGGGATCGAGCAGGCGGTCAGCCGGGCCGAGCTTCTCGGCGTAGGTGACGCCCTCCTGCGGCTGCTCCTCAAACGGCGGAGATTCGTCGAGCGCGCGCACGAGCAGCTCCCCGCCGAGCTCCTGCAGCCGTGCCACCAGCGAGCCGTAGCTGTCGTCGGAGCGGATCGGCTCGACCCCGGCGAGGCACACGGGGCCGCTGTCCAGGCCGGCTGTGAGGCGCATGATCGAGACGCCCGTGTGCTCGTCGCCGGCCATGATCGCCCGCTCGACGGGCGCTGCTCCCCGCCAGCGTGGCAGCAGCGAGGGGTGCACGTTCAGCAGCTCGTGCTCGGACAGCAGCGGCTCCTTGATGAGCGCGCCGAACGCGCACACGACGACCGCACGCGGGGAGGCCAGCGCGATCTGCGCCCTGGCCTGCTCGTCGTTGACGTTCTGCGGCTGCTCCAGAGGCAGGCCGAGCGCACGCGCTTGCTCGGCGACCGGAGGCGAGCTCAGGCGCCGGCCGCGACCGCTGGGGCGGTCCGGGCGCGTGACTACGAGCGCGGGGCGGTGAGCATCGCTGCGCGCCAGGCGCTCGAGCACCGCGGCGGCGAACTCGGAGGTGCCGATGAAGACCGTGCTCAAAGCGCTGGGCCCTGCCGCCTGCGCTAGGCGACGTCCGCCGGGCGATCCTCGGCGGGCACCTGCGCCTCGCGCATCGCGCGCATCGCCTCCTTGCGCGCATCGCGCGAGATGCGATCGAGTATCAGCACGCCGTTGAGGTGGTCGACCTCGTGCTGGATCACGCGGGCCTCCAACCCCTCGGCCTCGACCTCGAGCTCCTCCCCGGCCGCGTCCAGTGCCCGCACTCGCACCTGTGCGTGGCGCTCGACCTCGACGTGCACGCCGGGCAGGCTCAGACAGCCCTCATCGCCGGGCTCGAGCTCCTCGCTCATCCACTCCAGCACCGGGTTCACCAGCGCGGTGACAGGATCGTCGATGTAGGCTTTGTAGACGAGCACGCGATGCAGCACCCCGAGCTGGGTGGCTGCGAGCCCGACACCGAGCGCGTCGTGCATCAGCTCGCCCATCCGCTGCACCTCGGCCTTCAGGTCATCGTCGAAGCGCTCCACCGGCAGCGCGGTCGCGCGCAGCACCGGGTCGCCGAACTTGCGCACGTGGCGCAGCGCCGCGTCGCGGCGCGCGCGTGTCTCCTCGTCGAGCTCGGCGGGCTCTGGCGCGTCCCCCTCGCGCTCGACCTCGACGTCGGCCTCCTCGGAGGTCGGCGCCGGGAGCTCGATCGAGGTGTGCTCCTCGTCGGTGCGGTCATCCTCGGTCATCGTCGCCTGAGTCTATGAGCAGCGGGCGGCCAGCCGCGGATCGGCGCTCCCAGGCGGTGGTCGGCCCGGCGATGCTCAGCCTTTGTGGTGCGGCGCCTTGGGCGCGCGTAGCGTGACGAGCGTGCGCGTGGTGTGGCTGGCGCCCTGGGGATCGTGTGCGAGCAGCGTCGCGCGGGCGCGCAGCGTGCGGGCGCGTGCAAGCAGCGCGCGAGCCTTCGCCGACAGGTGCAGCGTCACCGAGCGCACCTTGCCGCCGGCGACGGTGAACGACCCCGCGGCGAGCGTCAGCACGGAGGGCTTCTGCCTCGCGGCGTGCCCGCCGCCGGCGATCACGGCGCTGAGCGTACGCAGGGTGACGGTGCCCGAGCAGCTGGTCTCACCCGCGGGGCAGCTGATCTTCAGCGTCACTGCGCCCGAGGCGCTCACCTGGAGCGAGGTGCCGGCCAGCTCGGCATCGGGGACCAGCGCCGCGAGGCGCATCTGAAAGCCACTCACTTCCTGAGCGCCCGAGCTGCCGGATGATTTGGCGGCGGGTCCTTCTTCTTGCTTCTTGGTCGCTGCGGGTTCTTCGGTCACCTTGACCGACTCCGTGACGGGCACGCTATTCAGGCCGTAATTGTCGACGACGGTGAGCGTTACCGTGTATTCGCCGGGCGCACTGTAGGTGTGGGTCGGCGCAGCGCCGGTGCTGACGGGTGTGCCATCACCCCAGCTCCAGGAGTAGCTCGAGATCGATCCACCGGGATAGGGATCGCTGGAGGCTCCACCGCTGAATGTGGCTGCGAGGCCAGATTTGGGAGCAGTGGGCGGCGTGATCGCGGCGATCGGCAGCAGCGGTTTGAAAACGCCGAGCCCATTCGGCGTGCCGACGCCGGAGGGGCCATCGAACCCGGGTGCCGCGTTACAGGCCGTAGTGCCTTCGCAGTCGACCTCCACCCCGAAGAACGCGTTCGCGCCGCACGCCAATCCTTCGTCGTCGCAGATGCCATTCCCGCCTTCGGTGACGTCATAGAGCGCGGACGAGTCGCCGAGGTGGCCGTATAGGGTCAGTGCCGGGTAGCTGACCCCACCGCTACCGCCGGCAAGGGCGTACAGCGAGCTGATGAGCGGCGTGGCCACTGATGTGCCGCCGATTGTCAGCCAGTCTTGTCCGCGTCTGAATTCTTCGCATTTTTCACCGCAGTTGTAGCTGTCGTAGATGTCAAAGCCGGTGCGCGGATCCGCCACCGCTGAGACGTCGGCCGCCAGGCGTTTACTTCCACAGCCCGTGGCCGCGAAGCCGGGCGCGTGCTGCTGCCAGGGCTGGGCTGTGAACATCGTGCTGCAGCCCCCGCCTGTCGCCCCTTCGTCTTCTTCCTCGTCAAACGGGCCGTTGCCGTTCCACACCGTCTCACTTTCCCGCTTTCCTTCTTCGTTGAGATGAAGTGTCGTACCGCCGACCGCCACGACAGATGGAAACGACGCGGGCATGTTCGGCCGCCCAGGGGGCTCGAATTCTTCGTTCAGTTCGGTCCAGCCGTCATAGCCAAAGTCGCCTGTGGCAGCGCTGATCACGACTCCGGGATGGTTGTATGCGGCCTTTTCGGTCGCGCCGAGTTCGACCTCGGGGCCGCCGTAGGAGTTGGAGACCTCCGTGGCTCCGAGGGCGACCGCCTCGCCCACCGCTGTCGCCAGGTTCTCGAAGCTTGCGCTGGCAGCCTCAACGAGCAGGATCTTGCACTTGGGACAGGTCGAGTGCGCCATCTCCACATCGAGGGAGGTCTCGACCGACCAGCCGGTCGTGTCGACTTCCGGCAACGATGTGGTGCTCCCGGTCTGAGAGACCTTGGTGAAACAGCCATCGCACGCGATTCCGTACTGCTTGTCGAATTCGCCGAGATCGCCTTCGATGTTCGGGTCGTCATAGGCATCGACGATCCCGATCGTCTGTCCTGCCCCACTTGCGGTCGGGTCATAGCCGTAGGCGCTCGCAAGCTCCGCGGGCGTCAGACCGCCGGCCGGACCCGATTCGAGCGCTCCAGCGGCGGCCGTGTAGGGCCTCACACCGGGCTCGTTGGCAGCAGCCGACGACACGGGAACGCGCACGAGCGCGAAGCAGGTCGCGTCTCCCGGCTTCGGCGGCGGGCACACGCGGCTGACCTTCGCGTAGCGGATCCCTTTGAACGCGGGCTTCGCGTTGGCGGACGCGACGGGGGCTGCGGTCAGGCAGCAGACGAGCGCCGCGAGCGCGACCCACGTTTGCAGCCTCACACGTCGGGAACGCAGCGCATCCATTCTCACATCCTCCTCATGAAGCCGCCAAGCGCCCACCAGCTGACGAGCAGACCTGATCTCCACCACCTCACCTCCATGTGACCGGTGTCCCGAGCCGCGTGAACTTACCAGATGGCGGAATCCGCATACAACCGGCGGGCGGCTCGTTGCGCGGCGAGCAGTCGCTCGCCCAGCGTGGGTCCCACGCTACGGGTCCGCGAATCCTGCTACTGCGGATCGACGTCCACACTGAAGCTCACGCCCGCGTGCGCTCGCGTCCCGGCAAGGCTCGCGACCGCCGCGCCGACCGCCTGTACCGCGGAGCGCCGATCAGATGCCTTCACGACCAGCACGTGGCGCTCGCGACCGCGCAGGCGGAACAGCGCGGCCGGGCCGAGCACGCTCGCCTCGGATGACGCGAGCGAGTCTGACAGGCGTGCGCGCATCTCCCTGGCGGCGGCGAGCGCCGGCGGGGACTCGACGGCGGAGAGCACGATCCTGATCAGGTGGGAGAAGGGCGGGTAGCTGAGCGCGCGCCGGCGCTCGAGCTCGCCGGCGATGAAGCCGTCGCTGTCGTGGCGGGCGGCGTGCACGATGGAGCGCGCTTCGGGCGCGATCGTCTGCACGAGCACGCGCCCGTGCCCGCCCCGCCCGGCGCGCCCGGCGAGCTGAGCGATGAGCGCGAACGTGCGCTCCTCGGCGCGGAAGTCGGGGAAGCGCAGCGTGGCGTCCGCGTCGAGCACCACACCCAGGCTCACGTCCGGGAAGTCGTGACCCTTGGCGACCATCTGCGTCCCGATCAGCACGCCGCAGTCGGCCGCCTCGAAGCGGCGCAGGATCGCGCCGACGCTGTCGTCCTCGCCGACCGCGTCGGCGTCGAGGCGGAACACCGGGAAGCGGCCGTCGTCGAAGACGTGCGCGAGGTCGTGCGCCAGGCGCTCGGTACCAGCGCCGTGGCGCGCGACAGCGGTGGATGAGCAATCGCAGCAGCGCGCGGGCACAGCCTCGCGGTGACCGCAGTGGTGGCACGCGAGATACCCGCCGGCGCGGTGCAGGACGAGCGCCACGTCGCAGTCTGGACAGCTCCACACGCGCCCGCAGGAGCGGCACGAGAGGAAGTTGGACCAGCCGCGGCGATTGAGCAGCACGATCGCCTTGCCGCGCGCGGCGCGCACGTCGGCGAGCGCCTGCGCGGTGAGCGGATGCAGCCCCTGGGTCTCTCCGCGCATGTCCAGCACGTGCACCGCCGGCAGCGGGCGCCCGTCGACGCGCCGGGCCAGGACGCTGGCGGGCAGGCGCTGGACGCTCTCCGGGCGCGGCGTGGCGCTGCCCAGCAGCAGCACCGCGCCGCTGCGCTCGGCGCGCTCGGCGGCCACGTCGCGCGCGTCGTAGCGGGGGTCGCCCTCGTGCTTGTAGGAGGAGTCGTGCTCCTCGTCGACGACGATCAGCCCGAGGTCCTCGATCGGCGCGAACACGGCCGAGCGCGGTCCCACACACACGCGCGCCTCGCCTTCGCGCAGGCGGCGCCACTCGGCGTAGCGCTGGCCGGGGGTCAGGCGCGAGTGCAGCACGGCGACGGTGTCGCCGAAGCGTTCGACGAAGCGCCCGACGATCTGCGGCGTGAGCGCGATCTCGGGCACCAGCACGATCGCGCCGCGACCCTGCTCCAGCGCAGCCTGGGCAGCGCGCAGGTACACCTCAGTCTTGCCCGACCCGGTCACGCCGTGCAGCAGCCGCTGCTCGGCACGGCGCTCGCGCAGCGCGTCGGTCAGCGGCGCGAGCGCCGCCTGCTGCTCGTGCGTGAGCTCGGGCGCGCGCGGGCTGCGCGTGCCCACCGGCATGTGCTCCGGGCGCGCCACCGCGCGCCGCTTGCGCCCGCCCAGCCGGCGTGCGGCCCCCGGCGGCAGCACGAGGCCGAGCGCGCGGGCGATCGTCGAGCAGTACTCGGCGGCGATCCATTCGGCCAGCGCCACCAGGTCGACGGGCACGCCGAGCTCCAGCGCGCGCAACGGCGCGAGCAGCTTGCCCTCGGCGACCTCGCTGCTGTCGGCTAGACCCACGACCACGCCGAGCACCTGCCGACGCCCGAACGGCACCACGAGCATCGATCCGATCGCGACGTCCGCCCGGAGCGACTCCGGCAGCCGGTAGTCGAACGGCCCGCGCAGGGCGCGAGCCGTCGTCATCGGCTCTACCTGGGCGATGATCGATGCCGCGCCGACTTCGGCGGCCGGGCTGTCAATCTGGGCGATGCTCGACACCGCCCTGACAGTAGACGACCGACAGGCGGCGCCAGCCGGCCTCCGCCGCCGTCTTCGAGCCCGCTCCGCTCAGAGGCCGGCGGCGGCGCGCAGTGCGGCGGCCTTGTCGGTGCGCTCCCACGTGAAGTCGTGGTCGTCGCGTCCGAAGTGGCCGTAGGCGGCGGTCTTCTGGTAAATCGGGCGGTGCAGTTTGAGTTCCTCACGGAAGGACCCGGGACGCAGGTCGAAGACCTCGTCGACCGCTCGCGCGATCCGCCCGCGGGTGAGGCCTTCCTTCTCGGTCCCGAACGTCTCGACCATCACCGACACGGGGTGCGCGACGCCGATCGCGTACGCGACCTGCACTTCGGCGCGATCGGCCAGCTTGCCGGCGACGATGTTCTTGGCCACCCAGCGTGCGGCGTAGGCGGCCGAGCGGTCGACCTTGGAGGGGTCCTTGCCGGAGAACGCGCCGCCGCCGTGACGGGCCATGCCGCCGTAGGTGTCGACGATGATCTTGCGCCCGGTCAGCCCGCAGTCGCCGACAGGGCCGCCGATCACGAAACGGCCGGTCGGGTTGACGAGGAAGTTCCTGCGCAGCTTGTGCGCGTCGTAGAGCTCGCTCGGCAGAATCGGCTCGACGACGTGCTCCCAGAGGTCGTCGGGGATCAGCGCCTCGGCGCCCTCACCGTGCTGGGTGGAGATCAGGAGCTTTTCGATCTCGACCGGCTTGCCGTCCTGATAGCGCACGCTGACCTGGGTCTTGCCGTCGGGGCGCAGGTAGTCGAGCGTGCCGGCCTTACGGACCGCGGCCAGGCGCTCGGCAAGACGGTGCGCGAGCGAGATCGGCAGCGGCATCAGCGTGTCGGTCTCGTTCGTGGCGTACCCGAACATCATTCCCTGGTCGCCGGCGCCGGCGACGTCGAGCTCGTCCTCGTCGTTCGCGTCCGTGCGCGCCTCGTAGGCCTTGTCGACGCCCTGCGCGATGTCGGGCGACTGCTTGTCGATCGCGTTCAGCACCGCGCACGAGTCCGCCGAGAAGCCCAGATCGGCGTCGGTGTAGCCGATCTTGCGAATCGTCTCGCGCGCGACCTCCTGGATGTCGACGTAGGTTTCGGTCGAGATCTCACCGGAGACGACGACGAGGCCGGTGTTGACGAGCGTCTCGCACGCCACGCGGCCATAGGGTTCATCGGTCAGCACGGCGTCGAGCACCCCGTCGGAGATCTGGTCGGCGATCTTGTCGGGGTGGCCCTCCGTGACCGACTCGGAGGTGAACAGGAACTCGTTCTCGGTTAGCTCAGTCATGGTGTTTTGGGGATCAGCTCCGGGAGATCAGGGCCGCCGGCATGGGGCTCGCCGGCCGCGCGTTGACAAAAAGTCGCAGAAGTCTATGCGGCGCGGGCGCGTCCGCGCTGGCCGCGCTCGACGAAGTCGATGATCAGCGGCACGCCGTCCATCCCGTAGCGGGCGCGCAGGCGGTTCTCGAGGAAGTAGGCGTAGTCGCGGGTGACGCGCGTGCGGGAGTTGACCTGGATCGCAAAGCGCGGCGGGCGCTCGCCGATCTGGGTCATGTAGATCAGCTTCAGCCGATGGTTGCCCGCGCTCCGGCGCGTGCCGACCGGCGGCTGGCGCGCCTGGACGGCCTCCGCCAGGAAGCGGTTGAGCTCAGGGGTGGGGATGCGACCGCTGACGCGGTCGCCGAGCGTGATCGCCTCGGTCAAGAGGCGCGCGACGTGGCGGCCGGTCTTGGCGCTGACGGTCAGCACGCGCGGGCGCAGGCGCAGCTTTTCGGCCACGCGCGCGCGCTCGTGGTCGAGATCGACGCCGACCCCTTCCGCATCCTCCCCTCGCTCCTGCATGTCCCACTTGTTGAGCACGATCGCGGTCGCGCACCCGGCCTTCATCGCCAGCTCGGCGATGCGCAGGTCCTGTGCGGTGACGCCGTCGCCGGCGTCGCAGACCACGAGCGCGACGTCCGCCCGCTCGGCGGCGCGCCGGGAGCGCAGGGAGGTGTAGTACTCGACGGAGTCCGAGACCTTCGCCTGGCGGCGAATGCCGGCGGTGTCGACGAGGATCAGCTTGCGCTCGCCCACCAGCAGCGGCGTGTCGATCGCATCGCGCGTGGTCCCGGCGACGTCCGAGACGATCACCCGCTCCTCGCCCAGGAAGCGGTTGACCAGCGAGGACTTGCCGACGTTGGGTCGCCCGATCACGGCGAGCCGCACGGTGTCGTCCTCGGGCTCGGAGTCACCCGCCGGCAGCAGCTCGACGATGCGGTCGAGCAGGTCGCCCGAGCCGAGTCCCTGCGCCGCCGAGACGGGCAGCGGCTCGCCGAGGCCGAGCCGGTGGAAGTCGGCCGCGAGCGGCAGCTCAGAGACGCCGTCGCACTTGTTGGCGGCGACGATCGTCGGCAGCGGCGCGCGGCGCAGCAGGTCGGCCATCTCCTCGTCGCCCGGCCGCACGCCCGCGCGCGCATCGACGACCAGCACCGCCACCTGCGCGTCGGCGATGCCCGCGCGCGCCTGATCGCGGATCGAGCCCGCCAGCGGATCCTCATCCTCGAAGTCCACGCCGCCGGTGTCGATCAGCGTGAAGCGGCGCCCGTTCCACTCGCAGTCGAGCTCCTTGCGGTCACGCGTGACCCCAGGGCGCTCGTGCACGACCGCCTCGCGGGTGCCCGTGAGGCGGTTGATCAGCGAGGACTTCCCCACGTTCGGATAGCCGACGATCGCAACCTTCATCGGGCCAGTATGACTGGGCGCAGCGCCCTCTCCGGGGCGCGCTCAGCCGCGGGCGGCGCGAGCCAGGGCCGCGATCCGCTCCACGACCTCGGCGACCGCCAGGCCGGTTGTGTCGATCGTGACGGCCCCCGGGGCCGGGCGCAGAGGGCTGTGGGGACGAGTGGCGTCGCGCTCGTCGCGCATTGCCTGCTCGGCCAGGACCGTGGCCGCGTCGGCGCTGAGCTCGGCCGCCCGGCGCCGGGCCCGCTCGCCCGCCTCGGCGGTCAGGAACACCTTGACCTCGGCCTCGGGCGCCACGACCGTGCCGATGTCGCGGCCCTCGGCGACCCAGTCGCCTCTGCTCAGCAGCTCGCGCTGCTTGGCGACCAGGGCCGTCCTGACGTCCTCCTCGGCCGCGATCCGGGAGGCCGCCTCGCTGACCTCGGGGGTGCGGATCGCCGCCGTCACGTCCTCGCCGTCGAGCGCCACGCGCTCTGCGCCTGCGGAGGCGTCTCCGCTCAGCTCGATCGACGCCGCCGCGGCCAGCTCGGCCGGGGAGCGCGACGGCTCGGCGAGCCACAGCACGGCCACGCAGCGGTACATGGCGCCGCTGTCGAGGTAGGTGAAGCCGAGCTCGCCGGCAACGGCCCGCGCGACGGTCGACTTGCCC
>JBEKGK010000042.1:0-30125 GCA_050012835.1 Solirubrobacteraceae bacterium | reverse complement strand
CACGCGCTGCGCCAGCTGCTCGCGGGCGGTGGTGCGATGCTGCTCGTCGGCGGGGCGTGGCCGTTGCTCGTCGAACTGACGCCGGCGGCGGACCGCCCATGGATCTCGGGCACGAGCGACAACCGCATCCTGTCGCTGATCTTCGAATACAACGGCCTCGGCCGCGTGGACGGCCAGACGGGCGGTCCGGGCGGCGCGGGCGGCGGCACGATGTTCGGCGGCACCCCGGGTCCGTTGCGCCTGCTGAGCTCGGCGCTGGGCGGCCAGGCGGGCTGGCTGCTCGGCTTCGCGCTCGTCGGCGGCATCGGCATCCTGGTCGCAAGCCGCCTGCGCCGCTCGGATGCGCGCAGCGGCTGGCTGCTGGCGCTCGGCGGTGCGTTCACGACGACCGCAGTGCTGTTCAGCTCCGCCAGCGGCATCTTCCACCCCTACTACGTGTCGCTGCTCGCGCCGTTCGCCGCCGCGCTCGTGGGCGCGGGCGCGGCGCAGCTGACGGGCGGCGCTCGCAGCGCGCGCGTGCTCGCGCCGCTGGCGGTTGCGGCGAGCGTGATCGTCGAGCTGGTCGTGCGCTCCGACTACCCCGGGCAGCTGACGTGGCTGCCGCCGGTGCTGATCGTCGTGGGCGCGCTGGCGGTGCTGGCGCTCGTCGCGTTCAGCTCGCGCGCGGTGCGCCTTGCGGCGACGGGCGCGGCGCTCGCGGCGCTCTTGGCGGCGCCGTCGGTGTGGGCCTTCGACACGCTCGGCCACGCCACCAGCGGCACGTTCCCCGCGGGCGGCCCCGCATCGGTCGAGGCCGGCGGCTTCGGCGGGCCTGGCGGTGGCTTCGGCGGCGCCGGCAGGCGCAGTGGCACGGGTGGGCCCGGCGCCGGCTTCGGCGCACCCGGCGGCGCGGCCCCGCAGCTGTTCGGCTCGGGCGCGGGAGCCTCCGCGGGCGCGCCTCCGTCTGGCGCTCTTCCCGGCTTCGGCGCCGCACGAGGCTTGGCCGGCGCCGTCGGAGCGATCGGCGCTCCGATGGGCGGCGGTGTGTCGAGCAGCATGCTGTCCTACGTAAAGCAGCACGGCGGCGGCACGATCGCGGTGGCGAGCCAGTCCAACGCGGCGTCGTCGATCATCGACCAGGACGCGAACGTGGCCGGCATCGGCGGCTTCTCCGGGCGCGAGAGCGACGTGAGCGTTTCGTGGCTCGCGCAGGAGGTCGCGTCGGGCAAGATCCGCTGGGTGCTGGACGAACCGCAGTCGGGCGGCTCCGGCGGTGGCCGCCTGCCGGGCGACACGCGCACGGGCTCCAAGACGGCGATGGCGGCGGTCGCGAAGGCGTGCGAGGCGGTGACGATGTCCTCGAGCGGCTCGGGCGCCGCGGGTACGTCAGGCACGTTGGGCGCGAACACGTCGAGCGCCGCGGGCGCGGCGGGCGCTGCGACCACGCTGTACGACTGTCAGGGCCGCGCACAAGCGCTCGCGAGCGCCGGCACGTAACAATCAGCTCATGAGGATCCTGGTAGTGGACGATGACCGCGCGGTGCGCGAAGCGCTGCGCCGCACGTTGACGCTGGCCGGCTACGAGGTGCATCTGGCCGAGGACGGCGAGGCGGCGCTCGAGCAGATCGTGCAGGCGGTGCCGGATGCGGTGGTGCTCGACGTGGGCCTGCCGGGGATCGACGGGCTGGAGGTGTGCAGGCGGGTGCGCCGCATGGGCAGCCGCGTTCCGATCCTGATCCTGACCGCGCGCGACGCTGTGGCCGATCGCATCGACGGCCTGGACGTGGGCGCGGATGACTACATGGTCAAGCCGTTCGACGTGGGGGAGCTGCAGGCGCGGCTGCGGGCGCTGCTGCGTCGCGCAAACCAGCAGGACGATCCGGACGCGCTGTCGTTTGCGGAGGTGCGTCTGGACCCGAACCGCCACGGCGCGCAGGTGGGCGATAGCTTCGTGGAGCTGACGCGGACGGAGTACCAGCTGCTGGAGCTGCTGATGCTGAACCCGCGGCGGGTGCTCTCGCACAGCCTGATCTACGACCGCGTGTGGGGCTATGACTTCGGCCCGGCTTCGAACGCGCTGCGCGTGTACATCGGCTACCTGCGCCGCAAGCTCGAGGACGCGGGCGCGCGTGAGCTGATCCACACGGTCCGCGGCGTGGGCTACGCGCTGCGCGAGCCGTGAGCGCCACCGATCGAAGATCGGCCAGCCGGCGATGACCCTGCGCACGCGCATTGCGGCGGTGGCGAGCGTGTCGGTGGCGCTGGCGGTGCTGGCGGCGGCGGTTGGCCTGTACGCGGCGGTGCGTTCGGATCTGCGCGGGGAAATCGACAGCACGCTGCGGGCGCGGGCGCACGCGCTCGCCGAGTCGCCCGGGCCGGGCGGCGACGCTGGCACAGCGGGCCGACCGGGCGGGCCGGGCGGACCGGGGGAGCCGGGCGGATCGGGCGGATCGAGCTACCCCGGCGGCTTCCCGGGCCACGTCGAACCGGCGCCGTTCGGCGCGGCCTCGGGCTACGTCCAGTTCATCTCGCCGCAGGGGCAGGTGCACGTTCCGGGCGGTCAGGGCTCCTCGCCGCGGAAGATCACATTGACGGCCGGCGACCGGTCGATCGCTGAACGCGGCAGCGGCAGCAGCCTGACCGAGCGCACTGTCGCCGGAACGAGGCTGCGCGTGCTGACGATCGGCACGGGCCCGAGCGGTGCTGTGATGGTCGCGCAGCCGCTGACGGAGGTCGATCGCGAGCTCAGCCACCTGCTGCTGATCCTGGCGCTGATCGGTGCGGGGGGCGTGGTGCTGGCGGCGCTGCTGGGCGCGCTGGTGGCGCGCACGGCGCTGGCGCCGATCGAGCGCTTCACCCAGCGCACCGAGTCGCTCACCGGCAACCTCGACCTGTCTCGCAGGCTGGAGGTGGATGGCCGCGACGAGCTGGCGCGGCTGGCGGACAGCTTCAACGGCACACTCGACGCGCTCGAGCGCTCGGTGCAGGCGCAGCGCCATCTGATCGCGGACGCCAGCCACGAGTTGCGCACGCCGATCTCCTCGCTGCGCGCGAACATCCAGATTCTGGGTGAGGCGGAGCGGCTGGGGCCCGACGAGCAGGCCAGCCTGCGCGGCGACATCGTGGCGGAGCTGGATGAGCTGACGGCGCTGGTGGGTGATGTGGTCGAGCTGGCCCGCGGCGCGGAGCCGGATGGGGCGGTGGACGACGTGCGGCTGGACGAGGTGGTGCGCGGGACGGTTGCGAGCGCGCTTCGGCGTGGCGAGGTGAGCTTCGAGCTGAGCCTCGAGCCGACGATCGTCCGCGGGCAGGCCGACCGGATCGGCCGGGCGGTGTCGAACCTGGTGGACAACGCCCGCAAGTGGAGCCCCCCGGGGGCGGCCGTGGAGGTGACGCTGCAGGAGGGCGTGCTGAGCGTGCGCGACCACGGCCCGGGGTTTCAGGAGGCGGATCTGCCGTTCGTGTTCGATCGCTTCTATCGTGCGCGTGACGCGCGCAAGCTCCCCGGCTCGGGTCTGGGCCTCGCGATCGTGCGCCAAGCGGCCGAGGCGTGTGGCGGCTTCGCCGAGGCCCAGAATGCCCCGGGGGGCGGCGCGCTGCTGCGCGTGGGCTTCGGTACGCCCGTGGATCTAGCGCCCGGCTGGTCGGACGCGTAGCGGCCTGGCCGCGCAGCCAGTCGCCCCAGCGTTGATCCAAGCGCGGCCGGTGATGCTATCCGTGGCGGGGCAACATGCGTCGAACGCGTCCGGATATGTCCGGTGTTGCCCCTAGCTTGGAGGACTTGAGGGAGGGTTGTCTAATTCAACCATCGGTCAACCGCAACTTTTTCGCCTGCCCGGAGTCCCGAGGGGTGCAGGCATGTCTCGATCCAGCCGAGTTTCGATAGGGGAGGTAGTCGTGAGGTCCCAGTTCCGTGTTTCGCTTGTGGCGCTGTTGGTCGGCGCGCTCGTCGCCGTCCTGGCACCCGCCGCCGCGCAGGCCGCCTTCGGCGTCGAATCGTTCGCATCGCTGACGTGCTCCAAAAACGCGGCCGAGGGCAAAGCCGAAGAATGCAATCTCGCTCAGCGGCGCAGGCGACGTCGAAGGCAACGGCGTGAAGGCGATACGCACGGATCTGCCGGTCGGCTTCAGCACCAACCCCGAGGCGCTCCCACAGTGCTCGCTGGCCGACTTTGCGGCCAACCTCGGGAAAAACGAAGCCAGTCACTGCAACGCCAACACTGAAGCCGGCGTGCAGGAAATCACTTTGCTTCTGCCTGGTCCAACGGTCGTGACGCTCACAGGCACGGTCTACAACCTCGTCCCGGCGACCGGCCTCCCGCTCGAGTTCGGCATCGACATCGCGCTGCCCTTCGCCGGGAACATCCATGTCCACTCGCTGCTGGAAGGCGGCGTGAGCTGGCACAAGGAAACGGAAGCGACTGAAGAGGGGATCGAATCAGGCAACTACCACGAGTACTTCAAGCTCAAAGTCGGCAAAAGCCTGGCGGAAGGAGAACCGCCGCTGCTGCGCTCGCGCCTCGTCTTCAACGGCAAGGCCGACAGCTCGGGCAACGCGCTTCTGACCAACCCTACAGCCTGCCCCGGTCCTCAGACCACGCATCTTCGTGTCGAACCGTACGTAGGCAAAGCGGTCACTGCCTCGTACGCGACGACCGCAACCGCCGTCGAAGAAAACTGCGGAATCCTCGAATTCAAACCGGAATTCTTGCTCACGCCGTCAACCACTCAGCAGGACAAGCCCGACGGGATCTCAACTGAATTGAAGATGCCGCTCAACAAAGAATCGTCCGAAATCGAAAACTCCGACCTGAAAACCTCTGAAGTGACGCTCCCCGAAGGCCTGACGATCAACCCTTCGGCTGCGTCGGGCCTGGAAGTGTGTACGCCTGAAGAGTTTGCGGTCGGCACCGAAGCGACGAGCGTGTCGTGCCCGCCGCGCTCGGTGATCGGCACTGCGGTGGACAACGTTCCGGGGCTGCCACCGGAATCGCTCAAGGGCAACATCTATCTCGGCGAGACGAAAGCCGGCGCGATCACCGCACCTCCGTACACGGTGTTCGTCGAATTCGCGTCCAAGCGCTACGGGCAGATGCTGCGGCTGGAAGGCTCGGTCATGCCCAACCTGGAAACCGGACAGCTGAAGGCCACCTTCGCGAACACCCCGCAAGGGCCGTTCGAAAACACCAAGCTGTCCTTCAATTCGGGCCCCTTTGCGAACCTCGCCAACCCGCTGACATGTGGTGCAGCGGTCACCTCGGCCATCTTCTCGGGCTACTCGGGCTCGACGACGGCTCCGCAGCTGCCCCAGTTCCTCGTGGACGGCAACGGCGAAAAAGGCGCATGTGCGTCTCCGGCTACGTTCGCGCTGAGCCAGAGCACATCTGCCGAACCGGCGACCGCCGGCGGCAGCAGCGCGTTCACGTTCAACCTCGAAAGGCCCGACGGCCAGCAGTATCTGAAGACGGTCAAGACCGAACTCCCGCCCGGCCTGCTCGGCATCGTTCCGTCGGTGACGCAATGCGGCGAAGCGCAGGCGAACGCCGGCACCTGTCCGGCTTCGAGCAAGATCGGGACGGTCGTCGCGAAGGCCGGCTCGGGTGCAAACCCGTATCCGTTCAGCGGCACGGTCTACTTCACCGGTCCCTATCAGGGCGCGCCGTATGGGCTTTCGATCGTGGTACCCGTGGTCGCGGGGCCGTTCGAATTCAAGCCGGAAGTCACGCGCTCCAAGATCACGGTCAACCCGACCACCGCGCAGGTGATCGCCACGACCACCGTGCCGGCGATCGACAAAGAAGCGGGGATTCCGCTGCGGCTGCGCTCACTCAGCGTCACGATCAACCGGCAGGGCTTCGAGCGCAACCCGACGAACTGTGGGGTGCTCACAGATCAATCGCTCCTCACCTCCACAGAAGGTGCGAACGACTCTTTGTCGAGCACGTTCCAGGTGGAAGGCTGTAGTGGGCTGGCGTTCAAGCCGGCGTTCACGGTGTCGACCAGCGGCAAACCGTCGAAAGCCAACGGTGCGAGCCTGATCACTACGATCACCCAACCGGCCGGCCAGGCGAACATCAAATCGGTGCTCGTGACGCTGCCCAAGCAGCTGCCCTCGCGCCTGACGACGCTGCAGAAAGCGTGTCCTGCAGCATTGTTCGAAGTGAACCCGTTCAGCTGCTCGAAGGAATCTGAAGTCGGCACCGCTACGGCGGTCACGCCGGTGCTCCCGGGCGTTCTGAAAGGGCCCGCTTACCTGGTCTCGCACGGTGGCGAAGAATTCCCCAGCCTCGAGCTCGTGCTCGAAGCCAACGGCGTGCGCGTGATCGTCGTCGGAAAAACGCACATCAAGAACGGGATCACGACGACGAACTTCGCGACGACCCCCGACGTTCCCGTCTCGAGCGTCACGGTCAACCTGCCGCTCGGCCCGCATTCGGCGCTGGCCGCCAACGGCAACCTGTGCGCGGCGACGCTCGTGATGCCGACGATCATCACCGGCCAGAACGGCAAGCAGACCAAACAGAACACGTTGATCGCCCCGACCGGCTGCGGCGTGCAGATAGTCGGACACAAGGTGATCGGCAACACCGTCTACCTGACCATCAAGACGTTCGCCGCCGGGCGCATCAGCGGCAGTGGTTCGGGTCTGTCCACGGCTCGCCGGACGCTCAACGGCGCGAGCAAAGCCACGACGCTGAAGATTCCGCTCTCGAGCGGCGGGCGCAGCAGGCGGCGCCCGTTCAAGGTGAAGGTCCGGGTCGGGTTCGTGCCCAAGAAGAAGGGCGCCCACTCGACGGCAACCGTGAAGGTGTCGTTCCGCTAGCAATCGCGAACACCCAGGATTACATGGGGGCGGCCGAATGGCCGCCCCCACCTTAGGCGGCGCATGCCGTACATTGTCGGTATGGATGTCGTTACGGGTACGGATACCTCAACGTCTAGGGGTGTGGATGGCCTGCTCGCCGGCATCCGCCATCTGACCGCGCTCGCCGACGGCGCCGGCAACGCGGACGCGATGTTTCGCGTGCTCGCGAGGGAGCTCCTGTCGGTGCCGGGCGCCGATGAGGTGCACATCCACCATCTCGTCGCCGACGGCGACAGCAGTGAGGAGCTGGTGGCTGTGTACCTGTTTGGCGGCATCGGACGGCTGAGCTATCTCCTGCCTCGGGCCGAGCGTCCGCCCGGGGTCAGCTGGGTCGCGAACACCCGCAGCAGCTTTCTTGCGACCGACATCGAGGGCCTGGGAGCAAGCATCCCACGACTGGCGGAGACCGGCACGGTCAGCTGTGCGCTGCTGCTGCCGCTCGCAGAGCGGGGTGAGGTCGAGGCGGTGGTGGTGCTCGTGCGCCGCGAGTCCGAGGCCTTCGCTCCGCCCGAGGTCGAGCTCGCTGCTGCACTCGTCGAGCAGGCTGCCACCGCGCTCGCGCTCGCTCGCGCGCGCGCCGAGGCGGGGACCGACGCTGTCACCGGTTGCATGAACCACCGCGCGATGCGCCGGCGCCTGGACGAGGAGATCGGCCGCGCGACGCGCACCGGTGGGCCGCTGTCGTGCCTGCTGATCGATCTCGACGACTTCAAGCTCGTCAACGACCGCCACGGCCACCACGCGGGTGACGTGATGCTGCGTGCGGTCGTGCACGCGCTCGTGGGCGAGTTCCGCGCGTTCGACCGCGTGGCGCGCTACGGCGGCGATGAGTTCGTCGTGATCCTCCCCAACGCCGAGCTCGACAGCGCAGCCGCGGCGGCGACCCGTGCGCTCGAACGGCTGCGGGCGATCGCTGCGCACGAGGGAGACGGCGCCGGCGTGTCGGCCTCGATCGGCGTCGCCCAGTGGCGGGCGCCGATGAGCACCAACGATCTGCTCGAAGCCTGCGACGCCGCGCTACTGCGGTCCAAGCGCCAGGGCAAGGGGCGCGTGACGCGCGCCCCTGAGCTCGCTCGCTGACACCGCCTCAGCCTCGCCAGTGGACGACGGCTAGTTCCTATAGTTCAAATTAGTCGGAGAAATGGTGCGGCCAACTACGGTCGCAGTGCCGCCGTGGCGACCCGATGCATCTCGTGTGTCTGCGCGCGCTGAGAATACTCCGGAGTTCCCCGAGCGTGTGGGCGGGCCGCCTCGGTCCGGCGTGCGTAGCAGCAGATGGCTGATGGTCGCCAGTGCGATCCTCTTGGTCGGCTTGGCGGTGTCGGTCGCCAGCGGCCTGCTGTGGCGCTCAAGCGTGAGCACGCACGACCGGCAGACGTTTAACGGCAGCGCCTCCGGCGTGACGGCGACGCTCGACACGTTGCTTCGTCGCGACGCTGATTTTGTCGCGACGTTGCGTGCGGTGCTGACGCTGCAACCTCACATGAGCGCCACCCGCTTCGCTGAGTGGTTCGCCGAGCTGCAGGGCCAACAGCGACTGGTGGGAAGTCTGGGCGCGAGCGTTGTGGAACGGGTGCCGGCAGGCGCTCTGGAGACCTTCCAGGCGCGGCGGGACGCCGACCCTGCCTTCCGGGCGCTTGTGGGCGGCACACCCGAACCTGTCGCTCTCGCGAGTCGCGGAGAGGATTGCCTTCTGACGGCTGGCGTGACCGTCTCTGGCACCTTGAACAAGGCAAACACTCGGGAGACTCAGGGGAACTGGTGCTCGAACTCCGGGATCGGGCTCTTCGAGTCGCGTCTCTTGCAAGCGCAGACGGACACCGGGCAGCTTCTCGTGCAGACCTTGACCACCCAGGGGCGTCAGCTCGTCATCTTCCAGGCGGCTTTCTACCGGCGCGGCGCGAGTCTCGCGACCGTCGCCGGGCGCCGCGCTGCGGTCGCTGGCTGGATTCTCAGCACTTTCGACATCCCCGCCGCCATACAGCTTGCGCTGGAGGATCATCCGGGTCTCGGGGTTGCTCTGTACCACAGCAATCCTGGGCAGGCAAGCGAAGTCATCGACAAGGTCGGCAGTGGCGCAGCAGGCGCGGCGTACACGCGCAGCGACACGGTGCAGATCGAAGGTGCCTGGACGGTGAAGGTGTCGGGGGCAGGCATCGCGGACGGACCGTCCGCCGACGTCCAGGGGTTGCTCGTGCTCGTCCTCGGCGCGCTCGTCACCGTCCTCATCTGTGCGCTCATCCTCGTGCTGGCGCGCTCGCGTGAGCGGGCGCTTGGAATGGTGCACGAGAAGACCGGGCAGCTACGCCACCAGGCTCTGCACGATGCCCTCACCGGCCTGCCCAACCGCGTCCTCGCGCTCGACCGCGCGCAGCAGATGCTCGCCCGCGCGCGGCGCCAGCAGACCGCCGTGGCGGCGCTCTACGTCGACCTCGACGGCTTCAAGCACGTCAACGACACCTTCGGGCACGCAGCCGGCGACGAGCTGCTGCGCGTCGTCGCCGCAAGGCTGATGACGATTGTCCGGGAGGGCGACACGGCAGCACGCCTCGGTGGCGACGAGTTCGTCGTGCTGCTCGAGGGCACGCTCGTCGATCTCGGGCCCGAGCTGGTCGCCGAACGCCTGCTGGAGGTGCTGCGCCAGCCGTACGAGCTGAGCAACGCGCTCGGACGGCAGCTGTCGGTCACCGCCAGCGTCGGTATCGCTGTAGGCCCCCGCCTCAGCGCCGACGAGCTGCTGCGTGACGCCGATCTCGCCCTCTATCAGGCCAAGGCGAGCGGCCGCAACCGCTTCTCGCTCTTCGAGTCGAGCATGCAGACCGCCTCGCACGAGCGCCTCACGCTCGAGATGGACCTCGCCGAAGCGCTCGAGCGCCAGCAGCTGTTCCTGCTCTACCAGCCCACCTTCGACCTGCGGAGCGAGACCGTGATCGGAGTCGAGGCACTGATCCGCTGGCGTCATCCCACGCGCGGCGTCCTCGTCCCCGACAAGTTCATCCCGATCGCCGAGCAGTGCGGGCTGATCGTGCCGATCGGACGCTGGGTGCTCGAAGAGGCCTGCCGACAGGCCGCCATCTGGCACGGCCACGGGTACCAGATCAGCATGTCCGTGAACGTGTCCGCGCGTCAACTCGACGACGACACGTTGATCGACGACGTCCACCGGGTGCTGCAGGAGAACGCCATGGACCCGGCGGCGCTCACGCTCGAGGTCACCGAGACCGCGCTGATGCGCGATCCCGAAGCCACCGCAGCGCGCCTGCGATTGCTCAAGCAGCTCGGCGTGCGCATCGCGATCGACGACTTCGGCACCGGCTACAGCTCGCTTGCCTACCTGCGCCAGTTCCCTGCCGACGCACTGAAGATCGACCGCTCGTTCATCGACGGCGTCGCCACCTCCGAGGCGTCCGCCGCGTTGATCCACACGCTCGTGCAGCTCGGCAAGACGCTCGACATCGAGACGCTCGCCGAGGGCATCGAAGATCAGGACCAGCTCGAGACCCTGCAGCGCGAGCACTGCGACCACGGACAGGGATTCCTGTTCTCGCGTCCGCTCGACGTCGACGCCGTCGAGGCGTTCCTCAGCACCCCGCAACCCGACGCGCCGACGCTCACGACACCTCGATAGGCCGCCGTCCGCCGAGCCGGGCGAGGATGGCCCCTCTGGCCGGACCGTTGGGCAGCCGGGTCTCGACGGCGACTCTGCGAGACTGCCGGGAGTCCCTGTAGAGACGCGGATCGCACGGGAGATGCCTATGTCGGAGAACAGCTTTGGCGCCAAGGACACGCTCGATGTCGGCGGGCGCACCTATGAGATATTCCGACTGGAGGCGCTCCAGCAGCGCTTTGACGTGACGCGACTGCCGTTCTCGCTGAAGGTGCTGCTCGAGAACCTGCTGCGCACCGAGGGCAGCGGCTCGGTCGCCGCGGCGGACGTCGAGGCGCTGGCCAGCTGGGACGCCAAGGCGCAGCCGAGCAGGGAGATCGCGTTCACCCCCGCTCGGGTGCTCATGCAGGATCTCACCGGCGTGCCCGCGGTCGTCGACCTGGCGGCGATGCGCGACGCGATGGCCGACATGGGCGGCGACCCCGCGAAGATCAACCCGCTCGCGCCCGCCGAGCTCGTGATCGACCACTCCGTGCAGGTCGACGCCTTCGGCACGCGCGACTCCTTCCGCTTCAATGCCGAGCGCGAGTTCGAGCGTAACCAAGAGCGCTACACCTTCCTGCGCTGGGGCCAGGGGGCGTTCGACGACTTCGCGGTCGTGCCGCCCGACACGGGGATCGTCCACCAGGTCAACCTCGAGTACCTAGCGCGCGTGGTCTTTCCCAACGAGCGATCCGGATCTCAACTGCCCCAGGCCTACCCCGACACGCTCGTCGGAACCGACTCGCACACCACGATGGTCAACGGCCTCGGCGTGCTCGGCTGGGGCGTGGGCGGGATCGAGGCCGAGGCCGCGATGCTCGGGCAGCCGCTGTCGATGCTGATCCCGCAGGTGCTCGGCTTCCGGCTGCACGGCCAGCTCCCCGAGGGCACCACCGCGACCGACCTCGTGCTGACCGTCACGCAGATGCTGCGCGAGCGCGGCGTGGTGGGGATGTTCGTCGAGTTCTACGGCGCCGGCCTCGTCGGCTTGCCGATCGCCGACCGCGCGACCATCGGCAACATGTCGCCCGAGTTCGGCTCCACCTGTGCGATCTTCCCGATCGACGCCGAGACGCTCACCTACCTCGAGCTCTCCGGCCGCCCGTCCGAGCAGATCGCGCTCGTCGAGGCGTACGCCAAGGAGCAGGGCATGTGGCACGACGAGCACTCCGAAGAACCGACGTTCTCGGACACGGTCGAGCTCGATCTGGGCACGGTCGAACCGAGCCTCGCCGGCCCCAAACGGCCCCAGGACCGGGTCTCGCTGAGCGACGCCAAGGGCGCGTTCAGGCTGGCGCTCCTCGACTACGTGCCCAGCGATGGCGAGCAGGCGGACGCCCAGGACGAGGCGGTCGCCGAGTCCTACCCAGCCTCTGACCCGCCCGCCAACGGCTCGCCCGGGCATCCCCAGCCGCTGAGCGCCGCTGCCGAGCGGTCCGGCGCGCACGCCGCAGTGACGCTCGAGCGCTGCCGTGCGGCCACACCGGTGACGCTCGACGGAGAGAGCTTCGAGCTCGACCACGGCCATGTGGTGATCGCGGCCATCACGAGCTGCACCAACACGTCCAACCCGTCGGTGATGGTCGGCGCCGGCATCCTCGCGCGCAACGCGCTCGCACGCGGCCTGCGCTCCAAGCCGTGGGTCAAGACCTCGCTGGCGCCGGGCTCGAAGGTCGTCACCGAGTATCTCGATCGCGCCGGCCTGACCGAGCCGCTGGAGGCGCTCGGCTTCAACCTCGTCGGCTACGGCTGCACGACGTGCATCGGCAACTCGGGCCCGCTGCCGGATGAGATCTCCGCGGCGGTCAACGACGCGGACCTCGCGGTCGTGTCCGTGCTGTCGGGCAACCGAAACTTCGAGGGCCGCATCCACTCCGATGTGAAGATGAACTACCTGGCCTCGCCGCCGCTGTGTGTCGCCTATGCGCTCGCCGGAACGATGGACATCGACATCGTCGCCGACCCGCTGGGTCAGGACGAGCACGGTGAGGACGTCTACCTCAGGGACATCTGGCCCTCTGTGCACGAGGTGGCTCAGACGGTCGGCGAGGCCGTGCGGGCGGACATGTTCCGCCACAGCTACGGCGAGGTGTTCGCCGGAGACGAGCGCTGGAGAGGCCTGCCGGTCCCCGAGGGCGAGCGCTTCGCGTGGGACGATGGCTCGACCTACGTGCGCCTGCCGCCCTACTTCCAGGGCATGCCCGCCGAGCCGGACGCGGTGAGCGACATCCGGGGCGCGCGCGTGCTCGCGCTGCTCGGCGACAGCGTCACCACCGACCACATCTCACCCGCGGGCGCGATCAAGCGCGACGGCCCAGCCGGCTCCTACCTGCAGGAGCAGGGGATCGCGCCGAGGGACTTCAACACCTACGGCGCGCGCCGCGGCAACCACGAGGTGATGATGCGCGGGACGTTCGCCAACATCCGCCTGCGCAACCTGCTCGGCGGTCGCGAGGGCGTGCCGTTGCCGGAGGGTGGCTTCACGCGCTACCTCGCCGGCGGCTCGAATGAGCAGATGTCGATCTACGACGCCGCCATGCGCTACATGCACGAGGGCATCGACCTCGTGGTGCTGGCGGGCAGGGAGTACGGCTCCGGCTCATCACGCGACTGGGCCGCCAAGGGCACCAAGCTGCTCGGCGTGCGGGCAGTGATCGCGCAGAGCTTCGAGCGCATTCATCGCTCCAACCTCGTCGGCATGGGCGTGCTGCCGTTGCAGTTCCCCGAGGGACAGAGCGCGCAGTCGCTCGGTCTCACCGGCGAGGAGAGCCTCTCGATCACCGGTCTCGCCGAGGCGATGGCGGGCGGCGGCGCACCGCCGAGCGTCGTGCGCGTGCGTGCCGAGCGCGACGGCGGCGCGCCGGTCGAGTTCGACGCCCGCGTACGCATCGACACTCCGCGCGAGGCCGAGTACTTCCGCCACGGAGGAATCCTCCAGTACGTCCTGCGAACCCTGCTCGCCGAATGAGCCCAGCCGCGCGCAAGGCCCCCGCCAAACGCGCGCGCGCCGTCGGCGTGCCGCAGGTGCTGCGCGAGCTGCTCACCGCGCGCGGTCCGTCCGGCTATGAGAGCGCCCCGGCGGGCGTGTGGCGTGAGGCCGCCAGCGAGTTCGCCAAGGTCAGCACCGACGTGGTCGGCACGCCGCTGGCGCTCGTGGCCCCCAAGCACGGCTATGAGAGCGCGCCGCGCCGGCTGCTCGTGATGGGGCACATCGACGAGATCGGGTTGATCGTCACGCACATCGACGACGACGGGTACCTCTGGTTCCGGGAGGTCGGCGGCTGGGATGCCCAGATCCTCGTCGGCCAGCGGGTGGTGCTCGACACGCGCGATGGCGCGGTCGCGGGCGTGGTGGGCAAGAAGCCGATTCACCTGCTGCGCGATGAGGAGCGCAAGAAGGTCGCGGAGATCCGCGACCTGCATATCGACATCGGTGCGCGCGACGGCAAGCAGGCGCGCGGGTTGGTGCGAATCGGCGACGTGGCCGTGATCGACGCGCAGCCGGTGGAGCTTCCAAACGGGCGGCTCAGCTCGCGCGCGCTCGACAATCGCCTGGGCTCGTTCGTGGCGCTGGAGGCCGCGCGCCTGGTCGCGCAGGCAGGCGGTGCGCAGTGGGAGATCGCGGCGGTCGCCGCAGCGCAGGAGGAGACCACGTTCGGCGGCTCGCGCACGAGCGCGTTCGCGCTGGAGCCCGACGCCGCGATCGTCGTGGATGTCACGCATGCGACCGACGCTCCCGGGATCGACGTCAAGGAAGCCGGAAAGCACGAGCTCGGCTCTGGCCCCGTGATCACCCGCGGCTCGACGCTCAACGACGCTGTCTTCGAGCTGCTCCACAAGGCCGGCGAGGCCGAGAAGATCCCCTTCACCGTCGAGGCCTCCGCGCGCGCCACCGGCACCGACGCCGACGCCGTTCACATCAGCCGCGGCGGCGTGCCCACCGGCCTCGTCTCGATCCCGATTCGCTACATGCACTCGCCCGTCGAGCTCGTCCAGCTCGACGACGTCCACGCGAGCGCCCGCCTGATCGCCGCGGCCGCGTTGCGCCTGACGCGCGAGACCTCGTTCGCGCGCTAGCTAGGCCCGGGGTGGCCCCGGCGCGCGACCGCGCTCGCGCTAGGCGCCGCCGAGTTCGCTGAACGGCTTGATCTTGTACGGCTCGTCCGGACAAGCGCCGAGGACGAGCACCCGTAGCCCGTCGGGACCCGAGTGGACCTTGCGCCTAGCGGCCGCTCCGACGCGCACGAATACGTCCCTGTCGAGCTCCACGCGCTCGCCTTCGACGTCGATCCAGCCGGAGCCAGCGAGCGCCAGGTAGACCTCCTCCTGGCCGTCCTCGACGTGGTCGTGCTCGGGGTAGTCCGTGCTGTCGGCGGGCAGCTGGATCACCTGGATGCCAAATGACGTCACGCCCAGCTCCGCCCTGACCTTCACGAACCCGCCGCCGTAGGCGGCCTCCATCTCATCGATCTTCTTTGCGGTGTAGTCGGGCATCGCTGGCAAGCCTAACGCCTGGGCCTATTGCTTGGCGAAAGGGATCACGATCGCGAGCTGGCGCGACTGCGCCAGGAGCGTGCCGTCGGCAGCCCAGATCGTGCCGTCCTCGACGAAGAAGCCGTCGTGGATGAGCTCCGTCCGAGTCATCGCCAGGCACAGCTCCGCTGGGTCGGGCTCGGCCTCACGCGGCATGCGTGCGCGGAAGTGGACCGTGAGGTCGATCGTGGGCACGGCTACCGGCTCGCCGAGGCGCATGTACGGCGCCGGTATCAACGCGTCGCTGAACAACGCGAGCGACAGCGCGTCGATCGGACGGGGCTCGGCGAGCCCGAGCCAGCCGCGGATCTCCATCGGCTGCTCGCCGCCCGCGAACAGCCTGCCCTGCATGCGCGGCTGTAGGACTATGTGGCGCGCGAACTCGGGGCCGCCGTGCTCGATCAGCCTGACGCCCTCGCGCGAGCGATCCGGCGGATCGACCTTCGGCATCTGCACGTCTGAGAGCTCCGGGCCGCCCCACGGCACCGAGAACGCCGCGAGCACGAGCGCGATCGGCTCCCCGTCCTGGTGCATACGTGCCGAGAGCGTGCTCAGCGAGCGTCCCTGGCGCTCGAGCACCGTGCTGATCCGAACCGGGCCGGGCTCGGGTGCGCGCGTGTAGTGGATCGTCAGCGAGCGCGGGGCGCGGGTGTCGTCAGCGACAGACTCGATCAGCGCGCGCAGCAGCATCGCGGCGAGATAGCCGCCGTGCGGTCCGCGCCCGGCGCGCCAGTCGGGCGCGACCTTCGCGCCGAACACCAGCTGCTGGCCGGTTCCCGCTCGATCCGGGCCGGCTTCGCGCCACACGGCGGTGTCGCGAGCGAACTTGGTGGGTGACGCTCCCGGCTCGTCGGCGACGGACGCGCCGCCGGGACCCGAATCAGCCACGCACGAGCCGCTTGTAGGTGATGCGGTGCGGGCGGTCGGCGGCAGCGCCCAGCAGCGTGTGGCGGTGCTCCTCGTAGGCCTCGAAGTTGCCCTCGAACCAGGTGACCTGGGAGTCGCCCTCGAAGGCCAGCACGTGCGTGGCCACGCGGTCCAGGAACCAGCGATCGTGGGAGATCACGATCGCGCAGCCGGGAAATTCGAGCAGGGCATTCTCGAGTGCACGGAGAGTGTCCACGTCGAGATCGTTGGTGGGCTCGTCGAGCAGCAGCAGGTTGCCACCGCTGCGCAGCAGCTTGGCAAGGTGCACGCGGTTGCGCTCTCCGCCCGAGAGCTTGCCGATGCGCGCCTGCTGGTCGGAGCCCTTGAAGTTGAAGCCGGCCGTGTACTGGCGCGAGTTGACCTCGCGCTCGCCCACCTTGATGTGGTCGTAGCCTTCGGAGATCTCCTCCCACACGGTCTTCTCGGGGTTCAGCGAGTCGCGCGACTGGTCGACGTAGGCGAGCTTGACGGTGTCGCCGAGCTCGAGCGTGCCGCTGTCGGGCGTCTCCTCGCCGGTGATCATCCTGAACAGGGTCGTCTTGCCCGCGCCGTTGGGGCCGATCACGCCTACGATCCCAGCTCGGGGCAGGTCGAACGAGAGCGACTCGATCAGCAGCCGGTCGCCGAACCCCTTGGAGAGGTCGGTCGCCGTCAGGACCTTGCCGCCGAGCCGCGGGCCGGGCGGGATGTGGATCTGGACCTCGTCGAGCTTGACGTTGCGCTCTTCGGAGATCAGCTCCTCATAGCGTGCCAGGCGGGCCTTGGACTTGGTGCGTTTGCCCTTGGGGTTCGTCCGCACCCACTCGAGCTCCGCTGCGATCGTGCGCTCACGGCCCTTTTCCGAGCGCTCTTCCTGGGCCATGCGAGCCTGCTTCTGCTCGAGCCAGCTCGAGTAGTTGCCCTGGTAGGGAATGCCCTTGCCGCGGTCGAGCTCGAGGATCCAGCCGGCGACGTTGTCGAGGAAGTAGCGATCGTGGGTGACCGCGACGATCGCGCCCTTGTACTCGGACAGGTGCTGCTCGAGCCACGCCACCGACTCGGCGTCGAGGTGATTGGTGGGCTCGTCCAGCAGCAGCAGGTCCGGCGCGCGCAGCAGCAGGCGGCACAGGGCCACGCGGCGGCGCTCGCCTCCCGAGAGGGTGCTCACGTCGGCGTCCGACGGCGGCAGGCGCAGCGCGTCCATCGCGTATTCCAGCTGCGTGTCGAGGTTCCACGCGTCGGCTGCTTCGATCTTGGCCTGGATCTTGCCGAACTCATCGGCGGTCTCGTCGGAGTAGTTGGCGGCCAGCTCGTTGAAGCGGTCCAGCAGCGCCTTGGTCTCGGCGACGCCGTCCTCGACGTTGCCCTTGACGTCCTTGGACTCGTCCAGATGCGGCTCCTGCTCGAGCATGCCCACGGTCGCGCCCGGCGCGAGCGCCGCCTCGCCGCGGTACTCCTGGTCGACCCCAGCCATGATCCGCAGCAGCGTCGACTTGCCCGCGCCGTTGTAGCCGAGCACGCCGATCTTCGCGCCCGGGTAGAACGCGAGCGTGACGTCGTCCAGCACCGTCTTGTCCGGAGGGTGGACCTTGGACAGGCGGTGCATCGTGAAGATGTACTGGGAGGACATTCGCACGCAGGATAGAGGGCATGAGAAACCAGCCCACCCTCGCTAACGTTGTCGGGTCATGCCCACCACCGTCCTCGACGTCGAGCAGCATCTGCTCCTGCTGGAGCTGGAGGCGCCGTTCAGCAAGCGCGACGTGCAGCTCGCGCGCCGGCGCATGGCCAAGCGCTGGCACCCGGACGTGGCCCCGCAGGGACGCCAGTTCGAGCATGAGCGCCACCTCAAGGCGATCAACGAGGCCGCCGACCAGCTGGAGCGCCTGGCGGAGGGCTCGCGCGGCGGGAAGGTCTCGGCCAACGCCGTCAAGGTCAGTGCCGCCGCCGCGCGCCGGGAGCGTGAGGAGGCGGGCCGGCGTGCGTATGAGGCCGAACAGCGTGCTCGCGCGATGGCCAAGGATCGCGCCGAACACGACCCGTTCGGCAGCAGGGTTCCCGACCACTCGGTCGTCCATCGCTACGCCCGCTGTCTCTCCTATCCCGAGTGGGGCGTGGGAACCGTCGCCGGCATCTACTTCTCCTCCGATCCCGTCGGAGTCGGGGAGGAGGTTCAGCAGTGGGCGCGCGTCAAGTTCAGCCACGGGATCCGCACGGTGCCCGCCGGCAGCATGAAATTCGTGGACTTCTCCAAGCCCGACCCCGCCGAGGAGCGCGTCGAGCGCTTCCTGATCGCCGCGCAGCGCGCGATGGCCGAAGGCGAGTACCTGCTCGCCGCCCAGCGCCTGATCTACGCCCGCGACGCCGAGCCGCGCAACGTCGCGGTGCTGCGGCTGATGACGCTTGCCTTCTGGAATGCCGGCAAGCTCGACGAGGCCGCGCGCGCCGTGCGCGACTGGGCGCGCGTCGACGGCGGTCGCCCCGCCGCCCACCGTTTCGCCGCGAGGATCTACGAAGACATGGGCGCGATCGACCTCGCCGAGGAGGCCGCCGAGCGAGCGGCGCTGCGCGGGCCATCCGACGCGGGCGCGTGGGAGCGCCTCGGCCGGCTGCGGCTGGCGCTGATGGATCGCGAGGGCGCGCTGGAGGCGCTCCGGCGGGCGCTCGCGCTCGGCGCCGGCAAGGATGTGCACGACCTGGTCATGCAGGCCCTGGCGATCGAGCCGAGCATGGCCGGCTGACGTTTAGTCCTCTTGCAAGCTCTGTATGACCATCGCTATACAGATGTCGCGCGAGGGCAACGTGCGCTCAAAGGATATTCACGGCGCGCGAGACGACCAGCCCGATCGTGACCAGCGAGACGATCGACTGCACGCCCATGATGCTCTTGGCCATCGGCGTCAGCGGCATCGTGTCGGTGGGGGAGAACGCAGCGGCGTTCGTCAGAGACACGTACAGGTAGTCGATGAACTGCGGTCGCCAGTAGCGCGGCTCGATGCGGTCGTCTGACATCTGCGGAAACAGGAAGTCCGGCGGTCCGTCGTGGCCGGCGGCGCGACGTCCCGGGCCGCCCCGGTCGATCTCCCAGTACCACAGCGCGAAGATCAGGAAGTTGGTCAGCCAGATCAGCATGCCCGAGACGATCAGCTCGCGACCGTTGGTCGGTTTGCTGCTGTGCAGCAGGTGGTGCGTCAGCTCGACCAGCGAGAACACGTTGGCGGCGCTGACGAACGCGGTGAGCGCGATCGCGGTGCGCCGGCGTCCGGTGTGCTCGTGCTCGAGCTGGCGCGGCGTCGCCATCGACAGGCCGATCAGCAAGACGCCCTCGAGCGCTGGCACCAGCCACGACGGCCCCACCGTGAGGCGCGCGGGCAGCCCCACCTGCAGGCCGATGGCGGCCAGCACGGTCGCCTGGATCGGCCAGAAGGCCTCCGGCCCCGCAGGCGGCGGGTAGGGACGACCGGGCTGGCTCGTGGATGCGTCGGCCACGAACCGAGAGGGTAGGGGGCGCCTCGGAGGTGATCGGCGCCAGCGCGCAGCGCGGGCGCGCTGCGGTCCGCCAGACCCGCTACGGTCCCGCGGTGCGCCTGATCGTCGCCCGCTGTGAGGTCGCCTACGCCGGCCGTCTGAGCACCGTCCTGCCTGAGGCGGTGCGGCTGCTGATGCTCAAGGCCGACGGCACGTTCATGGTGTGGGCGGATGGCGGCGGCTCGAACGTCAAGCCGCTGAACTGGATGGTCGCGCCGACCGTGATCGAGGAGCACACCGGCGAGGACGGTCGCCTGCAGCGGCTGCTCGTGCGTACCCGACAGGGCACAGGCAAGCGCAGCCAGGACGAGCGACTCGAGATCTCGATCGCCGAGGTGCTCTCGGACGTCGAGCACGAGCTCGACACGCTCGCCTCGCTCGAGAAGGAGGGGCTCGAGCGCGAGCTGCAGGAGCTGCTCGCCGATGCGCCGCAGTGGTGCGGCGAGGGGTTGCGGCTGGTCCGGCGCGAGTGGCCCACGGACATCGGACCCGTCGATCTGATGTGCAGGGACGGCGATGACGAGTGGATCGCCGTGGAGATCAAGCGCGTGGCCACGATCGACGCGGTCGAGCAGCTCACGCGCTATCTGCAGCGCATCCGCTTGGACCCGGCACTCGGCTCCTGCCGCGGCGTGCTCGCCGCCCAGACGATCAAGCCGCAGGCGCGCGTGCTCGCCGAATCCCGCGGGATCGACTGCGTAGAGGTCGATCCGGGGGTGCTGCGCGGCGAGCGCGAGCCCGAGCTGAAGCTGTTTGCGGCATAGTGCCGGCCATGAACGATCAAGACACCGCCGAGGTACTCAGCGAGCGACGCGGCAACGTGCTGCTGATCACGCTCAACCGGCCCGAGGTGCGAAACGCCGTCAACGCCGCGCTGGCCGCGGGTGTGGCGGGCGCCCTGGATGAGCTGGATGGCGACGAGAGCCTGTCCGTCGGCGTGCTCACCGGCGCCGGCGGCTTCTTCTGCGCGGGTATGGATCTCGGCGCGTTCGTCAGGGGCGAGTCGCCGTGGTTCGGCGACCGCGGCTTCGCCGGCATCGCCCAGCGTTCCGCGCGCAAGCCGCTGATCGCGGCAATCGAGGGCTTCGCGGTCGCCGGGGGCATGGAGATCGCGCTCGCCTGCGATCTGATCGTCGCCGCCAAGGGCGCCAAAATGGGGATCCCCGAGGCCAAGCGCTCGCTCGTCGCCGCCGGCGGCGCGCTGCTGCGACTGCCCCGCAGAATGCCCTACCACGTCGTCATGGAGCTCGCGCTCACCGGCGACACGATGCCCGCCGAGCGCTTCCACGACTTCGGCGTCGTCAACAGCCTCGCCGAGCCCGGCACCGCCGTCGAGGTCGCACTCGAGCTCGCCGGACGGCTCGCCAGGAACGGTCCGCTCGCGCTCGTCGCCTCCAAGCAGATCCTGCAGGAGCAGTTCGACTGGTCAAGCGCCGAGATGTGGGAGAAACAGGGCGCCATCTCCGGGCCCGTGTTCGCCTCCGAGGACTCCAAGGAGGGCGCCAACGCCTTCAAGGAGAAGCGCGACCCCGTCTGGAAAGGCCGCTAGTAACCGCGCCGCTTGCGCTTGCGCTGGCGGCGGATCTCCAGGAAGCGTCGCCACAGCGCCAGCATCTCAGCGCTCTCCTGGCGTCTTGCGCGGGTATTGCGAGATCGGCTGGCGCAGATCGATGGCGGTCGTCACGATGCGGTTCTGTTCGTCGATGTGCGCGGCCGGATAGCCCTCTCCGGGGCTCGCGCGCTCGGGGCGCCCGACGTAGCCGAAGTGCATCTCCTCGGGCATGATCTGCATCAGGCGCGGGAACATGTGGGCGCGCCCGCCCATGTTGCGCGGCTCCTCCTGCACCCACAGCACCTCGCGCAGGTCCGGGTAGCGGGCCATCAGCTCGAGGATCTGGCGTTCGGGGAACGGGTACAGCAGCTCGACGCGCGCCACCGCCAGGCCCGTGTGCGCGGCGCGCTCGGGATGCCCGACGAGGTCGTAGTAGATCTTGCCCGTGCACAGCACCAGGCGCGTGACCTGCTCGTCCGCCACTCCCGGCTCGGCCAGCACCGGGTGGAAGCTCGTGCCCTCGGCCATGTCCGCGATCGCGCTCGCCGCCTGCGGCAGGCGCAGCAGCGACTTGGGGGTCATGACCACGAGCGGGCGCTGCTTGGCGATGCGCGCCTGACGGCGCAGCAGGTGGAAGTACTGCGCGGGCGTCGTCGGGCTCGCCACGCGGATGTTGCCCTCGGCGGCGGCTCGCAGGAAGCGCTCCAGGCGCGCGGATGAGTGCTCGGGGCCCGAGCCCTCGTAGCCGTGGGGCAGCAGCAGCGTCAGGCGCGAGGTCTGGCCCCACTTGGCCAGACCTGAGGTGATGAACTGGTCGACGATCACCTGTGCGGAGTTGACGAAGTCCCCGAACTGCGCCTCCCACAGCACCAGCGTCTCGGGCGCCTCCTGGCTGTAGCCGTACTCGAAGCCCATGCACGCGAGCTCTGAAAGCGGGCTGTTGTGCAGCTCCAGCGGCGCCAGCGCGTCCGGCAGGTTCTGGATCGGGCACACGGTCTGGCCGGTCTTGGCGTCGTGCAGCACCATGTGACGCTGGCTGAACGTGCCGCGCTCGGTGTCCTGCCCGGTCAGGCGCAGCGGCGTGCCCTCGGTCAGTAGCGTTGCGAACGCCAGCGCCTCCGCGTGCGCCCAGTCGATGTGCGCCTCCGACGTTGCGCTCTCGGCGAGCGCCTCATGGCGGCGCTCGAGCTGTTTGACGAGCTTGGGGTGCACGGTGAAGCCGTCGGGCGCGCGCAGCAGCTGCTCGCCCAGCTCACGCAGGCGCGTCGCCGGCACCGCGGTTTCCACATCGGGGCTCGGTGAGCGGTCGAGCTGGTACTCGCCCGTGACGTGCTCGCCCTCGTGCTCGGCCGCGGCGGTGATCTTCGCCTTCAGGCGCTGGTGCAGGAGCGTCAGGTTGTCCCACACCTCCTGCGCCTGGCGGTCGACCTCCTCCTTGGAGACGACGCCCTCGGCCACCAGTCGGTCGGCCCACAGCTCGTACACGCGCTTCTTGGTCTTGATCTTCGCGTACATCTCCGGCTGGGTGTACGCGGGCTCGTCTGACTCGTTGTGCCCGAAGCGGCGGTAGCCGATCAGGTCGATCAGCACGTCGTGGCCGAACTCCTGGCGGAAGGCGAACGCGAGGCGCACGGCGCTTATGCACGCCGGCACGTCGTCGGCGTTGACGTGGATGATCGGCACGTCGAAGCCCTTCGCCAGATCGGAGGCCCAGCGCGTCGAGCGCGCGTCGTCGGGGTCGGTGGTGAAGCCGACCTGGTTGTTGGTGATGAGGTGCACCGTCCCGCCGACCTTGTAACCGTCCAGCGCCTGCAGGTTGAAAGTCTCGGAGACGACCCCCTGTGCGGGGAACGACGCGTCGCCGTGGATCACGATCGGCACAGCCGCGTTGGTGTCCTGGTGGGCGTGCGGGCCCTTGCGCGAGGTCTGCGCCGCGCGCGTGGCGCCCTCGACGACCGGCGAGACGTACTCGAGGTGGCTCGGGTTGGACTCGAGGTTGACGCGGATCGTGCCGCCGCCCGGCAGCTGGTAGGTGCCCTGGGTGCCGTGGTGGTACTTGACGTCGCCCGTGCCGCCCTGGGGGATCGTGGTCACGGCCTCGAGCGTCGAGGCCCCCTCGAACTCCGCGAAGATCGTGTCGTAGGAGCGTCCGAGGTTGTGCGCGAGCACGTTCAGCCGCCCGCGGTGGGCCATGCCGACGACGACCTCCTGCCCGCCGTGCGCGGCCGACAGCTGGATCAGCTCGTCGAGCATCGGCACCGTCATGTCCAGGCCCTCGATCGAGAACTGGTGCTGGCCGAGATATGCCTTGTGCATGAAGCGCTCCAGCGCGTCCACCTCGACCAGCCGCTTGAGCAGCGTCCGGCGCTCGTCGTTGGTGAGCTCGTGGCGGAACGCGCCCGACTCGATGTGCTCGCGCAGCCACACGCGCTGGCGGTGCGAGGCGATGTGCTCGATCTCATAGGCGATCGTGCCGCAGTAGGTCTCGCGCAGATGCGGCAGCGCGTCGGCGAGCGTCGCACCCGACACGTACATCTGGAAGATCTTCGCCGGCAGCCGCGCCTGGATCTCCGGCGTCAGCCCGAGCGCCTCCGGGTCGAGGCCCGGGTCGCCCTCGGGCTCGGTGCCGAGCGGATCAAGGCGCGCCGCCAGGTGCCCGTGGCTGCGCACGCGGCTGACGAACGTGCTCGCCGCCTGCACCGCCTGCAGCAGTTCGTCGCCTCCCGTGTACGGAGCCGCGCCGCCGCCGGGCGCGGTCGCCGAGGGGGCGGGGGCGGTGGCCGGCACGTGGATCGGCAGTGGCGCCGCCTGCAGGCCCAGCGCGGCGAACAGCTCCTCGTAGAAGCTGCTCCCGCCCTGCAGATAGCCCTCGACCAACGCCAGGAAGCGCCCGGACTCCGCCCCCTGAATGACGCGGTGGTCGTATGTGGAGGTCATCGTCATGACCTTCTCTGCGCCGATGCTCGCGCCGACATCGCCCAGGCCGACCGGATAGGCGATCGAGCCCGTCGCCACGATCGTCCCCTGACCGCTCATCAGCCGCGGGACCGACGCCACCGTCCCGATCCCGCCGGGGTTCGTGAGCGTGACGTTGGCGCCCACCAGGTCATCCGCCGTCAGCGTGTTCGTGCGCGCCTTCTCCACGAGCGCGTCATATGCGGCCAGGAAGCGGTCGAACGGCAGGCGCCCGGCGTCGGCGATGACGGGCACCATCAGCGTGCGTGAGCCGTCCTTCTTCTCCACATCAACCGCCAGTCCAAGGTTCACCTGGCCGTCCACCATCCGGTGCGGCTTGCCGTCGATCTCCGCGAAGTGGTTGGCCATCACCGGCATGTCCTCGCCCGCGCGTGCGATCGCATATGCGATCAGGTGGGTGTACGACACCTTCCGTCCGGCCGCCTTCAGCTCGCGCCGGCGCGCGTCGAGCACGCTGACCGTGAGCGTGCGGAAGCTCGTCGCGGTTGGTATCGAGCGCGACTCCTCCATGTAGCGGACGAGCGCCGCGGCACCGCCCCGCAGCGGCAGCGCGCCGGCCTCGGCCGAGCTCGTGCGAGCTCCGTTGGTGGCAGCGCCGTCCGCGACGCCCGCACCGTTGGCGGCCGCCTCGGTAGCGCCGCGCGACGCCGCGCTCAACACGTCGGACTTCGTTATCCGTCCCGCCGGTCCGCTGCCCGAGACCGCGGCGAGGTCCACGCCCTCGACCGCCGCCGCGCGCGCGGCCACGGGGGAGACCCTCGTGGCCTCGGGTGTGGCGAGCGGCGCTCCGTCCTCGCTGCTCGCCTGCTGCGGCTGGGCGGGCTGTGAGGCCTCGGTGGTGGGCGCGGCTCCATTGACGGAGATGCGCGCGATCAGTTGACCGACGGTGACCGTCTCGCCCTCCTGCGCAAAGATCTCGCTGACCGTTCCGCTCGCCGGCGCGGGCAGCTCTAGGTCGACCTTGTCGGTTGATATCTCGACGATCGTGTCGTCGACCTTGATGAAGTCGCCGACCTTGACACGCCATTCGAGGATCGTTCCCTCGGTGACAGACTCCCCCGCCGCGGGGGTCAGGACGTCAACCGTCTGCGCCGTCGCGGTATCCGTCTGTGCGGCGGGCTCGCGGGCTTCGGTGGCGGGGGTCTCGGAGGCCTCCTCGTCGGACGCCCCAGACGCCCCGGAGGGCTCGGCGGCAGGCTGGGATGTCTCGGCCGCGGGTGTGCCCCCGCCCACGGAGATGCGCGCGATCACCTGACCGACGGTGACGGTGTCTCCCTCCTCGACGAGGATCTCGCTGACCGTTCCGCTCGCCGGCGCGGGCAGCTCCAGGTCGACCTTGTCGGTTGAGATCTCGACGATCGTGTCGTCGACCTTGATGAAGTCGCCGACCTTGACACGCCATTCGAGGATCGTTCCCTCGGTGACCGACTCTCCCGCGGCAGGGGTTACGACGTCTATCGTCTGCACTGCCGTGGTACTGGTTGCCATCGAGTGTCTCACTTTAGCGCGGGCTGTGCTGCCGCACGCTGACGCTGCTCGCGGATGAACTCGTAGCTTCCGAAGAACGGCCCGATCCCCCCCAACACCGCCACGGCGACGGCCAGCCTGAGTGAGACAACCCTTAGGCGCGCGGCCGTTATGCATGCCAATGACATGAATATCCACAACAGCCCGTGGCTCATGCCGAGCACGAACGTCAAGGGCTCTGGCTTGCCCGCCGCGAACGCGCTCACGAGCAGCCCGGTGTACACGCAAGAGTGGGTGAACGAGGTCCACTTCAGACGCGTGAACGTCAGCGGCCCGGCGCCCGGCCGCAGGTGCGTGTTCACTCCGACAGCCACTGTGCCATCCGCGGCAGCGCGTCTCCCGCCTCCACCGGCCAGTCGGCGATCTCGCGAGGCCACCACGCGAACTCGTCGTGCTCGTGGTCCGGTGTGACGTCCTCGTCGACGCCCTCGGCGAGCCAGGCCTGTCCGACGAACATGACCAGTTGGTGCGGCAGGCGCAGCAGCGCCTCGCCACGCACGCGCTCGGGCGTGACAGCCCACTCCTCCCGCAGCTCGCGCACGAGCGTGTCCGTGGGACTCTCGCCGAGGTCGACCGCGCCGCCCGCTCCGAGCGCCCAGCGCCCCGCCCACGAGGACACCCACGCAGCGCGCCGCCCGGCCAGCCAGCGCCCGTCGGCCGAGCGGGTCACGCACAATGCGGCCATGCTCTGCGAGGCGTCGCCCTCGACCAGGCGCAGCGCCCAGCGCAGCGGCTGCAGCTCGATCTCTATTCCCCGCTCGTCCTGGCGATAGGCGACCAGGCGCGCGGCCACGCCGTCGTGGCTGGGCGAGCCGCGTTCCTGCAGCTGCCTGATGGCCGCGTCCGCTGCCTCGCTGTGCTCGAGCGAGGGCTCGAACGGCTGCTCCTGCCAGTGCGCCGTGACCTGCTCCAGCGACCACGGTCCGCGGGCGAGGATCTCGGGTGCATGGGTGGTGGGCTGCGGTCGATCGGACACTCCGGCCCAAGGCTATTGAATCTCCCCAAAGCCCGGTGAGGCTGGGGAGGGCGCCGGTGCGCATACACTCGCCGTCGTGAGCTCTCGTCGGCGCAAGCACTGGGGGTGGGGCTTCGAGGATCAGCAGCTCTCGCCCGCGCAGCTGCGCTCCTCGGCGGCGACGCTGGCGGCTCACCTGGGGATCGAGCTCGGGGAGGTCGAGCAGCCGGTGGCGCTCGAGTCTGTGCGCCTGCCGGCGCCGCGCATCCAGGCGCCGCCGTCGCTGTCGGAGATCTGCGCCGAGGACGTGCACGCGCGCGCCTGCCACGCCCTTGGCAAGTCCTACACGGATGTGGTGCGGGGCTTTCGCGGGCGCTTCGAGCATCCCCCCGACCTCGTGGCCTACCCGCGCGAGGAGGTTGACGTGGAGCGGGTGCTCGAGTGGTGCTCGAGCGAGCGGATCGCGGCGATCCCCTTCGGCGGCGGCACCTCGGTCGTGGGCGGTGTGACTCCGAGCGTGCCGAGCGCGTACAACGGTGTGGTCTCGATCGACCTGGGCGCGCTTGACCGCGTGCTCGAGGTCGACGAGGTCTCCCGCGCGGCGTGCATCCAGGCCGGCGCCCTCGGTCCCCAGCTCGAGGCCCAGCTCGGCGAGCAGGGGCTCACGCTGCGTCACTTCCCGCAGTCGTTCGAGTACTCGACGCTCGGCGGCTGGATCGCCACGCGCGCCGCCGGCCACTTCGCGACGCTGTGGACCCACATCGAGGACTTCGTGGAGTCGGTGCGCGCGATCACGCCCGCGGGCGCATGGGAGTCGCGACGGCTGCCCGGCTCGGGCGCGGGCATCAGCCCCGACCGCATGCTCGCCGGCTCGGAGGGGGCGCTCGGCGTGATCACGCAGGCGTGGGTGCGTGTGCAGCCCCGTCCCTCCCATCGCAGCTCCGCGGGTGTGCGCTTCGCGAGCTTGCTCGCGGGCGCCGAGTGCGTGCGCGCGATCTCCCAGTCCGGGCTGCACCCGTCCAACTGCCGCCTGCTCGACGCAGGCGAGGCCGCGCTGACGCTGGCGGGCGACGGATCACACGCGCTGCTGGTGCTCGGCTTCGAGTCGGCCGATCATCCGGTGGAGGAGGCGATGGCGCGCGCGCTCGAGTTGTGCGTCGCTCACGGAGGCGCGGTCTCCGAGCGTCGCGGCCCCGCCGGCGGAGATGCGGTCAGCTCCTGGCGCGATGCGTTCCTGGGCGCGCCGTATGCGCGCGACGCGCTCGTGGCGATGGGCGTGCTGGCGGAGACGTTCGAGACGGCGATCACGTGGGATCGCTTCCCCGCCTTCCACGAGCGCGTGATCGCCGCGACCGAGCAGGCGGTGCGCGAGGTGTGCGGCGAACGGGGGAGGGTCTTCTGCCGCTTCACGCATGTGTATCCCGACGGGCCCGCGCCGTACTTCACGGTGCTCGCTCCCGCGCGCCGGGGCGAGGAGCTCGAGCAGTGGGCGGCGATCAAGCAGGCGGCCTCCGAGGCGATCCTCGCCGGCGGCGGGACGATCACCCACCACCATGCCGTCGGGCGCGATCACCGTCCGTGGTATGACCGACAGCGGCCGGAGCCGTTCGCCGCGGCGCTGCGCGGCGCCAAGTTGGCGGTCGACCCCGCGGGCGTGATGAACCCGGGCGTCCTGATCGACCCGATCGCATGAAGGTCGCCGTGCTCGGCCCCGGCGGGGTGGGCGGGCTGCTCGCAGGCGCGCTCGATCGCGCGGGCACCGAGGTGGTGGTGGTCGCACGCGAGAGCACCGCGGAGGTGATCGAGCGCGACGGCCTGCGCGTCCAGAGCGTGATCTTCGGCGACTTCGTAGCGCACCCGCGGGCGGTCGCGCGGCTCGAGCAGCCGGTCGACGCGCTGCTCGTCGCCACCAAGGCCGCCGGCCTGGAGTCCGCGCTCGAGCGCGTCGCCGTCGAGCCGGGCGTCGTGCTGCCGCTGCTCAACGGCCTCGACCACATCGCCGTGCTGTGCAGTCGCTTCGCCGCCGAGTCCGTGCTCGCCGGCTCGATCCGCGTCGAGGCCGACCGGCCGCAGCCGGGTGTCGTCGTGCACACGAGCCCGTTCCTGCTCGTGAGCATGGCCAGCAGCTATCCCGCGATCGAGCCGGCGATGCGCGCGCTCGCGGACACGCTCTCTCGCGCGGAGGTGCCGGTGCGCGTGTCGGACTCCGAGGCCGACGTGATGTGGTCGAAGCTCGTGCGGCTGAACGCGCTCGCGTGCGTGACGAGCGCATACGACGTGCTGCTGGGGGAGATCCGCTCGACGCCGCGGCTGCGCGCCGACCTCGAAGGCGCGATCGAGGAGGCATGCGCGGTGGGCAGGGCGGAGGGGGCGCAGGAGATCGATCCGGCGAGGGCGATCGCAGAGCTCGAGGCCGCGCACGACACGCTCGGCAGCTCGATGCAGCGCGACATCGCTGCCGGGCGCGAGCCCGAGCTCGACGCGATCCCCGGCTCGGTGCTGCGCGCGGGCGCACGCCACGGCATCCCCTGTCCGACGATCGAGCGGCTGGTGAGCATGATCGCGGCGCGGGTGGACGCGCGGGAGCGCGTCTCCACTTTTAATAATTAAAGAGGGCCGGCGTGCGCTGTGTCCGAGCGCCCGCGCGGTCCTGCTCTTCGAACGGCGAGCGGCCCGGCGAGAACGCGGGTATCGACTGCGTGGCGATCGCCTCGACCGCCTTCTCCTCGGCCTCGGTCAGCTCCTCCTCGTGCTCGCCGTCGCACAGCACGCGGAAGTTGCCCGTGACGCCGCTGTCGCCGTGGATCGTGATGCCCGGGAGGATCTCCTCGCCCTCGTCGAAGCCGAGGCGCTCCATGTCGAAGTGAGCCAGGCCGATGCCGTAAGCGGTGTGTGTCGGGTTCTCGCGGTCGTGCGCGGCCACCGCCTGCGCGAAGCGCTCGAGGTTCTTGGCGATCTTGCCCGTGTCCGCCATCGCTTCGGGGAGGGTAGCGCGAGCGCTGTAGATTGGGCAGCGATGGCCGGCGCCCAACCAGTTGACACCGCGCCGCTCGCTCCCGGGGCTGGGACGGGCGCCGGGGTCGGCGGTCATGGGGGGGAGGTGATCCGCACGGTCGAGCTGACGAAGGTCTACGCCGGCACCGACTTCGCCGCGGTGGACAAGCTCAACCTGAGCGTTCACGGCGGGGAGATATTCGGTCTGCTCGGCCCCAACGGCGCCGGCAAGACGACCACCGCGGGGATGCTCACCACGCGCGTGATCCCGACGTCCGGCTCGGCCTTCGTGGGCGCGATCGACGTCGTCGCGCATCCGGCGCTGGCCAAGCAGCTGATCGGGATCGTCTCGCAGCAGAACACGCTCGACCGCCAGCTGACGGTGTGGGAGAACCTTTACTTCCACGGCCGCCTGTTCGGCATCTCCGCCGCCGAGTCGCGGCGCACCGCCGACGAGCTGCTGGAGCAGTTTCAGCTGGCCAAGTGGGGCAAGGCCTCCGTGTTCGCGCTGTCCGGCGGGATGGCACAGCGGCTGATGGTCGCGCGCGCGATCTTCCACCGCCCGGCGGTGCTGTTCCTCGACGAGCCGAGGATGCGCTTGGGGGGTATCTAGCTGACCTGCTTATTGTACGGCGCTGACCGGCGTACCCGCGCGTTCGTG
>JBEKGK010000041.1:0-26394 GCA_050012835.1 Solirubrobacteraceae bacterium | reverse complement strand
GGATCACGGCCGTGCGCAGGCGCGGCAAGCACCTGATCGTGGACGTGGATGGAGCCACCGACCAGCTGGCGCTGCTGATCCATCTGATGTCCGCGGGCCGGCTGCAGCTCTACGACGCGCCCGCCGGACCGCGCGATCGCACCTCGCGGCTGCTCGTGGGGCTCGAGGACGGGCGCGAGCTGCGACTGCGCGAGTTTGGCTCCAAGCAGGCCGCGTGGGTGAAGCTGCTGCGCGCGGAGGAGCTCGACCAGGACGACTCGCTCGCGACGCTCGGACCGGAGGCTTGGCCCGAGCCGGGCGGATCGGCTCGGCTGAAAGAGCTGCTGGACGCGCCGCGCCCGTTGCACACGCTGCTGCGCGACCAGCGCGTGATCGCCGGCATCGGGCGCTCGTGGGTGGATGAGATTCTCTGGCAGGCGCGGCTGTCGCCATACAAGCGCGGCGCCGACCTCGATCAGGACGAGGCGCAGCGGCTGCGCGACGCGGTGCTCGAGACGCTCGCCGGTGCGCTCGCGCACTACGAGCAGGCGGTCAGCCTGCCGATCCCCGACAAGCTGCCGATGCCGCTGCGCATCCACCGCCATCAGGGCGATCCGTGCCCGCGCTGCGCCGCCACGCTACAGGCGGTGCACTTCGAGGACTACGTGATCGCCTACTGCCCCGCGTGCCAGACCGAGGGCCGTGTGCTGAAGGACCGCCGCCTGTCGCGGCTGCTGCGGTGAGGGCGAGGCGCCGTGCATGACTCGGCTGGCCTCACTCCACATCCCCGGAAGGCGTCTCCTGACCCACATGGTCGGAAGCATGGTAGGATCACAAGTATGAAGGTAAGTGTGAGCCTGCCGGGGGAAGATGTCGCATTCCTGGACGAGTATGCGAGCGCCCATGCGTACGCGTCACGCTCCGCCGTCGTGCATCAGGCGATCCAGGTGCTTCGTCTCGGCGAGCTCCACGAGGCGTACGGCGACTCGTGGGCGGAGTGGGACGCGTCCGGCGAAGCCGACAGCTGGGACGCGGTTGTCGGCGATGGCGTGTGATGCAGCGCGGCGAGGTGCGCATGGTGGATCTCGACCCCGTGCGCGGGGCGGAGGCGAACAAGCGCCGCCCGGCCGTCATCGTGAGCAACGAAGCCGCGAACAGCGCTGCGGCCAGGCTCGGTCGCGGAGTGCTGACGGTCGTGCCAATCACCTCGAGCACTGATCGTGTGTACCCGTTCCAGGTGCTTCTGCCGGCGGGAGCCGGCGGCCTGCCGCAAGACTCCAAGGCTCAGGCGGAGCAGGTTCGTTCGCTTGATGCTGAGCGCATCGGCGAGCAGCTCGGTCGACTGTCCGACCAGCTGATGACGTCACTCGATCACGCGCTGCGTCTGCACTTGGCCTTGTAGCTCGGGCAGGCTCGCTCGGGCGCGCCGACTAGGATCCGGCGCATGATCGAACAAGGAGACCAAGCCCCTGACTTCACCCTGCCCGACCAGGACGGCCACCCGGTCAAGCTCTCGGACCTACGCGGCCAGCCCGTCGTCGTGTACTTCTATCCGAAGGCCGACACGCCGGGATGCACGACGCAGGCGTGCGGCGTGCGCGACCATCGCGTCGACTACGCGAAGGCGGGCGCGGTGGTGCTCGGCATTTCCCCCGACCCGGTCGCCAAGGTCAAGAAGTTCCACGACAAGCAGGCGCTCAACTTCCCGCTGCTGGCCGACGAGGGCCACGCGGTCGCCGACTCATACGGCGTGTGGGTGCAGAAGTCGATGTACGGTCGGACCTACTTCGGCAACGAACGCACGACGTTCGTCCTGGATTCGGATGGCGCGATCGTGCGGGTGCTGCGCAAGGTCAAGCCTGGCGAGCACGACGATCTGGTGCTCGAGGTGCTGCAGCAGGCCGATTCCCAGCTGGCATAGGGCGTCTCGCGCACGGACCGGCCTAGTCAGAACCGGGCAGATTAAGCACTGTTTGTTTCTGTCTACTGAGTAAGACGCAAAGTTTGGAATGAACGGTACGATTACGCCCAGGTCAAAGATTGGTCGGATTGTCGTCCTTTAGGAGTTCACGTGGTGGTGCCTGGCGAGCATGTCTTGGAGGAGCGGGGGGCGGATTCTGCGAGCAGCGCTGTGCTGCGTTCTCAGGTCGCCTGTGCGGTGCTCGGTCTTGTGATCGAGAAGCCGAGCCACGGCTATGAGATCGGGCAGCGGTTCGATCGGCGCTTCGGCGGCTTTCTGAGCGTTGGCCGGTCGTCGATCTACGCGGCGCTCGCGAGTCTGATGGAGGCTGGGCTGATCGAGAAGATGTCCGGCCGCTCGACGACGGGCGTCAGCCGGGGGGCCAAGGCCGGGGCGTCCTACCGGGCCACCGCGCGGGGCGCCCGCGCCTACAGGGCCTGGTTGGCCGAGCGCGTTCGCAACGATCCGCAACGCGTGGAGATGCTGGGACGGATGACGCTGGCGGGTGTGCACAGCGTCGAGGCCGCCTTGGACTTCATCGGTCGTTATGAGCGGGAATGCGTTCGCGAAGCGCAGGAGCTCTCGCGACCGATCGACGGCGCGGTCGCCGGCTGCGGTGGCGTATCGGGGGTGGTCGAGCGGCTGCTGATCGAGGAGCGCCGGCGGATGATCGACGCCCAGCTCGGGTGGATCACCTACGCGCGCGCCGAGCTTCGCGCCGTGCGCCCCTCCTCGCCCACGGATGGATGATCGGCGATGAGCCTGCTGTCGATCGAGCATGTCACGAAGCGCTACCGGCGCGGGAGGCTGGAGCGCGTGGCAGTCAGAGACGTTTCGCTCGATGTCGAGCGGGGCGAGCTGGTCGCCGTGTGGGGCGCCCGATTCTCCGGTCGCAGCACATTGCTGCGCATCGCCGCGGGGATCGAGGCGCCCGAAGAGGGCATCGTCTCCTTCGAAGGACGCGATCTGGCGCGCTCTCGCAACAAGGTTCTCGGCAGACGGATCGGCTATTGCCAGACGGGCTTCTCCGCAGGCTCGCGCGGACTCGTCGTCGAGCAGGTCGCGTCTGGGCTGCTCGCGCAGCACGCGTCGCCGAAGCAGGCACGGCGGCGCGGGCAGGAGATGCTGTTCCACGTCGGCATCGAGAATTGCGCTCGGCTCGAGTGCCATGAGCTCGACGGCGCGGAGCTCGCGCGCGTGGCCATCGCGAGCGCGCTCGTCACCGCGCCCGCGCTGCTCGTGATCGACGAGCCCACGAGCGGCGTCGACCTGCTCCAGCGCGATCCGCTGCTTGCGCTGCTGCGCTCGATCGCGGACGAAGGCACGGCGGTGCTGATGAGCACGGGTGACGCCCAGGGCCTGTCGGGTGCGGATCGCGCGCTGTCGATCGACAACGGCGAGCTGCAGGGAGAGCCGGAGCCCGCCCAGGCGCACGTCGTGCCACTGCGACGCGCGGAGTCCGGAGCACGACGGCGGTGAGCCCACGCGCGCGGGGCGGCGTGCTCGAATTGAATGCTGTCGTCAAGCACTACCAGGGCTTCGGAGGCGAGGTCGTTCGCGCGGTCGACGGCGTGAGCCTGGCCGTCGGCCCGGGTGAGATCGTCGCCCTGCATGGCCCCAGCGGTTCCGGCAAGAGCACGCTGCTGATGCTCGCCGCTGCGCTGATGGCCCCGGACGCGGGCGTGATCCGCTTCGAAGGCACGGATCTCGGCACCCTGTCCGCCGGCGACGCCGCCGACTACCAGCGCCGGCACGTCGGATTCGTCTACCAGTCCTTCCACCTGATGGCCGGGGTGCCGGCGGTCGAGAACGCGGCGATCAAGCTGCTGGCCGATCGCGTTCCGCTGAGGCAGGCGCGCCGCGCCGCCACCACATGGCTCGAGCGCGTCGGGCTCGAGGGCCGCCTCAACCACACTCCCGACCAGCTCTCTGGCGGCGAGCGTCAGCGGGTGGCGATCGCTCGCGCGCTCGTGAACGAGCCGCGGCTGATCCTCGCGGACGAGCCGACCGGCAGCCTCGACACCAAGCGTGGTGGAGAGATCCTGGCGCTGCTCGCGGAGATAGCTCGCCAGCAGCAGGCCGCGGTGCTGCTCGTCACCCACGATTCGCAGGCAGCGGCGGTCGCCGACCAGGTATGCACATTGCGCGACGGCAGGCTCGTCGTCGATCGAGCGGCGCTCGGCTCCTCGGCGCCTGCGCGCCGGCGGGCTTGGGGCTGAGGGCGCGTGCGGTTCTCCGGGCTGCTCTACCTGTACGGCAGGCGGCTGCGCACCCGCCCGGTCCAGGAGCTGCTCGCGGGCGTCGGGATAGCCATCGGCGTGGCGCTCGTGTTCGCGGTTCAGGTCGCCAACAGCAGCATCACGGCCTCGTCCAGCGCGATCGTTCGCGGTATTGCGGGCACCGCCAGCCTGCAACTGCGCTCACGCGACTCGGACGGCTTTGACGAACGGCTGCTGGCGCGCGTGCAGCGCCTTCCCGGCGTCGAACAGGCGGCGCCGATCCTCGACGAGAACGCGTCGCTCGTGAGCCCCGGCGGCCGCCGCGTGGCGGTCGACCTCGCCAGCGCGGCGCCGAGCCTGATCTCGCTCAACGGGAGCATCACCCGCAACATCTCGATCCACGGCGGCCCGTCCGCGCCCGGGATCATCGTGCCGAGCGCTACTGCGCACGCGCTCGGGCTGTCCTCGCCGATCGAGCCACTCAACGGACAGCTGCCCCGCGTGACGCTCGAAGTGCGCGGGCGCGCAAGCAGGGTGCCGGTCATGGCGTCGCTCGGCCCGGAAGAGATCGGAGCCCTGTCAGGCGCGATGGCGGCGATCGGCGTGCTGTCGTTCGTGCAGAGGCTCACTGGGCTCTCCGGGCGCGTGACGCGCATCCTCGTCACGACCAAGCCTGGTCAGCGGGCGAGGGTTCAACGAGAGCTGACGACGCTCGCGGCGGGACGCCTGACGGTGGCCGCCGCCGATCAGGACGTCGCCCTGCTCAAACAGGCGGTCACCCCCAACACGGAGGCGACGGGGTTCTTCGTGCTCGTCAGCGGGATCGTGGGTCTGCTGCTGGCGTTCAACGCGATGCTGCTGACCGTGCCGGAGCGCCGGCGCACGATGGCGGACCTGCGCATGCAGGGCGTGCGGCCATGGCAGCTGTCCAGGATGCTCCTGTTCCAGGCCATCTGCCTGGGCATAGTCGCCTCGCTGGTCGGGCTCGTGGCCGGCGACTTTCTCTCGCGCACGATCTTCCACGCCACACCCAGCTATCTGTCGGCCGCGTTCGCGCTGGGCACGCAGACGGTCATCGGGCTGCGCCCGCTGCTCGTCTCCTTCGTCGGCGGCGTCCTCGCGACGTGCCTGGCAGCGGCGCCTCCGCTGCTGGACCTGCGGCGCAGCCGCGCCGTCGACGCGGTGTACTTCGAGGACGGCGAACCTGGTCAGGCGCTGGACGGCCGAGCGCAGCTGCGACTGTTCCTCGCCGGTGCGGCGCTGATCCTGGTGACCAGCGGCCCGCTGTTGCTGTGGCCCTCCGCGATCGTCCCCGCGACCATCGGTCTGGCCGTGGCGACGTTGCTCGCGATCCCGTTCGCCTTCAAGCTGGTCGTGCGGCTGGCCGAGCACGTGGCGGCGTACTCGGCGCGGCTGAACATGCTCACGGTGGCCGTGCGCGCGCTGCGCGCGACGACCGTCCGATCGCTTGCGCTCGCGGCGACGGGCGCGATCGCGGTCTTCGGCTGCGTCGTAGCCGAAGACTCCCACAACGACCTGCTCCACGGCCTTTACCGCGACTACTCCGAATACGTCTCCACGGCCGACCTGTGGGTCGTCAACCACGACGACGACCTGGCCACCAGCGGCTTTCGCGCCGGGCGCCTTCCAGCTCGCATCGCGGCCTTGCCGGGTGTCGCCAGCGTGCGCACCTACCAGGGAGGGTTCCTGGACTTCGACGGCCGACGTGTCTGGATCATCGCGCGCGCTCCCAGCACGCCCGCGCCGATCCCCGCAAGCCAGCTGCTGCAAGGAAGCGTCGCCACGGCCACCGCACGCCTGCGCCACGGAGGCTGGATGACCGTCTCCCAGCAGCTCGCCGAAGCCCATCACGTGAGCGTCGGCGATCCGCTCACGCTGCCCACGCCAACCGGCCCGGTCACGCTTCGCGTCGCAGCCACCACGACCAACCTCGGCTGGAGCGCCGGTGCGATCGTCCTGAGCAGCGCCGACTATCGCCGTGCGTGGGCAAGCACCGACGCGAGCGCGCTCGAAGTGGACACGCGGCCCGGCGCCGACATCTCCACCGTCAGGCGTGCCGTGCAGGGGGTGCTCGGGCCCGCGAGCGCGCTGACCGTCCAGACCAGCGGTGAACGAGCGGCGCAGGCCGATGCGCTCGCCCGTCAGGGGCTCAGCCGCATGAGCCAGATCACGCTGATGTTGATGATCGCGGCCGCGCTTGCGATGGCCGCGGCGATCGGAGCCGGGATCTGGCAGCGGCGCTCATCGCTGGCGTCGCTGCGCATCCACAGCTTCAGCCCCTGGCAGCTGCGCGGCGTGCTCACGTGCGAGTCGATCCTCGTGCTCGGCACGGGCGGGCTCGTCGGCGCGGCCGCCGGCGTCTACGGGCATCTCCTCTGTGATCGCTATCTCAGGCTCACGACGGGGTTCCCGGCGCCGTTCGCGGTCGAAGGCATTCATACGATCCAGACGATCCTGCTGATCGTGGTCGGCGCGCTCGCCGTGCTGGCGATCCCGGGGTATATCGCCTCGCAGGCCCCGCCACAGCTCGCGCTCCAGGACTAGAACATTTGATTTCAATAACTAGAAAAAAGCCCGCCTCGTACCAGCATGTGTGCTATGAGGCGAAAAAGTACGTCCTACCCGCACGAGATAATCGCGATCGTGACCGGCGGCGTGGTCTACTGGCTTACGATCTATCCCCGCGCCAGGCTGGAGATACGTCGGTGGCGGCGCCGAGCGCAGCAGATTCCGGACCCGACGCTGCGTGCCCAGGCGCTCTACAAGCTGACCCATGAGCGCCTGAACCCCGAGGCTGCCGCCTTCTTCGCGGTGCTCGCGCCGCGGCGACACCGGCGCGCGCTCGTGCGCCTGATGGTGGACTTCCAGATCGCCTACGACTACCTGGACGCGATCAACGAGCAGCCGGCGACGGCATCGCTGCGCAACGGCCTGCAGCTGCATCGGGCGTTGAGCGACGCGGTCGGCTCGCGCTCGCCGCGCACCGACTACTACCTGCATCACCCGCAGCACGACGACGCCGGGTATCTCCTCGATCTCGTGCGCGCCTGCCATGCGGCGCTGCAAACGCTCCCGTCGGCCGCCGTGCTCGAACCGCTGCTTCTGCATGCGGCTGAACGCTGTGGCGAGGCGCAGAGTCGAAACCACGCGGTGCTGGTCGAAGGTCACGAGCAGCTGATCGAGTGGGCGGGCACCCAAGAGGACACGGGGGAATACCTGTGGTGGGAGCTCGCGGCCGCGGGCATCTCCTGCCTGGCGCTCCACGCGCTGTTCGCGGCCGCTGCGTGCGCGACCACGCTGGCGGAGGCCGAGCGCATCGACACCGCCTACTACCCGCCGGTCTGCGCGATCAGCGCGCTACTGGACAGCCTGGTCGACCGCCACGACGACGCCAGCGGCACGAACCACAGCTTCGTCGGTCACTATCCGACGTCCAGCCTCACGGCGGAGCGCTTCGCCACCATCACCAGCGAAGCGCGCGCGCTTGCGAGCGTGCTCCGCAACCACCGTCGCCACGCGGTCATCCTCGCCGGCATCGCCAGCTTCTACCTCTCAGCCCCCGGGGCGAGCAGCGAGCTCGCTCGGCCTGCCGCCACGCGTACGCTCGACTGTCTCGGACCGTCCAGCGTGCCCATTCTCGCGGTGATGCGCCTGCGGCGTCGGAGTGCCGGCTGACGGAGGGCACGCTCCGGCGTTGCGTGCCGCAGGTCCGTCCGGGGTCCGAGAAATCGCTCAAAGCGGGAGCCGGTACTTGCGCGTCGCGGGGTCCTGCACGAGCAGCCCGAACGCGACGAGCGTCGTCATGTAGCGGTGTGTCGTGCTCGGGCTCAGGCCCAACTGCCGCGCGACTTCCACGACACCGCGGCCTTCTTCTCCGGAGATGAACAGCGCCAGTATCAGCAGCCCGCGGAACAGCGAGTGAGACAGGCGCCCGCTCTCCAGCTCGGCGCAGTAGCGCTCTTCGAGCGAGCCCTCCGAGATCGCCTGCTCGGTTATCAACCCGGACAGCAGCAGGCTGAGGCTGGGCCCGCGCGCGTCGGCCGTTGCGCGGATGACGCCCTCGACCTGCGCGTCCGTGAGCTCGAGGCACACGAGATCCTCGCGCGCTCCGGAAGCGCGGACCGAGCTTCTGCTCGGCCCACTCAGTCCCGCTCGAGTCTTGGTGGCATCCTCGACGACCATTGCGCACACAGATCATGCCGCCTCTCCGCGGATGCGATAAGGCTCACCATGAATATTCAGGCGATGGACTATTCACCGAGCCGATATCGTCCCCTGCCATGGAGACCGACCCGCACGAGCGCGCCAGCGAGCAGGATTGGCGCATGGAGGCCGAGCTCGAGGTGCCAGAGGCCGGCGGCGCGCTGCACGAGCTGATCGGGCGTCTGCGCGGCCCCGACGTGGTCAAGGAGGTCGAGGCGACGGTCCCGCGCGACGTCGTGATCACGCACGATGGCAAGCTCCTGTTCGCGTACGCAGCTGACGAGGCGACGCTCACGGCGGCGCGCAGCGCGATCGAGGGCGTGCTTGCGCGCGACGGGATCCGAGCGAGCGTGCGTGTGAGCCACTGGGACGACCAGCTCGAAAAGTGGCGCCAGACCGATCCGCCGGCGACCGTCGAGGAGCAGCGGATCGAGGACGCCGCCGAGCGTGACGCCGACGCGATCGAGACGCGCACGCTGGTCGTCAGCTCGGGCAGGATGATCCGCGCGGAACTCGAGCAGAGCATGCGCGACTGGGCCGACAAGCTCGGATTGGAGTGCACGACCATCGAGCATCCGCACCTGCTCACGACGCAGCTCGCCTTCACGGTCACCGGCCCGAAGCGCAAGATCGACGAGTTCTCGCGGGGTCTGCGCGCGGAGGAGCGGGCGACTATCCGCACAGAGACCGCAGTCATGCTGAGCCCGCTGTAGCGCGCTTAGGGCCGCGTCATCCCGCCGACCAGCATCCCTGAGCCCAGGTGCGCGCCGAGCACCGGGCCGACCTCGGTGCAGAACAGCGGCGCGAACCCGAACAGCGCGGTTCCTTCAGCGACGAGCTGCTCGGCGTCGGCGGCTGCCTGGGCGTGCTGGACGATCCAGTCGGTGGCGCCCCGCTCGTGCAGCTCGCGCAGGTAGGCGGCCATGCGCTCGAGTGCCCGCCGGTGCGTGCGGACGCGCCCGACGGGCGCGATCTCGGTGCCGAACGTGAGGATCGGCTTGATCTTCAGGGCGGTCCCGACCATCGCCTGCGCCGCGCCGATGCGCCCGCCACGGCGCAGGTACTCGAGCGTGTCGAGACAGAACCAGATGTCAAGGCTCTTGCGGCCCTGGCGGACGCCGTCGATGATCGTCTCCAGCGACTCGCCCTGCTCGGCGAGGCCCGCCGCGAGCGCCACCAGGCAGCCGAGGCCGCCGGCGCCCGTCTCGCTGTCGAGCACCTCGACCCTGCCGGGCTGGGCCTCCTCGGCGAGGATCCGAGCTGCTTCCCGCGCACTCTCGCACGTGCCCGACAGGCCGGCGGCGATGTGGATCGAGAGCACGTCGCAGCCCGCGTCCAGCAGCGGCCGGTAGCAGGACAGGAAGTCGCCCACCGATGGCTGTGAGGTGGTCGGCAGCTGCGGGGACTCGTGCAGCCGCTTGTAGAACGCGTCCAGGTCCCGGTACTCGTGCTCGGGCTTCAGATCGCCGCCCCAGCCGACATACAGGCTCACCTGGTGGATTCCCAGGCTGTCGATCAGCGATTGCGGGAGATATGGGGTGCTGTCGGTGACAACCGTCACGCGGCGGTTCGTCCGGCTTGGCTCGGAGGTCTCTTGGGCGTTCACAGGCTGGGTAGCCTACGGCGCCGGACCCTTGCCTGCCGGCTAGGTATGGGTTCGCCGGCGCCGCGCCCTCGGCGCCTGTCCGGCTCAGCGGATCAGCGGATCCAGGCGGGTGGCGCTGATCGTGTCGCGCAGCGTGTGCAGCGCGTCGTGCCGCGGGCGCCAGCCGAGCTCGCGCCGCGCCTTGCTCGCGCTCATGATCACCGGCTCACGGAACGCCGCGATCCACTGCGCCTGCGCGGGCAGGAAGCCGAGGCGTCCGATCATCTGCGCGGCCGCGTCAACCGCCAGCTCGGGGACGGGAATCGAGTACCAGCCGAGCTCCTCCGCGAGCTGCTTGACCGTCAGCTGGCCGGCTCCGGCCAGGTTGTACACGCCGGGGGCTCCTCGCCCGAGCGCCGCCGCGCGCATCGCGCTGGCCACGTCGTCGTGGTGCACCAGCTGGAAGGGCACGCCTGGGTCGGGCAGCACCGGCTTGAGGATCGGCACCCCTTCGAGCAGGCTGAGAACCGGCCCGGGCAGGCGCTCGGAGATCTGCGTGTAGGGCAGGCTGTCGATCAGCAGCGGCGCCTGCGGTCCGGCGACGATGCACGGCCGAAACACGTAGCCGGCCGTATCCGCGCCGGCGAGGGTGGTCTCGAGCAGCGCCTCGACCTCGGCCTTCTGGGCTGAGTAGTAATGAGCGGCGGTACCGCGCGCAGGTACCTCCTCGGTGAGCGGCTGCGGGTTCTCGCCATGGAAGCCGTACGCGGCCACCGAGGAGGCGTACACCAGCCGCTTCGCGCCCGCTGAGACGCTCGCCTCGAACACGTTGCGCGAGCCCACGAGGTTGACCTCCCGGCTCTCCTTGGCGCCGCCCATGATCATGAACGCCAGGTGCACGACCACGTCGGCGTCGCGCACGAGCTCCCGCACCGCGTCACGGTCGAGCACGTCCCCGCGCCTGTAGGAGACCTTCTTCCAGCCCCGCGCGCGCGGGTCGAACGGCCTGCGCGCCATGCCCACGATCGACGCAACCTCGCGCGAGCGCTCCAGCGAGGCCACGACCGCCTGCCCGATCTCGCCGGTCGGGCCGGTGATCGCGATCGTGAGGCCCTTCCGGGCGGACCCGCGCGGCGCCATTTGATCGTTGTAGCGCATCTGCGCGGCCCACGCCGGCCGTCTCGTGGCGCCCGAGGTGCGGGCCGCGGCAGGGCCGTACGCTTGATGGGTGACCGCGCCCGTAGCGTCCACCTCGATCGGCCAGAGCATCAGCTCGTTCCTGGATGCCGCCGGAAAGTTCTTGTCAGACCTCGCTGCGGTGCACTGGGGGGCGCTGCTGCTGGGGCTGGTCTTCTTCGGGCTGAACCTCACGCTGCGCTCGCGCGGCTTCTTCAACAGCCTGCGCGCCGCGTACCCGGCCGCCGCCTTCCAGTGGCGGCGGGTATGGGGCGCGTACTTCGCGGCGGTCGGCTTCAACAACGTCGTGCCCGCGCGCGGCGGGGACGTGATCAAGCTGTTCCTCACCCGCTCCTCGATTCCCGGCTCGCGCTATCCAACCGTTGCAGCGGCCTTCTTCGTCGAGTCGATCTTCGACTTCTGCGTGGGCGTGCTCGTGCTGATCTTCGCGTTCACCCAGGGCGTCTTTCCCAAGCCGCCGGACTTCTCGAAACTGAGCTCCTTCGACATCTCATACCTGGCCGAGCACTTCCACCTGACGCTGTTCCTGATCACCGTGCTGGGCGTGCTCGGCGTGGTCGCCTTCGCGCTGCTGTCGGTGCGCGCGAAGGCGTTCTGGGCGCGTGTGCGCCAGGGCGTCACGATCTTGAGCGATCGCCGTCGCTACCTGCGCGAAGTCGCCGCGCTGCAGGCGCTCGCGTGGACATGCCGCTTCGTCGCCTTCTGGTTCCTGCTGGACGCGTTCAGGGTGGGAGGCTCGGTCGACAAGGTGCTGCTGGTGTTCGCCGTCAACCAGGTGGCCGGCGCCGTGCCGTTCACGCCCGGCGGCCTCGGCGTGCAGCAGGCGCTGCTGCTGAAGGTGTTCGCCACCAGCGCGCCCACCGCCGTGGTGGCCGCGTACTCGGTCGGTCAGCAGATCACGATTGCGGCGTTCACCGCCCTGGTCGGGCTCGGCGCGGTCGTGTTCATCTTCCGCTTCCGCTCCTTCAAAGAGGTGCTGTACGCCGGGCGCGCCTCACGCGAAGCCGAGCGCGAGGCCGAGCGCGCGGGCGCCTACTGAATGAAGCACGTCCATGACGGCGCTACGCGCCGGCTGGGATGATCGAAAGTCCGTCGATGACGGCGCTTACGCGCCGGCTCGACTACTGGAGCCCCTCGCGGGCCTCGCGCACGAGCGCGACGGCCTCGGGGAACACGCGTGCGATCACGGTGCGGATCTGCTCGGCCTGGGCCTCGGCGTTGCCCTGGACGTTGACCCTGGCGACGGCCGCCACGGTCATGTCGACGGCGAGCTTGATCGCGTTGTCGGCCCACACGAGGCGCTGGTTGCCCTGCATCTGCTCAGCGAACTCCGCCAGCCGCCGCTGGAGCTCCTCGGGGTCGCCGAACAGGTCTCCGAGTCCACCGCTTTCCATGCCCGCATCATAGACTGCCCTGCTCATGCCCTCTGCAGCCGAGATACGCGAGCAGGTCGCCAGCGAGGAAGCGAGTCGCAACCGGCTCGCGGTGCCGGCGTTCGCGGGCGGCTTCCTGTACCTGCTGAGCGCGATCATCGTCTTCAAGACGCTCAACGGCGGACCCACGGTCGGCCTGCTCCAGGGCCTCGGGCCGGCGCTCTCCGGCGTGGCCGACCCGGCGCGGAGCCCAGCCACCGCCGAGTTGAAATACCTGAGCCACAACGGCTTTGGGCTGATCTCCGGGAGCGTGATCGCGGCGCTTTCGGTCGCCGCGCTGGTGCTGGTGCTGCTGCTGTTCTGTGACGCCGTCGTGTTTCGCCGCCCGCACTCGTGGAAGCTCGCGCGCCCGCTCGTGCTGTATGGCGGGATCGCGTTCGCGGTGCTGAGCGTCGTGCGCCAGGTGTCGAGCGCGATCATCGCCCACAACTTCGCGGTCGGCCACGATTTCTCGGTCCACGCGTTTGAACAGTCGACCACGGGCAGCAGCGCGAACCTGATCGTCGGAGTGCTCGGCCCGCTCGCCGGCATCGCGCTCGCCGCGGGCATGATCGGCGTGCTGGTGAACACCGTTCGAGTAGGGCTGCTGCCGCTGTGGATGTCGGTGCTCGGCAGCTTCTCCGCGCTGTTGCTGTTCTTCCCGATCGGTGGTGCCGACCTGCAGGTGGTGCCGGCGCTGTGGCTGGTGATCACCGGCGTCCTGTTCATCGGGCGCTGGCCAAAGGGGGAGCCGCCGGCCTGGTCCGCCGGAGAGGCGCGGCCGTGGCCTTCGCAGGCGCAGCTGCGCGCCGAACGGAGGGGCGGCGGACGCCCGGCGGCGAGCAACACGCCCGCGCCCGTGCCCGCGCCCGCGGTCGCGGCGCCCGCGCCCGTGCTGCCGGCGGGCGGCGCCGGCACGCGCAAGCGCCGGCGCAAGCGCGGCGGCCGCGGCTGAGCTGCTCGTTCGCGGCGGGCGCGCCGGTGGAAGAATGTCCCGTCGGAAGTCCGTGACTTCGAGCCAGAGGAGGGGAGTGCCGTGTCGAGTGAACGCGAAGCGGTCGCAGGCGAGCAGCTCGACGGAGAGCTCGCATCGCTCCTGGGCGTGGAGACGTTTGACCCTCCCGCCGAGTTCGCAGAGCACGCGCTGCTGAACGATCCGGCGGTGTACGAGCGGGCGGCAGCCGATCCGCTCGCGTGGTGGGCCGCCCAGGCTGGGGAGCTCGACTGGTTTCAGAAGTGGAGCAGGGTGCTCGACGACGACGATCCCCCGTTCTACAAGTGGTTCACCGGCGGCACGCTCAACGTCTCCTACAACTGCCTGGATCGCCACGTGATCGCGGGCAGGGGGGAGCGTGTCGCGTTCCACTGGCGCGGCGAGGACGGCCAGGAGCGCGACATCACCTACGCGGAGCTGCTCGGCGACGTCGAACGCTTCGCCAGCGCGCTGAAGGATCTCGGCGTGCGCAAGGGCGACGTGGTGGGGATCTACCTGCCGATGATCCCCGAGGTGGCCGTGGCGATGCTCGCGTGCGCGCGCATCGGCGCCCCGCACAACGTGGTCTTCGGCGGCTTCTCCGCGGAGGCGGTGCGCGAGCGCATGGAGTTCTCCGAGGCGAAGGTGCTGATCACGGTCGACGGCGCGGCGCGCAAGGGCAAGACGGCGCCGGTCAAGGACCGTGTCGACGAGCACATGGATGGCCTGGAGAGCCTCGAGAAGATCGTGGTGGTCCAGAGCAAGGGCACGCCGTGCCAGATGCGGGAGGGGCGCGACGTCTATTACGAGCAGATCGTCGCGGCCGCGGATCCGGTGTGCCCGGCCGAGCCGCTGGACGCGGAGCACCCGCTGTACATCCTCTACACGTCCGGATCGACCGCCAAGCCGAAGGGGATCCTGCACACCACCGGCGGCTATCTGACGGGCGTGGCGGCGACGCACCGCTATGTGTTCGATCTGAGGCCGGAGTCAGACGTGTACTGGTGCGCCGCCGACGTCGGCTGGGTCACGGGGCACTCCTACATCGTCTACGGGCCGCTGTGCAACGGCACGACGTCGGTCATGTGGGAGGGCGCGCCGGACTATCCCCACAAGGGGATCTGGTGGGAGATCGTCGAGCGCTACGGCGTCACGATCCTGTACTGCGCGCCGACCGCGATCCGCGCGTGCATCAAGTGGGGCGCCGAGTGGCCGAACAAGCACGATCTGAAGAGCCTGCGTCTGCTCGGCTCCGTCGGCGAGCCGATCAACCCGAAGGCGTGGCTGTGGTACCACAAGGTGATCGGCGGTGAACGCTGTCCGATCGTGGACACGTGGTGGCAGACGGAGACCGGAGCGATCATGATCACACCGCTGCCGGGGATCACGGCGACCAAGCCGGGGTCGGCCACGCAGCCGTTCCCGGGGGTGCAGGCGGCGGTGGTGAGCGAGTCCACCGGCGAGCCGATCGAGGAAGGCCAGGGCCTGCTGGTGCTGACCCAGCCGTGGCCGTCGATGCTGCGCACGCTGTACAAGGAGGAGGAGCGCTTCATCGCGGCCTACTTCGAGCGCTTCGGCCGTGAGACCTACCTCGTCGGCGACGCCGCCCGCCGTGACCGCGACGGCTACCTGTGGGTGATCGGGCGCATCGACGACGTGGTCAACGTGTCCGGTCACAGGCTCTCGACCGCCGAGGTCGAGTCGGCGATCGTGGCGCATCCGGACGTCGCCGAGGCGGCGGTGATCGGCCAGCACGACGAGGACAGCGGACAGGCGATCGTCGCGTTCGTCACGCTCCAGGGCGGGCTGGAGGGCGACGAGCGCACGGTCGAGGGCATCCGCGAGACGGTCGCGGAGCGCATCGGCAAGTTCGCGCGCCCGAGGCGCATCATCTGGACCGAGGATCTGCCCAAGACGCGCTCGGGCAAGATCATGCGCCGCCTGCTGCGCGACATCGCCGAGGGCCGCGCGCTCGGCGACGTGACCACGCTGCGCGACCCCGCGGTGATGGGCGCGCTCGAGGAGCAGGTCAAGGCGATGCAGGCCGAGGAGCCCTGAGGACGTCATACATCTTTTTATGGGGCGGCCTGCCGGCCGCCTCTCGGCGTGCGCGTGGCGAGCCCGCGGCGTAGGGGTGATCCCTTATCTCCGGCGTGGGTTTCGCTGGCATCATTGATCGATGGCTTCTGCCCAAGCACCGGCCGGGCAGTCCCGAGCGCCCGCCGGCTCGCCCCTTCGTCGCCGCATCGGCCGCGGTCTGATCGTCGTGGCGGTGGCGGCTCTGTTCGCCGGCGTGCACCTGAGCGGCTCCCACGTCGGCGAGGGTCTGTGGCCGCTGGTTCTCGGCATCTGTGGGATGGCGCTGTTGTGGCGGCCGACCGTCGTGGCGGGCGGATCGGGCCAGAGCCGGCGCAGGACGCTGCGAGAGTACCTGCGTCGTCCCAGCCAGCTTGACGCCCCCCGTCTGATCACTGGCGCCCTGCTGGTCGCGTTCGCCTCGGCCGCGCTGCTACACGCCATCGGCGTCCAGCACAGCCTCGGCAAGGCGATCTGGGCGGTGGCGATCATCGCGACGGTGCTCGGCCTCGTGATGGGGCCGTGGGTTGTTCGTCTGGGCCGCAGCCTGTCGTTCGAGCGCGCGGCGCGCATCCGCGAGCAGGAGCGGGCGGAGTTGGCGGCGCACCTGCACGACTCGGTGCTGCAGACGCTGGCGCTGATCCAGAAGCGCGCCGGCGACCCCAGGGAGGTCGCCGGGCTGGCGCGCCGGCAGGAGCGGGAGCTCCGCAGCTGGCTGTTGAAGCGCCCGGACCGTGGTGAGGGCGACAGCGTGGCGACGGCGCTCGAGCGCGCGGCGGCGGAGGTCGAGGAGCTGCACAGGGTGCCGATCGAGGTGGTGACGGTCGGCGACGGGCCGCTCAACGGGAGGCTGGAGGCGGTGGTCCAGGCTGCGCGCGAGGCGATGACCAATGCTGCCAAGTTCGCGAGCAGCGAGCGCGTGGACCTGTATGCGGAGGTGGAGCCCGATCGGGTCGAGGTATTCGTCCGCGACCGCGGCGTGGGCTTCGATCCGCACGCGATTCCGGCTGACCGCCGCGGCGTGCGCGACTCGATCATCGGGCGCATGGAGCGTCATCAGGGTCGCGCCGCCGTGCACAGCCGGCCGGGCGAGGGCACCGAGGTCGAGCTCGTGATGGAGCGGGGGTCGAGCGCGTGAGCCTGCGCGCGGAGCAGCCGGATGCGTGAGCTTGCGCGCGAGGCGGCACGACGCGTGAGCTTGCGCGCGAAGCTGGGGCCGAGCGCGTGAGCTCCAAGCCGCGTGTGGTGATTGTCGACGATCACCATCTATTCCGGTCGGGCGTGCGCGCCGAGCTTGGGGCGGAGCTGTCGGTGGTCGGCGACGCCGGCACCGTGGAGGAGGCCGTGTCGGTCATCCGCGAGCAGCTGCCGGACGTGGTGCTGCTGGACGTGCACATGCCTGACGGCGGCGGCGTCGAGGTGATCACGCGCGTGGGCGAGGAGTGCGCGGCGGTGCGCTTCCTGGCGCTGTCGGTGTCGGATGCGGCCGAGGACGTGATCGCGGTGATCCGCGCGGGGGCGCGCGGGTATGTGACGAAGACGATCTCCGCGGCCGAGCTGGCGGAGGCCGTGCGCAGGGTGGCCGGCGGCGACGCGGTCTTCTCGCCGCGGCTGGCGGGCTTCGTGCTCGATGCGTTCGCGCAGGACGCCGGCGCCGGCAGCTTGAATGCCGACCAGCGGGCGGCCGAGGATCGCGAGCTCGACCAGCTGACGCCGCGCGAGCGTGAGGTGCTGCGCCACATCGCGCGCGGGTACATGTACAAGGAGGTCGCTCAAAGCCTCGGCATCTCGGTCAAGACGGTCGAGGCGCACGTGTCGGCGGTGCTGCGCAAGCTGCAGCTCTCCAGCCGCCACGAGCTCAGCCGCTGGGCTGTACAGAGAAGACTTGTGAGCCTGGACGGACCCTAAGGGCAATCCCTGATTGGATGGACGGGCTCCTGCCGATAACAATGGGTAGCTGATGGATCCAAGCTCCTCACAGCCGGCGATCGAGACCGCCGGCCTGACCAAGCGCTTCGGCGAGCGCACGGCGCTCGACGGCATCGACCTGCAGGTGCCGCGCGGCTGCGCGTTCGGCTTCCTCGGCCCTAACGGCGCCGGCAAGACGACGATCATCCGCACGCTGCTCGGTCTCACGCACGCGAGCGCCGGCACCATGCACCTGCTGGGCCATCCCGTGCCGGCCGAGCGCGCGCAGGCGCTGCAGCGCGTCGGCGCGATCGTCGAGGAGCCGCGCTTTCACATGCACCTCACCGGGCGCGAGAACCTGAGGATCGTGTCCGCCGTGCGCGGGCCGGAGACGTGGGACCGGATCGACCCGGCGCTGGCGCGCGTCGGCCTGTCCGAGCGCGCGGGCGACAAGGTCAAGAGCTACTCCATGGGCATGCGCCAGCGACTCGGCGTCGCCCGCTGCCTGCTGGCCGATCCGCTGCTGCTGATCCTCGACGAGCCCACCAACGGACTCGACCCGGCCGGCATCCAGGAGTTCCGCGAAATGATCCGCGCGATGGTCGAGCAGGAGGGGCGGACCGTTTTCATCTCCTCGCACCTGCTCGACGAGGTCGAAAAGACGTGCGATGCGGCGGCGATCGTCGACCGCGGCAAGATCGTCACGCAGGGCGCGATCGCCGATCTCGCCGCCGGCGGCGGCGCGCGCCACGAGCTGATCGTGGGCGTCGACGATCAGGATCGGGCGCTGGGCCTCCTCAACGCGAGCGAGCTGGTGGCCGAGGCGCGCCCGGATGACGAGGGAATTCGCGTGGTGCTGTCCGGGGAGCCGCAGACGGCGGCGCAGATCAACGCGGCGCTCGTCGGGGCCGGGGTGGGCGTCACGCGCCTGGAGCCCGTCCGCCACAGCCTCGAGCAGCGCTTCCTGCAGGTCACCTCGCGGCTCGACGCCGACCTCGTTCCCGAGGCGGTGAAGGCATGAATCCCGCGATCGCGATCCGGATGGTCGGAGCCGACTTCCTGAAGCTGCGCAAGAAGCGCGGCACGCTCATCTGGGCGTTTGTGCTCGTGCTCGCACCGGTGCTCATCTTCTTCATCGTCAAGGCCGTACAGCACTCTTCGAGCCCGGCTGAACACTCGCCGGCTGGCGGCATCAGCGGCTACACGGACGCGATGCGGGTGCTCGCCGTCTTCTTCGGGCCGCTGGCCGCGATCATGATCGGCACCGACGGAGGCGCCGGCGATCTCGCGGCGGGAGTCTTCCGCGATCTCGTCGTGACCGGGCGCTCGCGCGTCGCGCTGTTCGGCTCGCGCGTCCCGGCGGCGCTCGGCCTGTGCTGGCTGGTGGTCCTGGCCGGATATGCGTTGACGCTGGTCGGGACCTATGCGCTGGCCTCGGGGACGCCCACCCCCGGCGGCGCGCTCGTGATCAACGGGCTGCTGTTCACGCTGTTCTCCACCGGCATCGTGTGCGTGGTGGCCGTCGGCTTCTCCTCGCTCGTCGGCTCGCGGCCGGCCGCGCTGACGGTGCTGATCGGCTGGCAGCTGATCGCGAGCCGCATCCTCGAAAACATCGAATCGCTCGGCAGCTCGCGCAAGCTGATCCTCAGCCAGGCGGTCGCGCACTTCAGCCCGATCAGCCTCAATGACGGCGGCCACGGCCCGCGAGGCGGAGCGACCGTGACGATGTCGACGGGCACCGCCGTGATCGTCGCGCTCGGATGGATCGTCGTCTTCCTTGCGCTCGGCGCCTGGCGCACGCGCACGATGGACGCGTGAGCATGCTCAGATCTCGTGGTCGCGGGAGCGCCCATGTGCGCGCCGGGCATCGTCCCTAAACTGCGCGGCAGTGGACGTCTCAGCCGCCCATGACGGTCACCAGAACATCGTCGAGGCGCAGGATCTGTCCCGCCGCTACGGGACGGGCGAAGCGGCGGTGGATGCCCTCACGGGCGTGACGGTCGACTTCCCCGCGAGCCGCTTCGCGGCGATCATGGGCCCGTCGGGATCGGGCAAGTCGACGCTCATGCACATCCTTGCCGGGCTCGATCGTCCGACCTCGGGCACCGTGCGCATCGCCGGCGTCGAGCTCACCGCGCTCGACGATCGCGCGCTCACGCAACTGCGGCGCGACCGCGTTGGCTTCATCTTCCAGACCTTCAACCTGCTGCCCGTGCTGAACGCCGAGGAGAATATCCTGTTGCCCTTGTCGATCGCCGGTCGCGAGCCCGACAGGGAGTGGTTCGATCGCCTCGTCGACACCGTCGGCATCCGCGATCGGCTCAGCCACCGTCCGGCCGAGCTCTCGGGCGGGCAGCAGCAGCGCGTGGCCGTGGCGCGCGCGCTGATCTCGCGCCCGGCGGTGGTGTTCGCGGACGAGCCCTCCGGCAACCTCGACTCGAAATCCTCTGGCGATGTGCTGCAGCTGCTGCGCCATGCGGTCGACGACTTCGGGCAGACCGTCGTGATGGTCACCCACGACGCACACGCGGCATCGTTCGCCGACCGGCTGCTGCTGCTGGCCGACGGCAAGATCGTGCACGACGGCGAGGCGGCGAGCGCCGAGCAGGCGCTCGACCTGATGAAGGCGATCGGCTGATGAACAAGCTGGTGCTCCGCGGCTTTGCCCAGCGCAAGGTCCGGGCGCTGCTGACGGGAATCGCGATCGTGCTCGGGGTGGCGCTGATGGCGGGCACGTACATCCTCACCGACACGATCAACCACGCCTTCGCGGAAGTCTTCGGCAGCGCTTACAAAGACAAGGCCGTCGTCGTCACCGCCCGGGAAACGCTCGGTCACGGAAGCGAATCGCAGACCTATCCGATCAGAGAAGCGACGCTCGCCCGCGTGCGCGCGGTGCCCGGCGTGGCGGCGGCCTCCGCGTCGATCTCCACGCGGGCGACGCTGCTGACGACGAGCGGCAAACGGATCTCGAGCACCGCGCCGTCGCTCGTCAACGCGGTGCAGCCGCCGCGCTTCGAGGCATTCACCGCCGTGCAGGGGCACCTGCCGAATGCCGAAGACGAGGTCGCGATCGACCAGGCGACCGCGCAGCGCGATCACCTCGGGCTCGGACAGCATCTCGTGATCGCCGGCAGCGCGCCGGCGCGGAGCTACACGATCGCCGGGATCGCGAAGTTCGCGGGCAGCGAATCCTTCGGCGGCGCGAGCGTCGCGCTGGTCCTGCCCGCCCAGGCTCAGTACATAGCCGGCGAACCCGGCGAATACGACGGCATCAACGTCGCCGCAAACCCCGGCATCTCCCCGGAACAGCTGGCCGCGCGCGTGCGCGCGGCGCTGCCGACGACGCTGATCGTGCGCACGGGCGCTCAGGAAGCCGCCAACCAGACCTCCGAACTGGAAGAAAAGCTCGGCTTCCTGCGCACGTTCCTGCTCGTCTTCGCCTACGTCGCGCTCGTCGTCGGCGCGTTCATCATCTTCAACACCTTCTCGATCACCGTCGCCCAACGCACGCGCGAGTTCGGGCTGCTGCGCACGCTCGGCGCCTCGCGCGGGCAGCTCATGCGCTCGGTGGTCGAGGAAGGGCTGTTGCTGGGCGTCGCGGGATCGGCCGTCGGGCTGTTCGCCGGGATCGGTCTCGCGCCGGCGCTCGATGGGCTGTTCAAGGCGTTCGGCGCCGACCTGCCCGACAACGGCACGGTCCTGGAGACGCGCACCGTGATCGTCTCGCTGGGCGTCGGCATCGTCATCACCATGCTCGCCGGCTTCTTCCCGGCGCTGCGCGCGACGCGTGTGCCGCCGATGGCGGCGATGCGCGAGGGCGTGCAGATCCCGCCGCGCGAGGTGACCGAGCGCGTCGTGCTCATGCGCGTAGGGATCCTCGCGTCCGTCTTCGTGCTCCTCGGGCTGCTGCTCGGCGCGGGCATCGCGCCGATCCTGTTCGTGGTCTTCTCCGTCTATGTGATGGTGCAGCTGGCACGCCTCGTCAGAGGCGCCGGTAGGCATCGCTACCGCGTGATCCCCGCGCTCGGCCGCGCGATCGGGCTGCTCGTGAGCTGGCGCGGCATCACCGGGCACCTGGCGCGGGAGAACTCCATCCGTCAGCCGGGCCGCACGCTGGTGACCGCGCTCGCCCTGACCGTGGGGCTCGGGCTCGTCGCGTTCATCTCGGTGCTCGCCGCGGGCACGAAGGCGACGATCGACCAGGCGGTCAACCGCTCGTTCGCCGGCAACCTGATCGTGCAGAACACGCGCACCGGCGAAGGCGGCATACCGGGGGCGATCGCGCCCGCGCTGCGCTCGATCCACGGTGTCTCAAGCGTCACCGCGATCGCCTTCACCAAGGGCAGGGTGCGGGACCTGTCCCAGCCGGGCGCGCCCGTGATCGCCGAAAAGAGCCCGGTCACCGCGATCGAACCGGCGTCGTTCGGCGCGATGTACAAAGTCGAATGGGAACACGGCTCGGCGGCGGCGCTCGCGGCGCTCGGCCAGGACGGCGCGATCCTGTCGAAGAAATTCGCGAGCGCCCACCACCTGCGGGTCGGGCAACGCCTGCTCGTGCTGAGCGCCTCGGGCCACCAGGTGACGCTGACGGTGCGGGGCATCATCAAGGAAGAAGCGATCGGCCTGTTCTCCAACCTGACGATCTCGCGCTCGCTGGCGCTGTCGGCGTTCGGGCAGCGCGAAGACGGCGTGGACTTCATCTCCTATGCCCCCGGCGCGAACGGCACACAGGTGCACGACAGCGTCGACGCGCTGCTGCACGCAGGCTTCCCGCAGGCGCACGCGCAGACGGCGGCGCAGTACACGCAGGAAGAGAACAACAAAGTCAACAAGTTGCTGCTGCTCGTGTACGTGCTGCTCGCGCTGTCGGTGCTCGTCTCGCTGTTCGGGATCGTCAACACCCTGGTGCTCTCGATCTACGAGCGCACACACGAGCTCGGGATGATGCGCGCGATCGGCGCCTCGCGCCGGCAGATCCGCCAGATGATCCGCTACGAGTCGCTGATCACCGCGATGATCGGCGGTGTCCTCGGCCTGGTGATCGGTGTTGTGGGGGCGGTCCTCGTCACGACGTTCGCGCTGTCGGGCTCCGGCTACGTGCTCTCGATACCCGTGGGCACGCTCGTCGTGCTGCTGATCGCCGCCGGGCTCGCCGGCGTGCTCGCGGCGCAGCTGCCGGCGCGCAGGGCCGCGCGCCTGGACGTGCTGGGCGCGCTGGCAAGCGAGTAGCCGCGCGGCCTGCCCGCTGGGCCGCCGCCGGCCCGCGCGGGCTGGCAGCTAAGCTGCCGTGGCGATGGCCGCCACAGTACCCGCCGAGCCCACCGATCCCGACCGATCGGAGATCGGCCAACAGGCCCCCGCGTGGGACCTCGAGCCACTGGTCGAGGGTGAGGGCGAGGCTGGCGTCGAGCGGCGCCTGAGCGACGCGCTGGCGCGTGCGCAGGCATTTGCGACGAGCTACGCGGGCAAGCTGGACGAGCTCGACAGCGCGGGGCTGCGCGAGGCGATGAGCGAGCTGGCCGCCATCTACGAGCTCGTCGCTCGCGCTGGCTACTACGCGGCGCTGCGCTTCTCCACCGACACCGCCGATCCCGCCAACGGCGCGCTCTTGCAGAGCGTGCAGGAGCAGGAGACGGCGATTCAGACGACGCTGCTGTTCTTCGAGCTGGAGTGGGCGGCGCTTGCAGACGAGCGCGCCGAGGCGCTGCTGGCGGGCGAGGGCCTGGACTTCTGCGCCCACCACCTGCGCAACGTGCGCCGCTATCGCGAGCACCTGCTGAGCGAGCCCGAGGAGAAGATCCTCACCGAGAAGTCGCTGACCGGCGCGAGCGCGTGGACGCGGCTGTTCGAGGAGCTCACCTCTGCGATCGAGGTCACCCTCCCGGCTACAGGCGAGTCGCCGGCTGCAGGCGGCGGGGGACCGGGCGACGCGGGCGGCGGTCGTTCGGGCGACGCGGGCGGCGGTGGTTCGGGCGACGCGGGCGGCGAAAAGGTCGCGCTGGACGTCGCGCTCAGTCGTCTCTCTCTCGCCGACCCCGAGGTTCGGCGCACAACCGCCGAGGCCGTCACCGCCGCCCTGGCCCCGGGGCTGCGCACGCGCGCGTTCCTGTTCAACACGCTGCTCGCGGACAAGGCCACCGACGATCGCCTGCGCAGCTATCCGCACTGGCTGGCGGCGCGCAACCTCGCCAACGAGGCCAGCGACGAGTCCGTGCGCGCACTGATCGAGGCGGTTCGTGGACGCTATGAGATCCCCCGCCGCTGGTATCGGCTGAAGGCGAGGCTGCTGGGCGTGGAGCGGCTGGCGGACTACGACCGCATGGCGGCGGTCATCGAGGACGAGGTCAGCTACCCGTTCGCGCAGGCGCGCGAGATCGTGCTCGACTGCTACTCGTCGTTCTCGCCCGAGCTGGGCGCGCTGGCCAAGCGCTTCTTCGACGAGCGCCGGATCGACGCGCCGGTGCGGCCGGGCAAGCGCGGCGGCGCCTTCTGCGCGGCGGCGGTGCCGTCGGTGTTCCCGTACGTGCTGCTCAACTACACCGCGCGCCGGCGCGACGTGCTGACGCTCGCGCACGAGCTCGGCCATGGGGTGCACTTCGCGCTCGCCGCCCGCCAGGGGGTCTTCCATCAGAGCACGCCGCTGACGCTCGCCGAGACCGCGTCGGTGTTCGGCGAGACGATCGTGTTCGGACGCCTGCTGGAGGAGGACTCGACGCCGGCCTCGCGCCTGGCGCTGCTGGCGGAGAACCTCGAGGACACGATCGCCACGGTCTTCCGCCAGGTGGCGATGAACCGCTTCGAGGATCTCGTGCATACGAACAGGCGCGAGCAGGGAGAGCTTTCGGTGGAGCGCCTGGGCGAGCTGTGGGCGGAGAGCCAGTCGGAGATGCTCGGCGACTCGATCGAGCTGACCGAGGGCTACCGCACGTGGTGGTCCTACATCCCGCACTTCATCGGCAGCCCCGGCTACGTGTACGCGTACGCGTACGGGCAGCTGCTCGCGCTGTCGGTGTACGAGCGCTACGAGCAGACGGGCCCGGAGCTCGTGCCCCGCTATCTGGAGATGCTCGCCGCGGGCGGCTCGCGCACGCCGGAGGAGCTCGGCGCGATCGTCGGGGTCGATCTGGCCGACCCGGGCTTCTGGACGGCCGGCCTGGACCTGGTGGAGCGCCAGTTGCAGGAAGCCGAAGCTGCGGCGGAGGCGTCGGGACGGCTTCAATGAGCTCGGCATTCGCGGGCAAGACGGTCCTGGTGACAGGAGCGTCTCGCGGCATCGGCCTGTCGACCGCGCGCCGCTTCGCCTCGCTTGGCGCGCAGGTAGGCCTGGTGGCGAGCAACGCGCAGCTGCTGGCCGACGCGGCCAAGGAGCTGGACGGCAAGCACCATGCGGTCGCGGCGGATCTCACCGACCCGGCGGAGTGCGCGCGCGCGGTCGCCGAGGTGGCCGCGGCGCTCGGCCCGATCGACGTGCTGATCAGCTGCGCGGGCGTGCTGCGCCGCGACTTCGTCGAGGACGTGACGCCGGCGGACTTCGAGCAGAGCTACCGCCTGCACGTGGGCGCCGCCATCTGGCTCGCGCAGGGCGTGCTGCCAGGCATGCGTGAGCGGGGCTACGGCCGCATCGTGCTCGTGTCCTCCGAGCTCGGGCTGATCGGCGGCCCCTCCTACGCGTCCTACTGCTCGAGCAAGTGGGCGATGGTCGGGTTGGGCGAGGTGCTCGTCCACGAGCTCGCCGGAAGCGGCGTGCGCGCGACGGTCGTGTGCCCCGGCGACGTGAACACCGATCAGCTGGGCGAGGAGCACGAGTGGGGGCCGACCGGCGGCGTGACGCCCGAGAAGGCCATGTCCGCTGACTACGTCGCCCGCGCGATCGTGCGCGCCGCCGAGCGCGGCAAGCCGGTCGTGGCCGTCGACCGCCCACAGATGCGCGCGGCGTTCTGGGTCATGCGCCGCGCCCCGCGCCTGCGGGTGCCGCTGGTGGCCGACGCGTACAAGAAGCTGATGCGGGAGCGCGCCGAGTAAGCACCCCTGTCGGGGAGACAGGATTTGAACCTGCGACCGCCCGGCCCCCAGCCCGAGAGGTCTGGTAGCTACGGGTGCTCAACCCCGATGATTACTGGGGCTGAGTGTAGCTGAGTGCCCAGGAGTTGCGCTCACTTTGGACCCCAAATTGGACCCCAGCGATCCCGGCGGGCGGGCGGCGTCGACTGCTGCGCTGTGCCGTTGAGCCCGCGCGAGCATGGGACGGAAGACCTTCTCGAGGAGCGCGGTGACCTGCGCGGCGCGGGCGTCAAGCGCGTCGCGAAACACGCCGCTGGCCGCGTGCGGAAACAGCATGATCGTCGCGGCGACGATGGCCGCGACCAGCCGCGGCCACAGGCGGCTGGGTAGCCCAAGGGCGTCGAGGATGTCCATCCTTCGAGCGTAGACGGCCCGACAGCGGAAGCTCGCTTGGCGTCGGTCCAGCCGGTCTGGCGACGGTTGGCTCCGAGACAGACCGTGGACCTGAGATTGGCATCCGAGCCGACAGCCTGCTGCTTTGGTGTGGAGAGCCAGCGCACGGCCGGCGTCGGCTCGGGGTGGTGCTCGTTGTCCAACTCGGGCGTGTCGCTGGCTACGACGAACGCACCTGCTTTCCGCGCAAGGCGGGGAAGCCTCGCAGAGCGGCGAGATGCTCGTCGCTGAACGGAAGCAGGGGTGCTTCGTGCTCTGATTGCGGCGCTTAGGCTGGGGTGGCCAACGCGCGTTGCAGTGTGCTCCCTTACAGGACCTCGTAGACGTCGTAGATGGGGCCCTCGGGGATCCTGTGGCCGGTGCCGACGGCCACGATCCGGTTGAGCCAGGAGTATTGCTCGGCC
>JBEKGK010000040.1:0-26419 GCA_050012835.1 Solirubrobacteraceae bacterium | reverse complement strand
GGGCGAGGAGCTCGGAGGCATACGCGAACACCTGGGCCGCGCCCCAGCAGTTCCACGGATCCACGACCAGGCAGTCGCCGGCGGCGCGCTCGACGATCGTGGCGAGCGCCCGCGGGTCCCTGAACTCCGAGTGGTTGGCAGCCACAACGACCATCTCAGCGCCGTCGAGCGCCTCCTCGAAGGACACCGTCGGCGTGGCCACATGCGGATCGTGCACGGCGACGTCGGCCAGCTCCCGCTCCAGCAGCCGGATCAGCTTGTGCGCGAGCGAGTCGCGCTCGTCGTCGGTGTCCGCCTTGAACGCCAACCCGAGCACCGCGATCTTGCGGTTGGCCAGCGATCCCAGACGTCGCTTGGCGCCCTCGAGCAGGAACAGCGGCACCGACTCGTTCACGCGCGAGACCGCCAACAGCATGCCCGGGGCCACCGAGCGCTCCTCCGAGAAGGTGAAGTCCTTGCGCAGACACGTGCCCGCGGTGAAGCCCGGCTGCGCGATGCCGCCGCGCGGATAATCGCGGTTGATCAGGTCGATCACCTCGAACACGTTGGCGGAGTAGCGCTCGCAATCCATCATCAGCAGGTTCGGCAGCGCGAAGTTCGCGTAGCGCAGGATGTTCGTCCAGATCTTCGCCAGCTCCGCCTGCACCGGGGTCGTCTGCACGATCGGCGCCTCGAACGCGCCGAACAGCTCGCCCACCACCTCCCCCGAGCGCGCGCCCACGCCGCCGATGATGCACGGCAACGTGTCGATCTCCTCCAAGAACCGGCCCGCCGCGATTCGCTCCGGCGCATGCGCCACGAACACGTCCTCGCCGATCTGAAAGCCACGGTGCTTGGCCAGGTAGCCGGCCACGAACTCCGTCGTTCCAGGCGCGACCGTCGAGCGCAGGATCAGCGAGTGCCCGGGCGCCAGCACACCCAGCAGGTCGTCCAGCGCCGAACGGATGTCGCGCATGTCGATCTCGATATGCGAGAACGACGGGGTGCCCAGCGTGATCACGATCTGGCGCGCGCGGGCGGCGTCCGCCACGCGTTCGGACAGTGACAGCCGGCCGTTGGCGTGCACGCGGTCGAGCAGCGGCTGCGCGCCGGTCTCCTGGAAGGGCATCGTGCCATCGCGCACCGACCCCAGGCGGACAGCGTCGTTGTCGATGCCAATGACATCGAGGTCACGATCGGCGAATGACAGCGCCAGCGGCAAGCCGACGCGGCCAAGGCCGACGACGGCGACGTCGGCTGTGCTTTTCGAATCCATCATCGGGTTTGGAGGTTAGCGGCAGGCGGTATCGCTAAATAACGCTAAACGACGCTAAACGATGCTGTTTTTGCTCATTTGGCTCCGCAGGCGCGCGCGTGCGGTTGTCTAAACAGCGCTGGTTTTGCTGCTTTTGCCTGTGCGGCGCTCGCGCAGGTACTGCCGCGCGAAGCCGGCCACGAACAGCGGGTTGTAGCGCGCGTAGCGTCGCCACAGGCGCCGTGGCTCGCGCGATAGGCGGTAGGCCCACTCCAGGCCGCTGCGCTGCATCCAGCCCGGAGCCTGTGGGACGAGACCCGCGTGGAAGTCGAAGGCGGCGCCCACACCGACGAGCAACGGGGCGGCCAGGCGGGGCCGCATCGCGAGCATCCACTTCTCCTGCTTTGGCTGTCCAGTGCCGACCCACACGACCTGGGCGCCCGACGCGTCGATCGCGGCGACCACGTCCTGCTCCTCCTCGGCGCTGAGCGCGCGAAACGGCGGCGAGAAGCCACCCGCGATTCGCAGGCCCGGGAAGCGCTCGCGCAGGCGAGCTTCCAGCAGCGCGAGCGCCTCGGGCGTACGTCCGCCGTACAGGTAGATCGGCGTGCCGGTGCGCGCGGCCCGCGCGCAGAAGCGCGCCATCAGGTCCGGGCCGTAGATGCGCGTGGCACGGGTGTGGCCGAGCGCGCGCAGCGCCCACACCAGCGGCTGGCCGTCCGGCACCGCGAGCGTGGCCCCGAGCGTGGCCGCGCGCGCCTGCGGATCCTCGCGCGCGCACATCACGAGATTGACCGCCGCGGCTGTCACGTAGCCGCGGGCCCCCGCAGCGATCATGGCTTGCATCCAGTCGATCACCTCGTCGTAGTCGGAGATCGCCAGTGGGATGTCGAGGATCTCCGCGCGTGCGGGCGCAGCCGGAACGGCCGGGTCCGACGGGGTGCGGGCGGGCGGCGTGGCGATTACGTGAAGATACCCGCCCTCGTGGAGATCGACCCCGACTTCTGGATGCGCCGGCGGGTGCTCGTGACCGGCCACACGGGCTTCAAGGGCGCATGGCTGTCGCTGTGGCTGCAGTCGCTGGGCGCCGAGGTGACCGGCCTGGCACGCGGCGTGCCGACGCGGCCGTCGCTGTATGAGCTGGCCGACGTCGGCACGCACATGCGCGAGCTCGAGGTCGATGTGCGCAACGCCGGCGCTGTGCTGGAGGCACTGCGCGCAGCGCGTCCCGAGGTGGTCATGCACCTGGCCGCCCAGCCGCTCGTCAGGCGCTCGCTGCGCGACCCGGCGATGACCTACGAGGTGAACGTGATGGGCACCGTCAACGTCCTGGAGGCCGTTCGCCAGGCGGGCGATGACGTGCTCGCGGTCGTGCTCGTCACCTCGGACAAGTGCTACGAGAATCCCGGCGGCGGCTCGCGGCGCTTCGTCGAGGGCGATCCGCTCGGCGGCTCCGATCCGTACTCGAGCTCCAAGGCGTGCGCCGAGCTCGTCGCCCGCGCCTACCGACGTTCATTCTTCGCGGGCGAGGGCTCGCCGCGGCTCGGCACAGCGCGCGCCGGCAACGTCATCGGGGGAGGCGACTGGGGTGAGGACAGGCTCGTGCCGGACGCCGTCCGCGCGGTCGAGAGCGGCGAGCCGCTGCAGGTTCGCAATCCCGGCGCGGTGCGTCCGTGGCAGCACGTGCTCAGCCCGCTCGGCGGCTACCTGCGCCTCGCCGAGGCGCTCGCGCGGGGCGAGGACGCTGCGTCGCCGGGCGAGGAGGTGCTGTCGCGGGGCGAGGAGGTGCTGTCGCGGGGCGAGGAGGTGCTGTCGCGGGGCGAGGAGGCGTCCGGCGCGTGGAACTTCGGACCCCCGGAGGCAGACGCGCGACCGGTTAGCTGGATCGTTGAGCGGCTCGCGGAGCTGTGGGGTGGCGAGCTGAGCTGGCGGCTCGACGAGGCGGAGAACCCGCCCGAGGCGGGCCATCTGGCGCTGGACTCCAGCGCCGCCGAACGGCTGCTGGATTGGCAGCCGAGGTGGCCGCTGGGGGATGCGCTAGAGCTCGTCGTCGAGTGGCATCGCGCGCACCGGAGCGGGGAGGACATGCGGCGCGTGAGCCTGGCGCAGATCGCGAGGATCTAGAATCCGCCGGGCTGGCGGGATTTTCATAATCTTCCGGCGATGAGCCCGTTGAGCCTCCGTCGCCACCGCGCCGAGCGGCTGCTGCGCGAGGAGTTCGAGGGGCTGCGGGGGCGGGTGCTGGCGAGTGTGCGGGGACGCCTGCGGGCGAGCGGGGTGAGCCTCGACCAGGGTGACCTGGAGGCGTGCTACGCCGAGGCGTGGCAGGGCCTGTACGCGGCGGTGCTCGAGGGACAGGAGATCGCCAATCCCAGCGGCTGGCTCGTGCTGGTGACCTTCCGCCGAGCGATCGACGACCACCGTGCGCGCGCACGCGCCCACTGCGGCGACGAGCTTCAGCTGGACGCGCCCTGCGCTCCGCGCGCGCTCGCCGAGCCCGAGACGGAGACGACCGGCGCCGCCGAGCGCGACTTCGCCGCAGAGCTCGACGACCGCGTGCGCCTGCGCCAGCTGTTCGAGGCGCTGCGCGGCCGGCTGAGCGGGCGCGAGCGGGAGGCCGCCACGCTCTGCTACCTGCAGGGCCTGTCGCGCTCGGAGGCGGCGCTGAAGATGGGCGTCAGCGAGGCGCGGATGCGCAAGCTGATGGAGGGCCGCCCGGGGCGCCCCGGCGTGGCAGGCAAGGTCGGCGCGCTCGTGCAGAGCATCCGCGACGGCGACTGGTGCGAGGAGCAGGGCTCGCTGATGCGCGCGCTTGCCTACGGCATCCTCGACCCCGACGGCGAGCGCTACCGGCTGGCGCTCATGCACCACAGCCAGTGCTCCGCCTGCCGCGCCTACGTGGTGTCGCTGCGCGGCCTGGCCGCTGCGCTGCCCCCGGTCTTCCTGCCATGGGGCCTGGGCGCCGCAGCGCTCGCGCGCGTGGCCGAGAGCGTGCACGCCGGCGGAGCGGCCGCGGCTGCTGGAGGCGGCGCCGGCGCGAGCGGCGCCAGCGGAGTGGCGCCCGGCGGTGGAGCGGGGGCGGCGGGGGGCGGCTCGCTCGCGGCATCCGGCGCGGCCGGCGCGGCGAGTGCGGGCGGCGCCGCCGGCGGAGGATGGCTCATCGGCGCGGGCCCGCTCGGCGCCAAGCTCGCCGTCGGATGCCTGCTCGCGCTCGGCGTTGGGGCCGGCTGTGTGGCGCTCGAGGTCGGCCACCGAGCGCACGTGCCCCGTCACGGGCGCCGGCATCGGTACTCCTCCGGCGAGGGTCTCGTGGCGCGCACCGCCGGCGCCGGTCACATGAGCGATCTGGCCAGTAGCGTCGGGCAGCCGCTCTCTGCAGCCGCGCACGGGGGCGGCGGCTCGTCCGCGCCGCTGACACCGTCGGCGAGAGCCAGCCGTGAGTTCGGGCCAGAGCAGGCCCTGGCGCCCGGCGCGGCGGGGCCTGCTGTCGCGTCCGGTGGGCAGGCTTCGATCGCGCGTTCGGCGTCCTCCCGCGCGCGCTCATCGATCACTGCCGGCGGATCCGTCACCGGCGGCCGCGGTGGCGAAGCCTCACAGCCCGGCGGCGCCGGGTCGGCTCCGCAATCCTCGGCCGGCGATTCGACCGCCGCCGAGCGAGAGTTCTCACCCGGTTAGCGCGCGGCGCACGGCGGGTGGGTCACCCCCGCGGAAAGACCCTGCTCATGAGCCTGAGGGAGAGCGGGTTGCCGCGCGGGCGCAGCCTGCCGGTGGCGAGCGCGCGCAGCGGGTCCAGACGGTCCCCAATGATGTCCACCCAGTCCTGGTAGGACAGGCGCAGGCGCACGTCGGGGGCGGGCGCTTCGCCCTGCTCGACGGTGCTGGAGCCGTTGTTGACGATCATGTGCCACGCGGGCACGTCGGCGTCGGTGAACTCCCACTGGAACGTCGTGGGGCGCTTGAAACCATGGTTGGGGTTCACCTGGCGGCGGACCGTGTCGAACAGCAGCGCCACCGTCTCCGGGTCGCGCAGCGTGGGCCCTTCGCGCACGCCGATCACGCCTGCTTTGGCGAGCGCGCGCCCGCGCTGGGTGATCTCCAGCGGCGAGAGCCCCGGCGGCAGCAGCGGCGGGCCGGGCAGCGTGTCGAGGGCCAGCCCGGCCGAGCGCAGCTTGGTAGTCATCGAGGTGAGTCCCTCGACGCCGACCTTGTCAAAGGTGTAGTTGAAGACCGTCAGATAGCTTTCGTCCCAGCCCGGGGGCATCAGCACCTGGGATGTGTAGCGAGTGACCTCGTGCAGGATCTTGGCGACGGCCTTGGGCACACGGACGGGGTCTTCGCGGTTGAGGTCGGACAGGAGCTTGACCCCGAAGCCGATGTGGCGCTGCTCGTCGGCGGCGATGTTCGCCATGCCCGCGCGGAAGGCCGGCAGCTGGTGGCGTTCCTCCAGATAGCTGCAGATGAAGTGCTGGCCCGGCTGGGCGAGCGCGGCCTCGATCACGATGTGGTACAGCGTCACGGCGGCCGCCAGCTGGGCGGGAGAGCGGTCGGCGCGCAGCTCGTCGGCCATCGTGTCCAGCCGGTCGAAGATCTTGCGAAAGCCGGACGTCAGCTGCGGCTTGATCGCCTGCAGCCCGCTGGACATAGACCCGTCGCCGATGCCGCACACCTCCTGCATGAACCGCTTGAAGAAGACCGCGTGGCGTGCCTCGTCGACCTGCTGCGTGGTCAGGAAGTACTTCTGCTCCTCCCGCGGCGCGGCGTCGATGTACGGGGACAGGTTGTCCGCGACGGCGTCCTCGCCCCAGAAGAACAGGCAGTAGTTCCACATCGCCGCCTGGCGCTCAAACTCGGTGAAGTCCTCGCGCCACTGGCGCGCATCCTCGGTGAAGTCCAGCTCGGTGGCCGACCAGTTGCCGCGCTCCCAGCGGGCGTACAGGTCCTCGTAGGAGATCGCGTCAGCGGGCAGGCTGGCCACGTTGGTGGCGTTGGCCTGAGTCGAGCTCGTCGCGGTCGCCATCGGGTTCGCTCCTCTCACTCCAGTAGTCCGAATCGGATAATGAACGCTATCGGAATAATACTTACTCTGTCAACTATGATCTGGGGCATGGAGGGTCGCATGACGCGCGAGCAGAGCCGCGCGAATACCCGCGAACGCCTGCTGGCGGCCGCGCGCGGCGTATTCGCGCGCAGCGGGTTCCACGGGGCGAGCGTCGAGGAGATCGCATCCGAGGCGGGATTCTCGACGGGCGCGCTGTACTCGAACTTCGACGGCAAGGAGGATCTGTTCCTCGTGCTGATGGAGCACGAGATCGACGAGCATGCTCGCGAGATCGCCGACGCGGTGCGCGCGCGCGCGTCGATCGCCGAGCGGGCGACCGGCGGTGCGCGGCGATGGATGACGATGATCGAGCGCGAGCCGGAACTGCTGCTGCTGTTCATGGAGTTCTGGGCCTACGGCGTGCGCGACCCGGACGTGCGGCCGAAGGTGGCCGAGCGCTTCGCGCAGATGCGTCGGGTGCTGACGCGTCTGATCGCCGACGGCGTACGCGAGTTCGACCTCGAGCTGGCCCTCCCGGCCGAGCAGCTGGCGGTGGCGATCGATGCGCTCGCCGACGGCATCGCCCGCCAGAAGCTCGCCGACCCCGACGCCGTCCCCGACGATCTGATGGGCAAGGTGCTCTCGCTGCTGTTCTCCGCCGCTACCCGGCCGGCGACAGGCGCGGCCCCCGACGCTACCCGGCCGGCGGCAGGCACAGACACGCGTAGTGCAGCGTGAACATCCGCCGCGCAAGCGGCGCAGCGAGGCGATGGACGCCCGTGCGAACGGCCCACTTGACGCCCGCGGCTGCTCGCTCGCGGGGTGTGGAGGCGAAGAAGCGGTGCGCCCGCAGCGGCAGCGGGTCCTCGAGCTCGGCGGCGATCGACAGGCCCGCGCGCGCGACGATCTGCCGGGCCGCGTCGCGGTCAAGGCGCTGCAGGTGACCGACCTCAGCTGCGTGAGCGCGCTTGCCTGCGCGCCGCGCGGACCAGTTGGCCTCGAGCGGCACCTCCACCAGCACCGTCCTGCAGGCGCGCGCGACCTCGCGCAGCAGCGCCGCCGGATCGGGCACGTGCTCCAGCACGTGCGAGAGCATGCCCAGGTCGTACGCGCCGTCCGCCGCGGGTAGGTGCAGGCCGTCGTATAGCTCGACCGAGTCGATCTCCGACCGGCAGCGCGCGATCTCGACGGCCGCCTCGGTGATCTCCACGCCCGACAGCGCTCCGCCAAAGCCGCGGCGGCGCAGCTCGCACAGCAGCGCGCCGTCGCCGCAGCCGACCTCCAGCGTGCTCGCCGGCGTGACGCCCGCGCGTGCACACAGGGCGATCACGTGGTCGGCCTTGCCGAGCGCCCCCAGCGCCCGCCAGCGCGCGTACTGAGCGCCAGCCGCTGGATCCTGCGTATAGGCGGCGTCGTAGAACCGGACGAGAGCGGCGGAGTCCTCCACACCGGGGATTATTGTGGACGCGATGACAGCGAAGCTCACGGCGTCGCTGCGCGAAGCGCCGACGACGGTGCCCGCGCTCGCCGCGCTCGCGCTGTTCGTGGTGTGGGCGACCAGCCAGGCCGGTTATCCGGTCACCCACTGGGCCCCCGGCGCGGTGGTCGTGCTGGTGCTGCTCGGCATCGCGCTGGGCCTCGTGCGGCTGCGCGCGGGCGACATCCCGATCCCGGTGCGAATCGCGCTAGGCGCGCTGGTCGCATACACAGCGCTCAGCTACCTGTCGATCCTGTGGGCGGCCGTGCCCGGTGAAGCGTGGGAAGGGGCCAACCGCACGCTGCTGTACCTGGCGGTGTTCGCGCTGTTCGCCTGCTGGCGCCAGCGCGCCGTCAGCGCAGCGCTGGCGCTCGGTGCGTGGACGCTCGCGCTGATCGTGCTCGCCGCGTTCGTCGCGCTGCACGTGAACGCCGCCGGGACAGCGGGCCTGCACAGCATGCTCCCGGGCGGACGCCTGCTCTACCCGAGCGGCTACCCCAACGCGAACGCCGCGCAATGGCTGATGGCCTTCTGGCCCGCGGTGCTGCTCGTGCGCGCAAGAAGCCTGCCGTGGGGCGTGCGCGGCCTGCTCGCCGGCGGCGCCGTGCTGCTGGCGGAGGTGGCGCTGCTCAGCCAGAGTCGCGGCTCGCTGTATGCCACGCCGGTGGTGCTCGTGCTGGTGTTCGTGCTGCTGCCGGGGCGAATCCGCACGTTCGCCGTGCTCGTCCCCATTGCGGCCGGCATCGCCGCGGCGGCGCCCGCGGTGCTGCGGGTGGGCGATGACCTGAAGAACGAAGCCGTGGTGCCCGCCACCGTGCACAGTGCCACGGCGGCGATGTTCGCCGCGGCAGCTGCTGTGGCGGTGGTGGTGGCGCTGGGCGCGGCGCTCGAGAGCCGGCTCGGCGAGCGCTCGCTGGGGCGTGCGCGCGACGGCGTGCGCTTCGTGGCGGTGACGGCGCTCGTGGCGGTGCTCGCGGGCGGCCTGGTGGCAGCCGGCAATCCGGTCACGCGACTCGAAAGCGCATGGCACAGCTTCAAGGGCGGCTACGGATCGAGCAGCTCGAGCGGCAGCCGGCTCGTGAGCGGCCTCGGCAGCAACCGTTACGACTTCTATCGCGTGGCGCTCGACGAATTCCTCGCCCATCCGCTGCTCGGGATCGGCGCGGACAACTTCGAGCAGCAGTACCTCGCGCACGGCCGAAGCGTTGAGACGCCCCGCTACCCGCACAGCGTCGAGCTGCGCACGCTCGTTCAGACCGGCGTGGTCGGGACGCTGCTTGCGCTCGTCGGTCTCGGTGCCGCGCTGCTCGCGGCCGTGCTGGCCCTGCGCAGGCCCGATCCGCTCGTGCGCACCGTCGCCGGGGCCGCGCTCGCCGGGTTCGGCTACTGGGTCGTGCACGGCTCTTTCGACTGGTTCTGGGAGTTCGCCGGTCTGGGAGCGCCGGCATTTGCGTTGCTCGGCCTCGCCTGCGCGCTCGCGCCCGCGCGGGTCGCGCACCTTCGCCCCGCGCACGCGGGGCGCCGGCGCCTGGTCGCTGCGGCAGCTGCGGCAGCGGCGCTCGCCGCCGTGGCATCGCTGAGCGCTCCGTGGCTCAGTCAGCTCGAGGTGCAGAGCGCGGCGCGCATCTGGACGAGCGCGCCGCAGACCGCCTACGCGCGCCTGCAGGACGCCGCCCGGCTGAACCCGCTGAGCGACGAGGCATACCTGCTCGCAGGCAGCATCGCGCTGCGTTACGGCGAACTGGCACGGGCCGAGCGCGAGTTCTCACTTGCGCTGGCGCGAACCCCCGGCGATGCGTATGCGACGCTCGAGCGGGGAGCGATCGCCTCGGCCAAAGGCGAACATACGGCCGCGCTCGGATTGCTCGAGCGGGCCGTGCGCCTGGACCCGCGGGAACCGCTCGCTCGGCAGGCTCTGGGGGTGGTGCGCGCGGGGCGCCGCATCAGCATCGAAGAACTGAACCGCTCGATCCTGCTCAAAGCTCAGCAGCTCGCATGATTCACCGCATCTATTCCTGCGAGCAGAGCAGAATTTCGCTCGACATGACAGGCGACCTCCGCTAGCGTGTGTAGCAATAATCGTCGATTCGTCGATGACATGCCTGCGCGCTCAAGTGAGCTTGCGATCGGGGGGTCGAGGCGACGATGAACGTTTGGCACGGATCGGAGCACAGCTTGCTCGAGCCAGAAAGGAATTAGGGCACGGACGCATGAGAAGTCACCGCTTGATCATCACCACGACGTTGCTGGTGCTGGCGGTGTCGGCTATGGCTCCGACGGCAGCGGGCGCCGGTCCGCTCCTCAGCGGCTACGGAGGTCCCGGCCAGGGCAACCAGGCGATCCTCGGCTCGGCGCTCCTGAACGGAGGATCGGGCGGCTCGGGCGGCGGCGGCTCGGGCGGACGCGGCTCGAGCGCGGGCGGCTTTACGGCGGGCCTCGCCCGCCGTACCGGAAGCGCGGGCGCAGGCACGGGCGCGGGATCCACGGCGGGTGCGGGCGCTGCGGGGGGAGCGCCCGCACCCGCGCCCAGCGGCAGAGGGAAACACGCCACCGGGCCGGTTGCAGGGGCTTCCAGCGGCGGTTCCACCGCGTCTGCGCGCTCGTCTAGCCTGACGGCTTCGCGGGGGGGCGTCGGCGGCTCGCAAGCGCTGGGACTCTCCGGCGCTGACCTTCTGTACATACTCCTTGCGTTCGGAGTGCTCGTATTTACGGGGCTCCTCACCAGGAGGTTGGCGCGCGAGCCCAGCTCGGGTCGCGAGGCCGGCTAAAGCGATGCGACGCAGGACCCGAGTAAGCAAGTAGGGACACGGAAGCCAACCCCGTCTCATGGACAGAACAAGGATCACCCAACAGACCTCGACGACGCTCCCGCTACGCGGCGAGCTGACGCACGACGCGCCCGCGCCCAGGGCGCTATGGCGGGGAACCTTCACTGGACCTCTGCAGTGGGCGCTCGAGGGCCCGGGCTGGGGAATCGTGCGTCCGGCGGCCGACCTGCTGCTGCTGTGCGCGGCCGTCGTCGTCGCCCTCGGCGGGGTGGGTGCGACCCTGCACGTCTCCTCGGTTCGCGCGCCCCTGCTGGCATTGCCGCCGCTGACGATGCTGGTGTTCTACCTGCGTGGCCTCTATGAGACGCGCTTGCGCGCGCTCGTGCTCGACGGGATCGTGCCGGTCCTCAGCGGGGTCTCCGTGGCGGCGATGGCGGTCGCCACGCTGGGGATGCTCTTCAACGGGCAGCTGCCCAGCCAGGGCGACTGGCTGCACGCCTGGCTGTTCTCGCTGCTCGGCGTGGGCATCGGGCGCATCGTCCTGTCCTTTGCCCAGCGCTGGGCGCGCAAGCGCCACCTGGTCGGCAAGTCGGTCCTGATCATGGGCGCCGGGGTGGTGGGTGCGCAGGTGGCGCGGCGCCTTGAGTCCCATCCCGAGTACGGGCTCGTCCCGATCGGCTTCCTCGACGAGGATCCCCGCTCGGTCGCCGAGGTCGGCGGGCGCGACGTCCCCGTGCTGGGCACGATCGACGACCTCGACGAGACCGTGCAGCACACCGGCGTCAGGCACCTGATCGTCGCCTTCTCCTCGGCCGCCGACGCGCGCGTGAGCCGCCTGGTCCAGCGCTGCCAGGAGCTCGGCGTGGAGGTCTCGGTCGTCCCGCGCATGTTCGACACGATCAACGATCGCGTCGGCTACGACACGGTCGGCGGGCTGCCGCTGCTCACGTTCGCCGCAGTGGACGTCAACGGCCTGCAGTTCGCGATCAAGCACGCGCTCGACCGCGTGCTCGCGCTGACGCTGCTGATCGCCTTCTCGCCCGTGATCGTGTGCGCCGCCGTGGCCGTGCGCCTGAGCTCCCCCGGGCCCGCGTTCTTTCGCCAGCGCCGCGTGGGCCGCGACGGCAAGGTGTTCGACTTCTACAAGTTCCGCTCGATGCGCATGGAGCAGGCTCCCGCGCAGGACGGCAAGCCCGAGGCCAGCGCGCTCGACTTCCTGCTCGGCGGCGACACCGCGCCCGGAGGCGTCGAGGGCGAGGATCGTCGCACGGCCGTCGGGCGCTTCCTGCGCGGCACCTCGCTCGACGAGCTGCCGCAGCTGTTCAACGTGCTGCGCGGCGACATGAGCCTCGTCGGCCCGCGTCCCGAGCGCCCCGAGTTCGTGGAGCTCTTCAGGCAGGACATCATCCGCTACGGCGATCGCCACCGGGTCAAGTCGGGCATCACCGGCTGGGCGCAGGTGCACGGGCTGCGTGGACAGACCTCCCTCGCCGAGCGGGTCGAGTGGGACAACTACTACATCGCCCACTGGTCACTCGGCCTGGACCTGAAGATCATGGCGCTGACGCTCGTCGCGCTGTTCCGCAACGCCGAGTGAGCGAACGCCTTCGCGGCACGAGCAGCCGCATACGCCTCACGGCGCGAGACGATCGACCTCGCTCGCTGGCCCCTCGATATCAGATCTTCTTCTGCGCGTCGTTGGCGGGACCGGCCCAGTACTGGAAGACGCGTACGCGCAGGCCGTGCGTTCCGAGCACCGCCGGCAGCGCGATCGAGTAGTCGTTGAAGCGGTTCAGCGTGAACAGGACCCAGTAGCGCAGCAGCTTGCCTCTGAGCACTTCCAGCCGCATGTAATCGCCGACGGGCCCCGAGCCGCTCGCGATCACGTGGCCGGCCCTGCGGCGCAGGCTCAGGGTGACCGCGCTGATGCTCCCGAGCGGGGAGGCCAGGGCGCCGGCGAACGCCGCAAACGCGGGCTTGCGCGCGCCGCCAGCGGAGATCAGGCCGAAGTCTTCCGAGCTGGAGTCCTGCAGCTTGTAGGCGACTGCGGCGGCCACATAGGAGCTGCGCGCCAACGCGCGGATCGTGTTCGTGAGGTTCCTCGCCTGGATCTGCGGCGTCACGCAGCCCTGTTCCTGCTGGATACGCTGCCGCGGCCAGCAGCTGCTCCAGCCGAACTCGTCCAGCCACAGCGGCTTCGTATCGCCGTTGGCGATCTGCACTTCGCGGATCGAACGCACGGCCGCCAGCGTCAGCGTGTAGAAGTGGATCGCCAGCCCGTCGTAGTAGCCCTTGATGCCAGCCGCGTACAGCAGGCGCAGGAACGCTCCGTTGGAGCCCACGAGCGAGCCCGCCAGCACCGGCACGCTCGGGTCGGCGGCCTTGATCGCGGGGTAGGCTGCGCGCAGCAGCGCTGCATAGCGTTCCGCTTTGCTCGGGCCGGCGAAATAGTCTTCGTTGGACTGGTCCGGCTCGTTCCACACTTCCAGCGCCGCCAGGCTCGCGCCGTAGCGGCTGGCCAGATACGCCACGAACGTCGCGTAGTCCGCAGGGTTGCCCGGCGGCCACGCGTTGGCCCCGCTCTCGCGGTACGGGCTGCAGCTCGCCAGCAGCGCGCTCGGCGCCGAGGACGCCCAGCACGGCGTGTCGTCCACGTCCATGATCACGCGTATGCCCGCCGCCGCCGCGTCGCTGAGGAGGCGATCCTCGAACGCCAGCGGCCCCGCCGCGACGTGTTCAGCAGCCAGCGGCTCGAACACCGCCCACGGAATGTCCGTGCGCACGACGCTCGCGTGCAGCGATCGCGCCACCGCGATCGCGTGATCGGCTTCCGCCGGAACGGTGCTGTAGCCCGCATTCACCACGTTGACGCCCACCAGCATGCTCGACGAGGCGCTCGCGCGCCGCGCCCGGCCGGCGACGCCCGTCGGAGCGAGGAACCCCAGCGCGCACAGCGCAAGCGCGAGCGCGACCATGGCCGTGGGGAGACGCCTGCGCACACACACACGATAGTCGCGGCGGCGCTCGTCAGCGCCGGCGCCGCCCCGGAGGGCGAAGTAGGCTTTGCGCGGTCATGTCCCCCACCTGGATCTGGATGCAGGTCGCGATCGTCGTATTCGTCGTGATCGGCATGGTCGTGGCGATCACGAAGCTGGCCTGACCGAGCTGTTGTCCGCGCCGGTCGCCACCGCCGAGACGGCGCCGTCAAAGCCGCCGAGCAGATCGGCGAGCAGCTCGAGCATCGAGCGTTGGGTGCTGCTCTCGCTCACCACGGTTGCGCTGGCGCTGCGCGTGACGAATCTCTCGCGCAGCCTGTTCATCGACGAGGCCTACTCGCTCGCACTCGCCCAGCGCAGCTTCGGCCACATGCTCGCGCTGTTCGGATACGAATCCAACGGCACGCTCTATCCGATCGTGCTCTGGCCCCTGATCAGGATCTTCGGCACCGGCGCCGCGCTGCTGCGGGCGCCCGCCGTGCTCGCCGGCACGCTCAGCGTCCCCGCGCTGTGGTGGGCCGCGCGCAGGTTCGTCTCAGCCCCGGCCGCGCTGCTCGCCGCCGGGCTGCTGGCGATCAACCCGATGGCCGTCTGGTACAGCGAGACCGCGCGCCAATACGCGTTCGTCGTGCTCGCCACCTGCCTGGCCTTCGGCGCGCTCCCGCGTGCGCTCGAGCGCGGCGCCGGCCAGGGCCGGCGCGCATGGATCGGCTACGTCGCCGCGATGGCCGCGCTGGCCTACTGCGACCTGTTCGCAGCCCCGATCGCGCTGCCCGCCCAGGCGCTGATCGCGCGCCGTCACGGCCGGCCCGGGCTCAGGAGCTGGCTGCGATCGCTGCTCGCCCTGCTCGTCTGCTGCGTGCCGCTGCTCGTCGCGTCCGTGATCGCCCGCAGCCGGCGCAACGCGCTCTACTGGCTGTCGAAGACCGACCGCGGGCTCGTGGAACTCGCGCTGCAGGAATTCACCGCCGGCTTCTCCGAACTGACCGCCGTGCGCTGGGCGACGCTGCTCGCCGGTGCCGCGCTCGTCGGCTGTGCCCTGTGGAGCATGCGCCGCCGCGAGGACGCCGGCGAGCGCAGCACGCTCGCGATGCTCGCCTGCTGGGGTATCGTGCCCGGCGCGCTGCTGCTGGCGATCTCCTTCGTGCAGCCCGTCTTCTACCCGCGCTACGCGATCCTCGCGCTGCCCGGGCTGTGCGTGCTGCTGGCGGCCGCCGCCGCGCGGCTGTGGAAAGGCTCGCGCGGCATCGCGATCGCCGGCGCCTGCGTGGCGATCGTCGCCGGCGCAGCCGTCGTCGCGGACGCCAAGCAGCGCACCTACCTGCAGCAGAGCTGGCCGTCCGTCGTCGCCTGGCTGCGCGCCGAGCGCACCGCCGCGCAGCCCGTGATCGTCGACAACGCGCTCGTGCTGCCCGCGCTCGGCTACTACGACGCCGCCTTTCGCGCAGCCAACGGCGACCTGATCGTGCAGGAGTGGCACGACCTGCCGCTGCCTGCCGGCTTCGTCGGCTTCAAGGACCGCACCGGCTACGGCAGCGTGCCCGACGGGCCGCCCGGCGCAGCCACGTTCGCCGCGCTCGCCAGCCGCGGCGGCGGCACCGTCTGGATGGTCGTCTCGCAGGTCGACGACGCGCTTCAGAGCGATCCCCGCAAGGGCGCCGCGGTCGCGTGGGCGCGCGGCCACTGCCACGTGCAGACGCGCGAAAGCTTCGGTGTGTGGGTCCTGCGCGCCAGCGGCTGCCCGCGCTCGGGTCATGCGTGAGCGCTCCGGCGCGTCGTGAGCGCGGGGCGCGCCGTGGCGTCAGCGGCGCAGACGCCACGCCCGGCGTCCTCGCGGCGCACCGTCGCGCGCCACGGCCGGCCGGGGCGGGATCTCCTCGTCGGCCAGGATCGCCGCGGGCACCAGCTGCGTGAGCCAGTCGGTCAGCGGAGCCAGCCCGGCCTGCTCCAGCTCCTCGGTCAGGCTCGGCGGGCGACGCACGCTGTCGTGGGCGTCGGAGGTCACGTTGTGCACCAGCCCCTCCCGCGCCAGATCCAGCGCGTGGCGGCGCACCTCGCCGCCGAAGCGGCCCGCCAGCGACCCCGCCGTGATCGACATGAGCACACCCGCGTCCACCAGCTCCGGCACCACGCTCCGGTCGCGCTGGAGCGCCGGACACCGCTCCGGGTGCGCCAGCACGACCGGGTGCCCCTTGCGTCGCAGCTCGAACACCATGCCCGCCAGCCCCGGCGCCACTAGCGCGAACGGAGGCTCCACAAGCAGCCAGCGACCCCCGCCGAGCCCCAGCAGCGAGAGCTGCTCGGGATCCAGCTCCGGCAGATGGGTCATCGCGATCTCGGCGCCCGGCAGCACCTCCACGTCCACCTGCTCCTCAGCCAGGCGCTCTCTCAGGCCGGCCAGAGCAGCAGCGATCGTCGCCGCGTCGTTGGGGGTGCGCGAGTTCACGTGCGGCGTCGCCACCAGCGTGTCGATGCCCGCCGCCAGCGCCGTACGCGCCAGCTCGACCGAGCCCTCGATCGTCTCGGGGCCGTCGTCGATGCCGGGGAGCACATGGCAGTGCAGATCGATCACGTGCCGCCAACGATAGGCGAGCGCCCCGCCGGCACTCCGCACATGCGCGAGCACGTCGGCGTCGCCCGTTCGACTGCGCGCACACGTTCCGCGCGCTGGTCGCACGGATATGATCGGTGGGGCTGGTCGCCGACCGGTCAGCCTGAACCCCAGCAGCCGGCAAGGGAGGATCATGTTCAAATCGATCGTGGTGGGCACCGACGGCTCCGACACGGCCACCCAGGCGGTCCGCCAGGCGGTCGACCTGGCCAGCGCCGTGGGAGCGAAGCTGGAGATAGTCAGCGCCTACGAGCCCGTCTCCGGCCAGCGGCTGGCCGAGGAACGCAGGGACGCGCCCGAGGACCTGCAGTGGGCGATCAACCCGCGCGAGGACGTCGACGCGACGCTCCAGAGCGCCGCCGCGATCGCCACCGAGGCGGGGGTCGCCGTCGACATCTACCCGCGTCAGGGCGACCCCGCCGACGCGATCCTCGACGTGGCCGAGGAGCGCGAGGCCGACCTCGTGATCGTGGGCAACAAGGGCATGACCGGCGCCAAGCGCTTCCTGCTGGGCTCCGTGCCCAACAAGGTCTCCCACCACGCGCCCTGCTCGGTGCTGATCATCCGGACGACCTGAGCGCCTCCTCCAGCTCCCCGGGGTCCGTGCTCGGGCTGAGCCCGGCGATCTCAGGCCGCAGGCTCCCCGGCAGCAGGCGCAGGATCACACGAGCCCGCATTCCCACAGGCACGACCGCTCCGATCGGCCGCACCTGCATCTCGGTCTCGAGCGCGCGTATCAGTGCGAGCGGACCCAGGCGCCGCAGCTGCTGCCGGGGGAGGTCCGAGCCGTCAGCCGACTCCGCGGAGATCAGCGCCACGTCAGCGCCGTGGGCGCGCAGCTCGCCAAGCCAGCGCGCCGCCGTGGCCGTGGGGCCGCCGTTGCCCGCCACTGCCACGACCTTGACCGGCCCGATCCGCCGGCGCCCGAAGTGCTCGGCGCTGCGCGGTTCGGCGTCGCGCTGACGCGCGTCACCCTGCTCGGCGTCGAACTGCTCGGCGGCCGCCGCCCGCCGGCTCCCGCCGACGAGCACGAGCGCCCACACGAGCGCATCGGAGCTCACGTCGAGCGCGATCTTCAACAGGCCGCGCCAGCCGTCACGCCAGCCGCCGTCGAGGAACGTTCGGTACACGAGCTTCGCCGCAGGGCGAAGCAACATGCCCTTCACATACGGCAGCGGCGAGGAGGGAGCCGCGACGTGGCCGCTCTCCAGGCGGGCGTAGCGCCACATGTCCACGAGCGCCTCCCGCGGCGTGGCGGCCAGCTCGTGCGCGAGGTCGCCCTCGAGGATCGCCGGGCGCCCGCGCGGCTCGAGTCCCTCGTGCACCGCGCGCGTCTCATCGTGCCGGTAGGCCTCGCGGCGGAACAGCCGCGCGCGGTAGGCCGGGTACTTGGCCGAGGGTCCCAGCTGGCCGCCGAGGAAGCGGTTGCGCAGCGCGAACACGGCCATATCCACGCCCGGCGGCGGATCCCCGAGCAGCGCCTCGATGCTCTCGCGCAGACGCGGCGAGATCCGCTCGTCGGCGTCGATCTCCAACACCCACGCGGTGGTGGCAGCATCCAGCGCGACGTTGCGCTGCGCCGCATAGCCGGGCCAGGGATTCTCGATCACCGTCGCTCCCGCGCTCCGAGCGACCTCGACCGTGCGGTCGGTGGATCCACCGTCGACCACGATCACCGCGTCACAGAAAGCCACGCTCGCGAGCGCCGCGGGCAGGCGCTGCTGCTCGTTCTGCACGATCAGGCACGCGGTGAGGCCATCTGCAGGCACCGGCTCAGGCGCGCGGGCTGCGCCCGCCAAGACGCGTGCGCAGCGCTCCGTAGACGCGCTGGCTGGCGATCCAGCCGTCATCGCGAATCCTGCGCCCGACGCCCGTGCCGGCGACGTTGAAGCGCCTGGCCATCCTCGCCGGGTCGGAGAAGTCGCGTCGCACCCGGCGCGTGCGTCCCCGGCGCAGCTCGTGCGCGGTGCGGCGCAGGCTCAACCCCTTCTCGGCGGGCAGATGCCACAGATCCAGCGAGAGGGGATCCTCGACCGCGGGGCCTTTGTGGCGCGGCCCGGTATGAACGCGCCAGGCGACTCGCGCGAGGCTCTGGAAGCGCACCTTGCCGAGCGCCCCCGCGAGCGTCAGGATCTGCTCCTCGGTCGGCAGCACCTCGCCTCTGGCGGCGAGCAGCCGATCGAGCTCATCGCATGCCGCCACCAGGCTCACGAGCGCGCTGGGGGTGCCCGCCAGCAGCTCTCCGCCGACCCACGGCGGCAGCTCCCCGGATCCACCCATGCTCTGCGCCAGCTCCCCGATCGCGCGGGGCGTGCGGCCGACCTCGCCAAAGCCGACGACATCCCAGTCTGGGGGGTAGTCGAAATGGATGCAGCCGACCTCCGGCGCCGGGGGAACTGCCGCGAACAGCCGCTCCGCGCCGACCCACACACAGTCGAGATCCGTCAGCAGCAGCCTGCGCTCCGCGGGCTGGCCCTCCGCGGCCGTGGAGATCGCATCGAGCACGTAGCGCGAGGACACGTACGTCGTGCTGTCGTCGCCCGGCCGGTGGCGGTACTCGGTGGGCAGGATCGCCACCCCGAGCGATTCGATCCGCGCCATCAGCTCGGCTCCGGTGCGTCCGAGCCGGCTCGCGTCGCCGATGTTCGTGGCCAGCGCCAGGTCGCAGTCGACGTCGCGCAGCCGCAGCGACGCCGCCTGCACGAGCGCGCACTCCAGGTAGCGAACCGCCACTTCGGCAGCTGAGGCGGCGCCACGAGCCGTGGGATAGAAGAACGCCTCGTCGTGCCCATGCACGTACAGGTACTGGACGACCAGCGGGTTTGGAGGGCTGTTCACGGGATCTCAGGCTTCGCGCGGCCGGGTCTGGAGAGGCCCGGCCGCATCGGTCTTCCTTGACGCGACCGATGATAGGGAGCGTGCGGCCGCGGATTGCACGAAATGGTGCGCCGCGCCCGCCCGCTATGCTCGCAGCCGCGTGCAAACGGACCGCCGCCCATCGCAGCGCCGCCCACCGCAGCGCCGCCCATGAAGGTCGTGAGCGTCATGACCACGGACTCCAGCGGCGGCGCGGAGTTCGCGGCGCTCGAGATGCTCGAGGCGCTGCGCCAGCGTGGCCATCAGACCGTGATGCTCACCGACATGCCGGGCATCGGACGCGACACCGAGGTGCAGGTCGCTCCAGTGGCCCTCGGGCCGAAGCTGTCCACCAGCTCGTGGGTCGGCCTGGCCTTGCGCTGGCCGTTGCTGCTGGCGCGCCTGCGTTGGGCGCTGCGCGCACAGGCCCCGTATGACGTGCTGCTCGTCCACTACAAGAAGGAGCAGCTGATGGCGCGGATGCTGCCCGCCGAGCTGCGGCGGACGGTCGTGTGGTCGGAGTGGGGACCGGTGCCGTTCCCACTGCGCAAGGGCCTGCCGCGCCAGGCGTATCTGGCGGCGGGCAGGAAGGCGGCGCTGGTGATGGCCGTCTCGGAGGGTACGCGCCGCTCGGTCGTCGATGTGGGCGTGGACGAGCGCAAGGTCGTCGTCGTGCCCAACGTGCTGCGCACCGACGACATCCAGTACACCAAGGCGGGCCGCGCCCGCGTGCGCCAGGAGCTGGGGATTCCCGCCGACGCGTTCGTGGTCGGCTGCATCTCGCGCTTTCACCCCAAGAAGCGAAACGACGTCGTCGTCGATGCCGTCCGCTCGCTGGAAGATCCGCGCGTGCACCTGATCCTCGCCGGCGACGGCGAGACCGAGGCCCAGCTGCGCCAGCTGGCCGAGCCGCTGGGCGCGCGCGCGCACTTCATCGCCACGCCCGGCTCCGAGGTTCCGGACGTGCTGTCGGCCTTCGACGTGTCCGTGTTCTGCCCCAGCCCGACCGAGGGCGCCCCGCGGGCGGTGATCCTCGGCATGCTCGCCTCGCGGCCGTGCCTGTCGACCGGCGCCGAGGGCGTCGCCGACATGATCACGCCCGAGATCGGCGGCATCGCCTCGCCCGAGAACACGCCGGCATCGCTGCAGGTGCTGCTGGAGCGCTATCTCGATGACCCGCTGCGCGCCGAGCGCGAGGGCAAGGCCGCCCGCGAGTACGCCGAGCGAACGTACGCAGCGCCGGTCGTCGCGAAGAAGATCGAGGAGCTGTTCAACGAGGCGATCGCCAGATGAAGCGCGCCGTGATCCTCGCCGGCGGCGAAGGCACACGCCTGCGGCCCTACACGACGGTGCTGCCCAAGCCGCTGATGCCGATCGGCGATCGTCCCGTGCTCGACATCGTCGTGCGCCAGCTGAAGGCGCACGGCTTCGAGCGGATCACGATCGCCACCGGCTACCTCGCCGAGCTGATCGAGGCGTTCTTCGGAGCTGGCGAGAAGTATGGGATTCCGATTGACTACTACCGGGAGCACGAGCCGCTCGGCACGGTCGGCGCGCTCGCGCTGATCGAGGGGCTCGCCGACGATGACATCCTGGTGATGAACGGCGACGTGCTCACCGACATCGACTTTGGCGCCCTGCTCGCGCGTCACAGCGCCAGCGACGCCGCCGCCACGATCGCCACGAAGGTGCGCAACATCCAGATCTCGCTCGGCGTGCTGCGCTTTGGCGACGACGGCGATCCCACCCGACTGACCGGCTACGACGAGAAGCCGGCGCTGGACTACACAGCCAGCATGGGCGTGTACTGCTTCGCGCCGCGCGCGCTCTCGCACATCGAGCCCGGTAAGCGCCTGGACTTCCCCGACCTGATCCTGCGTCTGATCGCCGCCGGCGAGACCGTGCGCGCCTGGCCCAGCGACGACTACTGGCTGGACATCGGCCGCCACGACGACTACGAGAAGGCTCAGGAAGAGTTCGAGTCGGTGCGCGCGCGCCTGATCCCGGCCGACGCGTAGGCTCGGCGTGCAGCAGCGGTTCGCTGCGGTCGAGGTGCCAGGTGGCTGGTGTCGGGTGCCGGGCGCCGGGTGCCGGGTGCTCTACCCCGGCCGATCGCGGTCGGCCCAATCGAGCGCCTGCTCGATCGCTGTAAAGGCGTCCTCGAGCGCTTGGGACCCGTGGCCGTGCGGATCCGCGATCAGCGTGTGCCCGGCTCGCGCAAGGGCTCCCAGGAAGTACGTCTTGCTCAACGCCGCTCGATGGCGCACCGCGATGCGCACGAGATTCTCGAGATCGAAGATGAAGACGGCGGGCGCGCGATCGAGAAGCTCGTCGTCGAGGATCACCGAGCGATGCGCGCTCAACTCGACGCCGTGCGCCGCCGCGATCTCGACCGTCAGCGGCGGCGACGGACGGTCGGCCTCCGCATAGAGCCCCGCCGAGGTGGGACTGGCTGCTGCTCGCCGACGCGCCAGCTGCTCGGCGAACGGGCTGCGGTTGATGTTGCCGTAGCAGACGATCAGCGGCTCGTCGGTCGCTCGCCACGCGCGCAGCGCTCGCGCATGCAGAACGCGACGCACGGGCTCTACAGAGAGCAGCCGCCCGATCGCCGGTTCGATGCGTCGAGCCGCCGCGCTCAATGCCCGCTCGAGGCGCATCTCACGCCTGCCTGCTGGCATCCGCCGCCGCGAGCAGGTCCTCCCAGGAGGCAGCGTATGGAGCCACGCGCTTCGCCAGCCGGCGCAGCGCGGCAAAGCCGTCGTCGAGCTCCCAGCCCATGTGCAGGACGATCGGGATCCAGCCGCCCACCTGCCCGTCGATCATCGCCTGCGCCGCCGGCAGGACGGTCGCGGCGGAGGCGTACAGCGGCTCATAGCAGGGCAGGTAGACCGCCGAGCCGCGCCACTGTGGGCCTCCGTGAAAGCCCATCAGCAGAACGCTCTCCGGCCCGCCGGTGACGATGTCGTAGAGCCGCTCGAGCACCGGCCACTGTGCCGCGTCGAAGCGATTGAACGGAGGCACGAGGATGCGCGGATGCACGCCCGCCTCGGCGAGCTTGCGCCGGCCGCCCTCCAGCAGCTCGGTCAGCTGGCCGGGGTCGAGGCCGCACAGCTCCGAGCGGCGCCTCGGGTCGCTGTAGCGCGTCCGATGCGTGTGACCATGCTGCGCGAACGTGACGCCGTCGCGGCGCATCTGCTCGAACAGTGCGCAGTCCTCGTCATCCAGCGGCCGCCCACCGGAGCCGGCGGGCTCCAGCGGCTGATGCGTCCACTGCGGCAGCACCGACATCAGGTGCGGGACGCGCTCCTCGGCCATCACCGCGTGGAAGCGCTCCGAGGCCTCGCGGCCGTACCTCGGATCGTCGAGCCCCGAGTAGTAGGGGAACTCGTCGACGCGCACGAGAAACCGAGGACCCGTGTCGCTCGCAGCGCTCAGCGCCTGTGCTCTTGCGGCCTGCAGCGGCGACAGCCACGAGTCCTCGTAGCTGAGCGCACCTGCCTTCATGCGCAGGCGCTGAGCCACGCGCTCCGGCCGGGTGGGGACGCGGCGCGTGCGCAGGGCGCGACACACCGCCGGCGTCGGCTCGATGCGATGCAGACGCGCGCTGCGGATCGCATCCCGATCGCCGCCCGCGCTAGGCGCGGGCAGGCGCCGGCGAGCCTCGGGCAGGCGCCGGCGAGCCTCGAGTAGGCGCCGGCGAGCGGCTCGCGCCGCCTGCTCGAGCAGGAATCCAGGCGCCAGCCACGGCTCCTCCCAGCTCCACAGGCTGTGCGCGGCGGTCGCCGCCGTGAGCACGCAGCGGGCCAGCTCGCGCCTGTCGGGCGAGGCCAGGCTCGCGCGCAGGTCACGCGTAAACCATTGGAAGGTCACGCCCGGCCGACCGCTCGCCGGCTGCACCGGGAGCCCGGTGGTCAGCCGCGCCCACACATCGGGGTGGTTCGCGCCGGCGGCGATGGCGAGCGCCATCGAGCCGTAGTAGCGGGGGTTGAAGTCCAGCAGGCGCGGCTCGCCATCCTCGGGAACCAGGAACTGCAACTGCGCGAGCCCCTGCCACTGCAGCTCCTCGAGCAGGCGCTCGATGCGCGCGCGCAGGCCTGCGTCCACGGCCACGGTTCGCCCGCGCGCGGTCACCCCCACCGGCCGCGGCCACACCTGCACCGCAACCTGCTGGGCGATCGAGACGACGCCCTGCGTGCCGGCGACGAGGCTCACCGCGATCAGCGAGCCCCGGAGCTGCTCCTGCGCGAGCGGCCTGCCGCCCGCCTGCTCGATCAGGCGCGCCTGCTGCAGAGCGTCGCTCGGGCTCGCAAAGGAGGCGGCTGCGAATTTGGCGTCGACCGGCGACGCGGGCTTGACGATGATCGCTCCCGACAGCCGGCTCAGCGACTCGGACGTCGCGTGCACGGTCGTGGGCACCGCGAGGCCCGCGCGCTCGGCGGCGCGCATCAGGCGCTCCTTGTCCATCGCATGCAGCACGCCGTCGTGCGGTCCGTACCCGACCGGGAATCGCAGCCGATCGCGGTGCGCCGACAGCGCCGCCACCGCCGCCTCCCATGTCACGAACACGGCGTCGTAGCCGTGCCTGCCCACCACCTCGTTGACGCTGTCGATGAACAGCTCCTCGCCGTCATCGGTATGCGGTATCCGATGCCACGCGCTCGTCGCGCGCGAGCGCGCAGCCAGGTTCGGGGCAGCCGATCCGGCGCCGACGGTCCAGCCGCGGGCGGCGAGCGCGCGCGCCGCGGCGACCGCGCACCGCTCCAGGCCCTCGTCGACGATCAGCACGCGCACTGCGTGCTCGCTAGGCGAGCGCCGTGCGCACGGTCTCGACGACCATGTCGACTTGGGTCTCGCTCATCGTGGAGCTGAGCGGCAGCGCGCAATGGCGGTCGGCCGTCTCGGTCGCTCGCGGCAGACCGTCCACGGGCGCGAAGCTGCGGTACTCGGTGAACGTGTGCAGCGCCGGGTACCACGTCGTCTGGATGCCGCCCGCTTTGAGCCCGTCGCGGAAGCGATCGCGCGTCTCGCGGTCGGCGAGCAGCACCGGGAAGGCGAAATGCGAGGAGCGCTCGACATCCTCATCGCTGAACGGCAGCTCGATGCCTCCTATCCCCTCAAGACGCTCGCGGTAGGCGCGCACGGTCGCGCGCCGGGCCGCGATGCTCTGCGCCAGCCGCGCCAGGCGGCTCAGCCCGAGCGCCGCGCGCGGCTCGTCCAGGCGGTAGTTGAAGCCGATGTCGACCACGTCGTAGGCGGGATCGTGACCGCGGTGGCGGTCCCAGGTGCTGCTCGTCATCGCGTGCGAGCGGAACAGCCTCACGCGATCGGCCAGCTGCTCGTCCGCGCTCGTGACCATCCCGCCCTCGCCCACGCACAGCTGCTTCTTGGAGAAGAAGCTGAACGCCCCGAGCTCGCCGACGGTGCCGACCTGGCGCCCGGTTGCGTCCACGTGCGCGCCGATCGCCTGCGCGCAGTCCTCGATCAGCACGAGCCCGTGCTCGTCGCACAGTGCCCGCAGCGCAGCCACGTCGGCCGGATAGCCGCAGAAGTGGACCGCCACGATCGCGCGCGTGCGCGATGTGATGCGCCGCGCGGCGTCCGCGGGATCGATGTTGAAGTCATGGGCGCTGCGCACGTCGCACAGCACCGGCTCGGCGCCCACATAGCGGGGGGCGCTGGCGCTCGCCACGAACGTGAACGCCGGCACGATCACCTCGTCGCCCGCGCCGATCCCCGCCGCCAGGCACGCCAGGTGCAGGGCCGCGGTGCCGCTGGAGACGGTCACCGCATGCGGCGTGCCCACGAAGTCTGCGAGCGCGTCCTCGAACGCCTTCGTGCGCGGCCCCATCGTCAGCCAGCCGGACTCCAGGCAGTCGAGCACCGCCTGCACGTCGGACTCGGGGACCACGATCTCGGTCAGCGGTACGCGCCAGTCGCTCATCGCGCGATCGCCTCCGCGAGCGCGGTGACGACGCGGTCCTGGTCCTCGTGCGTCATGTGCGGGTAGAACGGCAGCGTCAGCTCGGTCCGCGAGGCCAGCTCGGTGATCGGCAGCGAGACGCCGGGGAAGCGCTCGCGGTAGGCGCTGAAGCGGTGGATCGACGGGTAGAAGATGCTCGTCTGGATGCCGCGCTCGCGCATGCTCCTCGAGACCTCCGCCTGGCGGCCGTCCTCCTCGATCATGATCGGGATCACGTAGCAGGATGAGCCCGGCACGTCTGAGTCCTCGAACGGGACGATGATCCCCTCGACCTGCGCCAGCAGCGAGCGGTAGCGCAGCGTGAGCTCGCGCCGGCGCTCGATTTCCGCCTCCAGGCGACCCATGCGCGACAGCAGCAGCGCGGACCGCGGCTCGTCGAGGCGGTAGTTGAAGCCCAGGCCGACCACGTCATATGTGTCGGTGCGCCCGCTGTGGCGATCCCACGTGCCGCTCGTCATCGCGTGCGAGCGGCGCGAGCGCACGAACGCGGCGACCTCGTCGTCATCCGTGCACAACAGCCCGCCCTCGCCGACCGACAACACCTTGTTGGAGAAGAAGCTGAACGCGCCCGCCAGGCCCCACGTGCCGAGCTTGCGTCCGGCGAGCGTCGCGCTCGGCGCGTGCGCCACGTCCTCGATCAGCGCGATGCCGTGCTTGTCGCACAGCGTCTTGAGGCGGTCCACGGCGGCGGGGTAGCCGGCGTAGTGCACCGCGCACACGGCCTTCGTCTGCGGCGTGATGCGCCGCTCCACGTCATCGGGGTCGAGGCTCGGGTTCTTGCGCGAGACGATCTCCGCGAACACCGGCGTCGCCCCGCAGTAGATCGCCGCGGCGGCCGTCGCCGCGAACGTGAACGCCGGCACGATCACCTCGTCGCCGGGACCGGCTCCCGCGGCCAGGTAGGCGAGGTGCAGCGCCGCGGTGCAGCTGGAGACCGCGATCGCGTGGCGCGCGCCCAGCTGCGCGGCAAACACCTCCTCGAACTCGGCCGTCCTGGGACCTAGCGTCAGCCAGCCCGAGCGCAGCGTCTGGGCCACGGCCTCCAGGTCCTGCGGCTGCAGCTGCAGGTCGAACAGCGGCAGCTCGGGGAAGGTCTCGGTGCTGGCCATCTGCTCGATCGCGCGCGTTGCCGTGACGCTCAGGGGATGTTCTTGTAGCGAGCGTCGAACGGGTCGCCGAAGGCTTTGGCGTCGAGCGCGGCGATGATCTCGGCGATGCCGTCGGGCACCGTCATCAGCGTCTCGAAGCCCAGCTCCGCGCGGATCTTGTCGAAGCTCACCTTGTAGTCGCGCGGGTCCTCGTCGCGCTTGACGTAGGTGACCTTGCCGCGACTGATCTGCTTGCCGATCTCCTCGACCAGGTCGAGCTTGCGGTAGTTCTCGCCCGAGCGGCCCGCGTTGAACACGTTGTTCGCGACCTTCTCCTCCGGCGCCTCGAGCACCGTGTGCACCGCTCGCCC
>JBEKGK010000039.1:0-31991 GCA_050012835.1 Solirubrobacteraceae bacterium | reverse complement strand
CTACATGCTCACAGGGCGGCTCAACCTGGACGCACGGGGGCTCTGGGAGTTCGACAACTCGAGCCCGATACTCCCGGTCTTCACCCCGACGATCTTCGACCACCTCACCTCCGACGGCGTGAGCTGGGCGTACTTCGAGCACGGTTACTGCTCGCTGCGCTTCTATGAGCGGCACACGTTCGACGACGCCAACATCTTCACCGCGGAAGATCCCGAGTTCGGGTTCTTCGAGAGAGCGCGCGCGGGGGCGCTCCCGAGCGTCTCGTTCATTGATCCGCACTTCGTCGAGTACCCGCCCGACGCCAACTGCGACGGGCCGCCAGCGGACGTCGCCGACGGCCAGAAGTTCGTGAGAAAGGTGGTCGAATCCGTAGTCGCGAGCCCGGCTTGGAACAAGACGATGATGCTGATCGTCTACGACGAGCACGGCGGCTTCTACGACCATGTCCCGCCTCCCCAGGGCGCGCCGGCGTCGCCCGACTTCCCGATCGAGACGCTCGGCGTGCGCGTGCCGTCGTTCGTGATCTCACCTTGGGTGAAGGGCGGCACGGTGTTCGGCTACGCCGGCGCCGACGCTGCGACGCCGACGGCCCCGGCGACGGCGCGCGCGCTCGTCCGCGAGGCTCGCACGCCGGTGACGGAGAGCGGCCTGCACTTCGATCACACGTCGATCCTGAAGACGATCGCCCGACGCTTCCTGAGCCGGAATCCGCCGTACATGGGCGCGCGCTACGCCGCTGCCGAGGACCTATCGAAGGTGATCGGCAACGAACTGCACGAGCCGCAGTTCCTCCCGTTCATCGGCTACACCATCGAGTTCGTCGGGTCCCAGATGGTGATGGACGTGCAGCTCGCGAACCCGGCGCCGCGGACGCCAATCTGGCAGTTCGCACCGAACGGGACGACGGCTCAGAACTTCGCGTTCGAGGACGCCGGCAACGGCTTCTTCTACATCCGCAGCAACGTCAGCAATCTCTACGTCACAGTCGACGCCGGGCAGCTTGGTGGAACGATGCTCGCCGCGCAGGCGCCGCAGCCAGCTTCTGTCCCTGCGGCCACAATGGCAAGGACGGGCCGCCCGGGGGTGGTGGTGCGCGGCCCGCTGACCCCCGGAGCGGGCGTGGGCGCGGTGGCCACCACCGGCGGCGCGGCGCCGTCGCCGGCGCTCGAGATGGGGCCTGGCCTGATCCAGGACGTGAAGTACCACTCGCCTGGGCCCGCCGGCGCCGTCGTGGTCGGTGGCGCGAACCCGGAGCACCAGAAGTGGCGCCTTTCGCGGTCGGGGACGACGGTTATGGAAGGCAACCTGTTCGTGATCTCCAACCAAGCCTTTCCCGGCAAGGTGCTACAGCCCGCCAACCCGGGCGAGGCCCAGTCGGCGATCGTACTCGGCGAACCCGGCGAGGCTGTCGGCGTCCACGCCCGCAAGAACGCCTGGAAGGTGAGCACGCCCCTGATCAGCGACGAGCCGGTCCTGGCGCAGTAGGTGCGCTCACGACCACCGGCTCCAGGTGGAACCGCGCACTGCTCGCAAGCATTGGAGAAACGCGGCACAATCCAGATCTCACTGGCTGTGCGGACGACCTCCGAGAGCACCCACCGCCGATCGATGCGCGTCCGCTTTCGCCGGCCAACGCGGAAGCGCTCGGCTCGTTCGGCCGCCGACCCGGTGCTCGTCCTAAGCAGCGACGCCATCAGCGCCGACGCTGGCTATCGCTCGCTAGGGAAAGCAAGCGCCGCAGCCCTGCAATTGGCGATTTGCGAGACTCGCGGTCGACCGGGCGGGTAGCGCCCTGCTTTCAGCCGCGCGGGGTGCTCACGACGCCAGCGCATCGCGTTGCCATCCGTGCTGCTGAACAGCGCCGGCGCGCGGTGACCGCGCGCGCTCGCAACCGCAGTCGAGCCGTCGTGCCCGGTGGACCCCCCGGTCGTTGCCGCTTGTCGCCGGAGGCGGCAGCAGGGTTGCGAAGTGCGTCGTGCCTCGTTGCCGCGGAACAGCGCGGTGTGGCCGGGTGGCTTGCCTCACCTGCGATGCGGGTGGTGCGGATTAGTTTCCGTGCTCGCGCTGCGAGCCCGCGCGGGCTGATGAAAATGCCGCAGTTGCGGGAATCCGGGGCTATTTTCCTGTCAGCGACGTAGCTCTGCCTGTAGCCGGGTTGCGAGGCGGACGGAGGCGTCGATCTCGACTTGGCGGATTGAGACGCTCTCGACGCTGACCCCGAATGGGACGCCGACGCGCCGGCAGAATACGATCAGCTCGACGGCCGTAGCAACGGCTTGGTCGTAGGACGCTTCTAGGGTGTCCTCCGCGTGGCGCAGCTCGTTCTCGATCCAGCGCGGCACATCGACACCGAGCCACTGAACGAACTCCAGTGTCTTCACCGACCCGCAGACCGAGAACGTAAAGACGATCGGCGCCGGCTTGAGGCCACGAGCGGCGCACTCGTAGTGATAGTCGGAGACCATGTCCTTCGCGGCGTTGACGTCATAGACGATCTGGGTGACAAAGAACGAGCAACCTGCAGCCTGCTTCGCAAGCAGACGGAGGTGCTCCGTGCCTCCGCGCGCGTGGCGCTCTGGGATCGCCACACCTCCGAGCAGGAGATCCGGGCGCACCTCACTCCGTAGTTCGTAGGCCCGCGGCAGAGAGGTCGCGACCGGCTTTTCACGGGACGACGCACCGACGAACACCGACAGCGCCTGGGTTGGTGCCTGTTCGCTGAGCCACGACTGAAGCTGTTGCTCCGGGTACTTGCTGACAGCGCGGTACACGATTGCGGGTACCTCCAAGCCGACGAGATCGCGAGCGAGGTAGTCGGCGGGGTCCATGGTGGGCAGGAACGGAAAGGGCCGTTCCTCGGGATTGCGGTCGCTCTCGTCATCAATGTCGTAGAGCACGAGGCCGTCGATGCCCACGGGGCGCAGGCGCTCGAGCGTCTTCGCGGCGATCTGACGGGCGTGCTCCGGTTCGGTCGTCAGGCGCGGTGGCGTCAGCGCGAAGAGCAAGAACTCACCCGTCCCCTCCGCAATGCGCCGCCGCAGCTCCACGCGCCGAAGCGTAGCCAAGCGCCTGTGCAGTACGACTTGGCGCCAGCGGTTGTGGCCTCCGTTAGCAGCCACGCAACGCGGTGTCTCGCCTGCACAAGAGTCGCGTCGAATGCTGCTTGGACGCGCCATCCGGCGTGAGTCGCCGCGACTCACGCGAATCAGGACGACCGTGCCGTAGCCGATCGCGCCCGGTCCGACACGCAGCACGGCCCGGGAGTGGGCTTCACGGCGAGTTCTCGCCGCTCTCGACCCTCGCCTGTCGCTGATCCCGAAGGCCCGCGCTCAGACCGGGCGGACCCGCCTCGCTACGTGGGCAGGGCATCGTGCGGCAGATTCGGTCGCGCCGCTGCTTTCGGCGAGGAGGAGCAGCGCTAGGCGGCGCTCGGCTGGGCTACCGCTTCGTGCCCGGTGGCGAGCGTGTCGGCGTCAGCGTCGGCACCGCCCCGCGGGCGCTCAAGGACCCCACCTGGACGCGAGGCGGCTGCCCCGCTTTCTGCTACGAAGCGCCTTCGCGCGCATCCGCTTCGGGACCCGGATGGCGCGGATACGAGGACGCTCTCGTCGGCCTGGCCCCAGGCGACGCGCTTGGTCCCGCGTTTCGCGATTTGCGGGACTCGCGGTGGGCCGACATGATCGTGCGCTGCAATTTCACCGGCATAACCGGCGCACCGTCAAGGCTGATGCTGAGCGCGGCTGAGTAGGAATTGAAGTGTCCTCGTGCTTGCACGGCCTTCGGTGTATCCCACGACTCGTCCGGAACGATCGATCACGAACGTGACGGGAACAGGGGACCTTCCGCCGAGGAATGCATCGAGGAACGCGCGGCCGTTGGGTTCGAGCGGGTTTGCGGTGACGACCGGGACATTGAGATGCTCATGTTTGAGAGTCGCGGTCGCTTGGCCTTCGGTGTCGTACGTCGAGACGAGGACCACGGTGCCGGTATGTGCCTCATGCATCTCTCGGTTGATCGCAGCGAGAGCCGGCGCCTGCTCGACGCACGGCTCGCACCACGCGGCCCAGAACGACACGACGACGACCTGTCCGCGGAATCGCACGAGCGAGGTCATCGCTCGTGCGCCGAGCGTCGGAACCGACGTCCCTGGCGCGGACGGTGATCCGCCGTGGCGTAGGGCGCTACGGACGTTCGGCCAGAGTTGCGCGGCGGCGGCAACACCAGAACCCACGCACGCGATGACCGCGAGGACCAGGGCTGCGCGCCTCGCTGACCCGCGGAAGTTTCGGGCGCGTTGCTGATCGCGACGGATGGCCTCCAACAGCGCAGTTTCGACCGGGGGGATCGTGCTCATGGGTTCACTCCTTCGTGTTGTGCGAGCCTGCGCAATGACTGCAGCCCACGGCTCACGCGCTTTCGGGCGACCTGCTGAGTCACGTTGAGCCGTGCTGCGAGCTCCCCATACCCAATGTCCTCGAACACTCTCGCCTGGACAGCCTCACGTTGTTCCGCGGGCAGCCCGTCCAGGAGCGCGATCAGCTCGGAGCCATCGATGAGCTCGATCGCTCTGAGCGTCTCGTCGTCGACCTCCAACGGCACGATCGCGAGCCGGCGGCGAGCCGAGGCCTCCGTACGTTCACGTCGCAAGCTCCGAAGTAGCTTGTTACGGGCGATCCCGAGAAGCCACGCGGCGGCGGGCTCAGGCCCCGGCCGGAATCGTGGAGCTGCAATGTACGCCGCGGCGAACACCTCGGCCGCCAGGTCCGCGGCAACCTCCGGGCGGCCCGTCTGACGCATGAGCCACCCCACCACAAGACGCTCGTGGCGCCGGTAGAAGACCGCGAACGGCTCATCCCCCGACCGCGAGATCCGCAACAGCTCATCGTCGGTAAGGCGATCCAGGTCTCGAGGCATTCATCGCAATACTTCCACGAGCCGTCAATCTTGTGACCCAACTGCCAGTAGTGGGCCGCGCCCGAAGGTGCGGGCCACGCCGTCGATCAGGCTGTCACCGGCTCCCGTAACACTCGCATGCTCGCGAACCACAAGACGCCCGCCGGCTACCCGCTCGGCAAATGGTGCGGTAGGCGCCGGGAAGAACGGAATGCAGGACAGCTCACGCCAGACCGCGTCGCCTCACTGGACGCGCTTGGGTTCGAGTGGGAGCCTCGAGAAGAAGGCTTCCTGGCATCGAGGTCCCGGCCCGTATCCCGCGCGCCCATGCCCGCTTTACGAAGCTAAGTGCTCTGGCTCGGAAGTTCGGCGACGTATTCGGCAGACGGACACCCTCGCTCTTGGCGGCCAGCAGGCGCCTGTCCGGTGCCGAGACACAGCGCTGCTTGTCGTCCCGAGCGAGCGTGAGCTCGGTCGCAGCGGAGACGCTTGGATTTCTCGCAAAGCAGCAGCGACGGCGGCGTCGCCCGACATGCTCAAATCTCCCCGTGTGCCCCCGGCCCGCCCGAGAACTCATGAGCTGTCGTCCGCGCGTGCAGGCTCGAGCAAAGACTCCAGGGGTTTTGGAGGGTTGGAGTGGTCCGAGGAACACGAGGACGGCCCGTACGCGGCGATGGTCCTCGGCCGCCGGGGCAAGGTTGAGCTTCGCGAAGATACTCGTGACGTGCCTCTCGACGGCGCGCTCAGTGATCACGAGTATCTCGGCGGTTGCCTGATTGCTGCGACCCTCTGCCATCAGGCCAAGCACTTCGCGCTCCCGCGCGGTCAGCACGTTCAGTGGATCGTCTGTGCGTTTGCGACCCAGCATCTCTGAGACGACCTCGGGATCGAGCGCGGAGCCTCCCTCGGCGACTCTTCTGATCGCATCGGCGAAGCGACCTAGGTCCGAGACGCGGTCCTTGAGCAAGTAGCCGACGCCGGCGGCGTCGTCTCCCAGTAGCTCCAGCGCGTAGGCCTCCTCGACGTACTGCGAGAGCACCAGCACACCAGTGTCCGGCATCTCTTCCCGGATCACGCGCGCCGCACGCAGCCCCTCGTCTGTGTGGGTGGGCGGCATGCGGATGTCGATGATTGCGATGTCGGGCTTGTGCGCCCTGGCCTTTCGCAGCAGCTCCTCGGCATCCCCGGCCTGACCGACTACCTCGAACTTGGCCTCCTCGAGCAGCCGCACCATGCCTTCCCGCAGCAGCAAGGAATCCTCTGCGACGATCACGCGCATGGGATCGTTGCCCTGAGGATGGTGCCCAACCCCTGCGGACTCGTCAGCTCGAGGCGGCCGTCGAGCGCCGCGACCCGATCTTGAAGCCCTCGCAGCCCCGAGCCCTGATCGGCGTCGGCGCCCCCGACGCCGTCGTCCCTCACCTCGACGTCGACGTGGCCGTTGTCGCGGACGACCCCCACCGTTACCGTTTGCGCGCGCGAGTAGCGGGCCGCGTTCGTAAGGGCCTCGGCGACGACGAAGTAGACCGCCGACTCGACCGACGGCGGGAGCCTGTCGGCCGGCGTCTGGAGCAGTTCCACAGGAACCGGGGAGCGGCTGGCGAGGCCTTTGAGCGCTGCGTGCAGGCCGCGATTTGTGAGCACGGCCGGGTGGATCCCTCGTGCGAGCTCGCGCAGCTCCGCGGTCGCCTCGTTCAGCTCGTGGAGTGATTCGTCGAGGAGCTCCGCCGCCCCTTGTGGGTCGTGCTCGATGCGTTCTCTTACCATTCGTAGGTCGATGCCGAGGGCCATGAGTCGCTGCTGGGCGCCATCGTGGAGGTCCCGCTCGAGTCGGCGCCTTTGCTCATAGCCGGCCTGCACGATGCGTGAGCGTGAGGCCTGAAGCTCGGCAACCTTCGCCCGTAGTTCGGCGTCCAATCGTTCGTTTCTGAGCGTCAGCCCGGCGGCGGCGCCCGCTGTCTGCACCAGTTCGCGTTCCTCCGCGAGGCCCGGGCTGTGCACGATCGCAGCGATTCGTTCGCCCTCGTGCTCGACGATGGTGGAGACCTTGCCCGCCGGCGCGGGATCGACCCGCACCGGCTGACCGTCGGCGTCCACGTAGGCGTCCTGGTCCGGTACCCAATATGCGAGCTCCAAGGTCGGGTCTCCAAGCGCGTCCGCGAGCGCGTCGCGCAACGCTCCACGGCCACCACCCTCACCGAGCTGGGCCAAGAGCGCGCTGATCGCGTCGGCTTCGCTGAACCGGGATCGCAGGAGGCCCACCAGGAAGGCAAACGGTAGGCAGGCGATGGACGTGAACAAAGCCAACGTCTGCGCGTCAGAAATGTCGCTCGACAGGCCGGCCTGTTCGACGATGAGGGCGGCCATCAGCAACAGAAACGTGAGCCCGCCGACGGCGACGATCGGGGCGAACACCCTCGCTCGCCCTGGGGTGCCGCTTCGCCAGCGTCGATAGAGCACCGCGACCACGGCACCCAGCAACGCGATCGAGATGTCTAGTTGCGCCGCTTCGAGTACCTTGGCAGCCTCGGAGTGTTCGATCAGCAGCGGGTTACCGGGACAGCGGGCGCAGCCCGCCTTTGAGTCGGTGAACAGGAACACTCCAAGCTGCACCACCGTCGTGTTGACGTAGGCGATGGTGACCAGGAGACGATCCAGCCGGGTTTCGAGCCTCCCCGAGGGAAACGACAGCAGCAGCTGGATGAGCACCGCGTAGATCAGCACCTCCCCGACCGAGGCGATCGCGAACACGACGCTGTCGTTGGAAAAGGCCAACCCCTTCAGCAAGGCGCTGAGGCCGACCGCGACCATCAGCGGACCGATGTTGCCGGCCGGCCGCTGCTTCCAAACCCATAGCCCGACTCCCACGAACCCCCAGCCGGTGGCCAGGAACAAGCCGGCATACGCGCCCCGGTGAACGTTGTGCTCCCCGTTGATCATGACCACGAACGCGGCGATGCCCATCAGGAACGCCAAGCCGGCGAGACCGATCAGGGTGCGTCGCGGTGCGGTCAGCGGATGAGTAAAGAGATCGCCTCCGCGCTCAGCTCGCTCTTGGCGACGAACCCGCGCGCGCCACTGGCGCCCACCGCCTCGTCAAGGTCGGTGAAGTCATGGCTCGAGACAAGCACTATTTGCGGGCTAGCGCCGTTCGCATCGAGTAGTCGCCGCGTAACCTCGAAGCCGTCGATGCCGGGTAGGTGCACGTCGAGTAGCACAACCTCTGGGTTCAGCTTCTCCACGGCAGCCACCACGCCGTCACCGTTGTCGAGCTCCCCAACGACGTCGTAGCCGTTGGCTTCGAGCATGCGCCTCGCGCTGGCGCGGAAGCTGGGGTGATCATCCACGATCAGGACAGTCTCTCTCATGAGAGCTGATTATCGCGCAGCGCCGCGATTGCTTCCATACGGCTGGCCGCCCCGAGCTGGCGGCAAACCGACGTATCCCGGGGGCGCCACCCGACGTCACAGACGCCTGCCAGCCCCCTGGTTTCTTCCTCGCTGAACGGAGAGCTTGTCGTCATGCCCGAAGTCAAGCCCGAAGGAGGATGCAGCATGACCGCCACGACCGCTACCTACGCTGCGGCAAGATCGACCCGCCGCGATGAGCCGCCGACTGCCGCCGGTCTCGCCATTGCGCTTCGCGAGGTCCGCAAGGTCCATGGCGACGGCGAGGGAGCGGTCGTCGCGCTCGACGCCGTGAGCGTTGGACTCGCCAAGGGGTCGTTCACGGCCATCATGGGCCCGTCGGGGTCGGGCAAGAGCACTTTGCTTCACGTGGCGGCGGGTCTGGATCGCCCGACGTCCGGCACTGTCATGTTCGGGAACACCGACCTGTCGCGGCTCAGCGAGCGGCGGCTGACGATTCTGCGCCGCGAGCAGATCGGGTTCGTGTTCCAGGCCTTCAACCTTCTTCCCTCGCTTACCGTCACTCAGAACATCGCGCTGCCGCTGCGCCTGGACCGTAAGCGTGCGCGGCGGTCGGACGTGCGGGAGGTTGCGGCACGCGTCGGTCTCGAGAAACGGCTGGGCCACCGTCCATCCCAGCTGTCCGGTGGTCAGCAACAGCGGGTCGCGATTGCCCGGGCACTGGTGACGCGTCCCGAGGTAGTGTTCGCCGACGAGCCGACTGGAGCGCTCGACACGCGCACCGGGCGTGGTGTGCTCTCGCTTCTACGCGAGGTCGTGGACGCGGACGGCCACACCGTGGTGATGGTCACACATGACCCCGTGGCCGCCGCCCACGCCGACCGCGTCCTGTTGCTCGCCGATGGGCAGCTCGCAGGGGAGCTGGATGCTCCAACCGCCGACGAGGTGGCCGAGCAGCTCGCCCAACTGGGGGGCTGAACGGTGCTACGTCTTGCACTACTGAGCACTCGTGGGCGGCTTGGCACGTTCACCGGGGCCTTCGTGGCGCTGTTCACATCCGCCGTACTGGTGATGGCCGGCGGCATGACCCTCGAGGCAGCACTGACGAGCCATCCGCCCGTCGAGCGCTACTCCGCAGCCGCTGCTGTCGTGACCGGGCAGCAGGTTGTCCCCGGCGAAGAACACGTGGCACTGGGTGAGCGCGCGCGCGTGAACGCTGCTACCGCCGCCCGGCTGGCTTCTGTGCCCGGCGTCCGCGCGGCGATCGGTGACGACTCCATCCCGGTATGGCTCGGCGGCCGAGCCACGGTCGCCCACGGTTGGGCGAGCGCCGCGCTCACGCCCTACGTTCTGAGCGCCGGCCGCGCCCCATCAGGCCCCAATGAGGTCGTTAGCGGGTACCCCACCCAGCTGGGGGCAAGGGTGCGCCTCATTTCCAACACCGACGCTCGCATCGTGACCGTCGTGGGGGTGGCTCGGCCACGCCACGCGGTCGGGCAAAGCGCGATCTTCCTGAGCGACGCCGAGGCAGAACGGCTGGCCGGTCATCCTGGATGGGTAGACGCGATAGGAGTCCTCGCCGCCCCTGGCTTTGACACCTCGCGGCTGAACCGTGCCGCGGGCGGCGCGACGGTGCTCACCGGTAACGCGCGCGGTCGCGGCGAATACCCCGAACTCCAGCAGGGACGCACGGAGCTGATCGCCGTGGCGGCATCGTTCGGCGGACTGGCGCTGTTCATCTCCCTGTTCGTCGTGGCCAGCACGATGGGTTTGTCGATTCAGCAGCGCGAGCGGGAGATCGCGCTGCTGCGGGCAGTGGCCGCGACTCCCGGTCAGATCCGCCGCATGATCGCGTGGGAGGCGGCGATGGTGGGATTCGTGGCATCCGCCGCCGGGGTCTGGTTCGGCGCCATCCTCGGCGAAAAGCTCGGCCATGCGCTCGTGAGGCATGGCATTGCCCCTTTCTACTTCTCAGTCAAGGCCGACGGGCTGCCAATCGCCGCAGCTGTGGGCGGCGGGGTCATAACCGCGCTGCTGGCCGTGCTGGCGGCCGGACGGCGCGCGGCGGCAGTGCCGCCCACGCGCGCGCTCGGTGAGGCTGCGGTGGAGCCACGGCTGGTGGGGCCAGGGCGTGTCATCGGGGGGGCAATCGCCCTGGCGGGCGCGGTGCCCCTGTTCGCTGTCTCGGCCACCACGAACGCGCCCGACACCGCAGCGGCGACTTCGGAGATGACGGCGCTGTTCCTCGTCCTGGCGGTTGGTTTTCTCGGACCGATCGTGGCACGCGCCGCCGCGGCACTACTGGGGCCACCGTTGGCCCGGCTATCGCCCGTTGGTGGCTTCTTGGCGTCCGCGAACCTGCGCACGGCCACCCGGCGCTTCTCTTCGGCCAGCACCCCCCTGGTGCTCACGGTGGCCATGAGCTGCACCCTTCTGTTCAGCGCGACGACTATCGATCATGCCGTCACTGAACAGAGGAGGGCGGGGCTCGGGGGACAACTAGCCGTCACCGGCTCCGCTCCCGGCTTGCCAGCCGCCACTCTCGCGGATACACGCGCCACTGCGGGCGTGCGCTCGGCGGTCGCTTTGACGCCGACGACGCTCGGCCCGAGCCTCGGGATCAACGATGAAACGGTCCCCGCCGAGGTCCTCGATGGCGGTCAGGGCGGGGGTCTCGACGTCGGCGTGACCGAAGGATCGCTGACGGCGCTGCACGGTGACGCGATCGCGCTAGGGCGCCGCCGTGCTGATGCCGTGCATGCCCGAGTTGGCGACCGAGTCTCGATCATGCTCGGCGACGGGACCCGTACCCATGCCGTCGTCGCGGCGATCTACACGCGGGCTCTGGCGTTCGGCGAAGCACTGCTCGCCCCCGAGCTCGTAGCAGGACATCAGACAAGCCCGCTGCTGGGAACGATCCTCGTCCAAACTGGCACCCCGACCGCCGTCGCTAGACGCCTGCGGGCCCTGGCTCCACGGTATCCCGGGCTGCGGGTGAGCGACCGCGCCTCGTTGACCACCGCGGCCGACGCTGAACGCGAGGCCAACCGCTGGCTCACTCCGCTCTTCGTCATCCTCATCTTCGCTTTCACGTCGATCGCTGTGGTGAACACGCTGACGATGATCGCGATGCAGCGAGGCCGCGAGCTGGCGCTCCTGCGGCTCGTCGGCGGCACCCCGCGCCAGGTGCGCTCGATGGCGCGCTGGGAGGCCGGGCTGATCGTCACCATCGGGCTGGGAGTCGGCTTGGCGATAGCTGCCGCGGCACTGTTCCCGCTCAGCCGCGCGCTTACGGGCAGCATCCGGCCGTACGTGCCGCCGAGCCAGCTCGCGGCGATCCTTGGCGTCTCGGCGCTACTGGCGGTACTGGCTCTCACGCTGCCGACGCGGCGGGCCCTGCGCTCGCGGCCGATCGAGGCAGTCGGGGTGGGCGAGTAGGCCGTGGAGGCCGGCGACCACATCCCCGAACACGTTCGACCAATGCTCAGCCTTGCGACACGTCAACCACGCGACCCGAGGGGGCGACTAGATGCACGCTGTAGATAGAGATAGAACCCGGAATCTGGCGGCACGAGCCGGTCGCTGGAGTGCTGAGCACCGCAAGCTGGCGATTTGGGGATGGCTGGGCTTCGTGTTCGCGGCGTTCGCTCTTGGCAACGCTGCGACGGTGAAGACCCAGGAAAACGCCCAGAGCGGGGTGGGGGAGTCCGGCCGGGCGTCGGCGGCGATCGACAAGTCCTTCCCGAAGCACGCGACCGAGGAAATACTTATCCGTAACGCCTCGCTACCCGCCACCGCGCCCGCGTTCCGGGCCGTCGTCGCCGACGTGCAGCGCCGGCTCGCAGCGGTACCGCATACGAAGGCTTTCGAAAGCCCGTACGCGGCCGGAAACCAGGCTCGAATCTCGGCCGACGGCCATTCGGCTCTGCTTCGTTTCCAGCTCGCCGGCAAGGAAAGCGAGGTTGAAGAACGCGTCGCCGCGACGTTGAAGGCTACCGGGGCGGCACAGGCGGCCCACGCCGGGTTCGCGATCGGCCAGTTCGGGCAAGCGAGTGTATCGAAGCAGATCTCGGATGTGACCAGCAAAGACTTCCAGCGCGCGCTGTTTACGTCGCTACCGATCACGCTCTTGATCCTCCTGGTCACGTTCGGCGCGCTCGTCGCGGCGATGATCCCACTGCTGCTCGCGATCACGGCGGTGCTCGGAACGATTGGGATCGTGGCGCTCATAAGCCACATCACCCCGGTCGACCAATCGATCAACGAGGTGATCCTGCTGATCGGGCTCGCTGTCGGTGTCGATTACTCGATGTTCTACTTGCGCCGCGAGCGCGAGGAGCGTGAGCGGGGAGCGGGGCCACAAGCCGCGCTGGCTGCAGCGGCGGCCACGTCGGGACGCGCGGTGCTCATCTCGGGCCTGACGGTCATGACCGCGATGGCGGGGATGTATCTCGCCGGTGCGCCGACGTTCGAATCGTTCGCCACCGGGACGATCATCGTGGTCGCGATGGCCGTCATCGGATCGCTCACCGTGCTTCCGGCGATGCTCGCGTGGCTCGGAGATCGCGTCGAGAAGGGCGCGGTTCCGATCATCTCAAGCAGGCCGTGGAACGCCGGCGAGAGCGGGCTGTGGGCACGCGTGCTGAATCCAGTCCTCCGCCACCCGGTCCTGTCGGTCATCGGCGCTGGCGGCGTGCTCGTGGTGCTCGCGATACCGGCGTTCAGCATGCACACCGCCGTGCCGGGGCCGACCTCACTGCCGCAGAACCTCTCTACCGTAAAGACCTACAACAACGTCCAGAAGACGTTCCCCGGCGACGCCACGCCGGCGGTGGTCGTGGTCCGCTCTGGCGACGTCGCGTCGCCGCAGGTCGCGGCAGGGATAGGAGCGTTGCGTCGGGCGGCGGCAGCGAACCCCCTGTTCAAGCAGCCAAGCACGCTGCAGATCAATCGCGCCCGAACCGTTGCGGAGGTGGATATCCCGATGGTCGGATACGGCAACGACGCGGTGTCCAACCGGGCGCTCGCAGCACTACGGGGGACGCTCCTCCCCGCGACCGTCGAGAGGGTGCCGGGCACGACCGCGGATGTGACGGGGGACACGGCAGAAACGAAAGACTTCAACGCGACGATGAAGTCGCGGGCGCCGCTCGTGTTCGTGTTCGTGCTCTCGGCCGCATTCCTGCTGCTGCTGGTCATGTTCCGCTCGCTGGTGATCCCGATCAAGGCGATCGTGCTCAATCTGCTGTCGGTCGGGGCCGCTTACGGGGTGCTCGTGTGGATCTTCCAGTACGGGCACTTCCAGTCGCTGCTCGGGTTCAAGTCGACCGGTTCGATCACCTCGTGGATGCCGCTGTTCCTGTTCGTCGTGCTGTTCGGGCTGTCGATGGACTATCACGTGTTCATCCTGTCCCGCATCCGCGAGGCCTTCGACCGCGGCAGCAGCACCGAGGAGGCCGTCGCTCACGGCATCAAGAGCACGGCCGGGGTCGTGACCAGCGCGGCCGTGGTGATGGTCTCGGTGTTCGCCATCTTTGCCACCCTCTCGCTAGTGATCTTCAAGCAGCTCGGTGTCGGGCTTGCCGTCGCGGTCCTGCTCGACGCGACGCTCGTGCGCGGGGTGCTGCTGCCGGCGAGCATGACGCTGCTCGGCGACTGGAACTGGTACCTGCCGAAAAGCCTCGACCGGCTGCCCCATGTCGGGACCGGAGACGGCGCCGGGCTTCCCCCGGAGGTAGGGACGACCAGCCGCCCGGCCGGCACGCCGACGCTCGATGCCGCGTAGCGATGCAGCTTCTGCCCGGTCTGCTTCGCGGCCTGCTCGTACGTCGCCGGCTATGGGGACTGGTGACAGGTCGGGCACCGAACAGTCCGCGACGGCCCCGAGCAGCGGCGAAGGTCCGAGCGCAACGTGGAAGCCGCTCCTGACGGGACATCGATGTCGTGCTGCCGCCGCGCAATGGTCTCTATCTCATCCGCAACACGCTCTACTTCGGCGGTCACGACATCACGCTCCCGATCGTCGTCCTCGGCATCTACGTGCTGGTCGGAGCGGTCGTGGAGCGCATGCTCTGCTGGCGCGGCGATACGCGGTCAACCGGTGGGCGGCAAGCAGATGACGAGGAGCTTGCAATCGCTGCCATTCCCCCCGCCTGACGGTCCGCGCGGCGGCGGGGTCAGGTGCCGGTGGCCGGTGACGACTGCCTTGGTGGCGAAGCGGTCGTCCGAAACGAGACGCTCGGCGCTACCGCTCAGGACAATTTCCAAGCGTGTCGCCCGACGGGGTCCTCACGCTCGCTTCCCCCAGGCGAAGCGGTAGCGCGGCTTCGCAGGCGCGAGACGCGTGAACGTCGTCCAAGGGGGCTGTGTGCGGCTCGGCCTCCGAGACGCCCGCTCTTGCTGGAAAGAAGCACTCTCGCTCGGCGGCCCGTCGCGCGTCACAGGAGTGGAGCGATCCACGGGACCCCGTGTTGGCGAGGATGCTTGGCGTAGGTACAGGAGTTCGTTACGGTCAGGTAGACCAGGACATTACGGAGGACGGCTGAGGCCGCTTCGGCGCAGCGGCCTTGCCATCCCCACTGGCAGTCCACGCGCGTTGGTGTGAACCGGTGGCAGGAGATGACCGACGGAGGAGTCTCTTCTTCTTCGTCCTGCGCACGTTTCGCGCGCGTCGCGGCCACGACGGCCGGTGCTCCGCCGCAGCAGTGACTGGCGATCGCTGCGCGCGCCAGGCTCACCGGGAGTACGTGGCCTGTGACGATCGCTGTCTCGTCGGTGGCGAGCCGTCCCTGGGCCGTTAGGATGACGCGCACGACGAGCGCTCCGCTGGGTAGCCGGGGAAGGCCGAGGTCGGTGAGGCCGGCCGGGACGGTCCTGGTGAGGGCAGCGACGCGTGCGCCGTTTGGCGTCGAGCTGACCTGGACTTGCTCGCGTCCTGGCTCGCTCGCAGCGACTTTGAGCTGGATAGCGCCTGCGACGAGCGTGGGCGGCCGGATGGCGACGGCCAGCGGCGGATGCCGCCCCGTGGCGAGCATCAGCACATGGGTCTCCGCTGCGATGAGGATGCTGCCGTCAGGCTCGACCGCGAGCCCGGACGGGGTGAGCCGAACGGCGGTCGCGGGCCCGCCGAGCCCGTCGCTGAGACCCGACCACAGTTGCCTCGCGGGTTCAATTGGGAAAGCCACACGCCCTGACTGCACCCACTGCGACGCTCCCGCAACGGTCGTGATGATCCCATGTGCATCCACGTGCCGCACGCGGCCCTCGCCCGGGTCGGCGATCAAGAAGCCACCGCCAGGCAGCACGGCCAGCCCCGACGGTTCGTCGAGCAGCGCCCGCGAGGCGGGGCCGCCGTCGCCTCGACCTTCGCTCAGAAAGCCGCGCGGTACCCCGCGGCCGGCGACAGTGCTGATGACGCCGCGCGCATCCACACGGCGGATCCGGTCGCCGTACCGTTCGGCGATCAGGAACCCGCCGCCCGGGAGCACCGCTACCGCACACGGTCCGTACAGGCCGGCTCTCGTGGCCGGTCCGCCGTCGCCGCTGGAGCGAGCTGCGCCCGTCCCGGCCACCGTGGTGATGATCCCGTGCGCGTTTACCATGCGCACCCGGTTGGCGGACGCGTCAGCGATCAAGAAGCCACCGCCGGGCAACACGGCCAGCCCTTCCGGGTCTTGCAGGCTGGCACTGGTCGCCGGGCCGCCTTCGCCGATCGGGCTGGCAGCACCCGTCGGCAGAGGAAGGACAGGCCCCGTCGGGCCCGCGCCGGCGACCGTGCTGATCACGCCTTGCGGGCTCACCATTCTCACGCGACGGTGGCCGGGATCCGATACCAGGAACTCGCCGCCTGGCAGCACGGCCAGTCCCGTAGGGTTTAGGTTGGCGCTGGTTGCCGGCCCGCCGTCCCCCAGCGGTTCGCTGTAGCTAAAGGATCCGCTTCCGGCGACGGTGGTGATGATCCCGTGGGCGTTCACCATTCGCACCCGGCCACTGTTCGGTTCGGAGAACAGAAAGCCGCCGTGCGGCAGCGCCGCAACAAAGAGAGGTTCCCCTCCCGCATCTGTCGCGGGACCGCCGTCGCCACCAAACTGGCGTTCGCCCGAGCCAGCCACCGCGAACACTCGAGGCGCTGAGGCGGCCCCCGCGAAACCGGGCAACAGCAGCAACGCCACTGTTGCGACGAGCGTGACAGCGAAAGACCTCACCCTCGTCACGCTAGGGGCGCTCGCGCAGCCGATACATCCGGGCAGCGCCGCAGAAACACAAGTAGAAGACCGAGGGACGGGAGCGCGCCGCGCTGGCCGCACGCCTTGAGGCAGGCTGTCCTGGACGCGCCCGCGGCCGCGGCGCATAGCCAAGAGACAGTCGCCCTTCGCGCCGGCATGTCGCAGCACACCTGTCCGCCGAAGCGGGCGCGATCCTTGGCCCAGAACCGGTGAACGACGTCACGTAGTGCTCGTCGGGAGTCACCGTCAGAACTGCTCGGCACATCCAGACGCCCGTGCCATACTACGGGACAGTTCTGGATACACACAGCCTATTCCGAAGCGGGGCGAGCAATGTCTGACCCTGCACAGCAGCGACCGTGTATGCCTCCCTTCGGTGGATCGACCCTCGGCATGCACGCGGGGATGCCAGGGTGACGGATTGGCTGTCCCCAGCTGAGGCCCAGGGCTTGTGGCGGACCGAAATCGCCTTGCGCATTCGCGAGCTCCGGCACCGTGTTGAGACGGCCTGCGTGATCGCCGCACCCACCGAAAGCGATGGCGAGACCACGGAGGTCGCGGCCGTCGCCACCTCGGGGGGCGGGGCGAGCGCCGAGGTGCGCGTTCAACATGTCAACGAGGCAGCGTCTCCCTCGCACACCCCCGTATGGGACACCCACATCGACGCGGCTAAGCATGCCCTGGAGGGAGCAAACGCGGCGATCCGCGTTCACAAAGGCACATGCGAGATGGTGAAGGAGTGCCGCCACACGTACGATCGAAGCCGACGTTGGTCCTGGTCCATCCGGCTCACGCGGTCCGATTGCGTTTAGGCCAACACGCCCACCCATCTCGTTTCCCTGATATCAGGCTCTGGGACCAAGACGGACCTGAGGCTGGCTCCCGGGCCGGTTTGCGACGGTAAACGGTGTTTGGGAGCGTATCAGCGCAGACGAGCGCCGTCGCGTCGTTTGGGCTGGGGCGGTGTAGCGTCCTGGGCGGCCTGTCGCTTCGCCGCGGGAGTGCTCCTTTCTGCTAGAAGCGAGCGTCCACGCCGCGACCGCGCAGACAGCCGCCTCGGACGAGGATCGAGTCTGGCGAACGGCGGAGCGAGCGCTTCCGCAGCGCTCGGCAGAAGCGAGCCTGAGCCGAGGGTCAGTCGGTGCGCTTGGTGGTCGTCCGGACGGGCGTCTCGTCGATACCCGGCGAGACGCCTGCTTGTTGCGCCGTTGCGGCAGTGCGGGGTCGGCTGGGGTTGAGCCTGCTCGCTGAGCGCTATTTGACGATTGTGAAGCGCAGCGTCTGGGGCTTCGAGCGCTGCCCAGCGGCGGACGCTGTGATCAGCAGCGTGTAGCGCCCGAGTGGCAGCTCCTTCAAGACCGTGATGCGTCCCTGAAAGAAGACCTTGTTCAAGCCGGTGTGGCCGCGGAAGGACAGCACGCCGCGCGTGACCGTGCGCGTGCAGGCGGGTTTGCGGCGGTTCTTGTTGGTCAAGGCAACGCACTTGCCCTTGACCTTGCGTCCGCCCACCTGTTGGGTGAAGGCGAGGCTGACGCTTGCCGACTCGTTGAGCGCGAAGGAGAAGGTCGTGCCGACCGGCGGCCGCTTGTTCTTACGTGCGAAGGAGGGAAGCCGGTTGCCCTCGCGCCAGGCCGGGTTTGACTGGCTAGCACCTGAGACTGTGGGCGTCACGCTTACCGACGTGGTCGGAGGAGACGGTGACGGCGTGGTTGTCGGCGCCGTGTAGGTGCGTCTGTTCAGCATCACGGCCACGGCCGACCGGTCGGCTACCGCAGCGAGATCAAGGTCACCGTCGCCATTGAAGTCGCCCGCGGAAACAGAGCAGAAATCGCTGCAGGTGATCTGGTTTTCGCCAGCGGGCGATATCGCTTCGGCGGGACCGAACACGGCCTGCCCGTCGTTGGGAAATCCAGTGACTCCGGAGTCCGAGACGGAAACGATGTCCTGGGTGCCATCGCCATTGAAGTCGCCGGCCGTTACCGCGTCAGCGGACTGTCCCGCGACCAGTTGCTGCTTGAGCGCGAAGCCGCCGAGACCGTCGCCGGTCATGACCGACACGTCAGTATTGTTGCTGAACGCGAGATCCGGGTGCGTGTCGCCGTTGAAGTCGGCTATCACGATAGAGGAGTTGAACGAGCTCGTTGCGTAGTTGAGAGCGGGAGCAAAGCCCCCATGCCCATCGCCAAGAATCACCGAGATGGAGCTTTCGTCGATGTTCGCGAGCGCGATGTCAGGATTGCCGTCGCCATTGAGGTCAGCCACCGCGACACCCTTTCCCGCTCCGCTCGTGTCCAGTTTGACCTCTGCTCCGAATGTTCCGTCACCGGTGCCGAAAAGCACCTCAGCGCCGGCCCTGGGGCCACTTGCGTCGGCGATGGCGACGTCCGGCCTGGAGTCATGATTGAAGTCGGCGACGGCGATCCAACCCGGCCGCCCTGACACCGGAGTGTGAATCGGCGCGGCGAACCCTCCGACACCGTCCCCAAGGAGCACCGCGACGTTGCTGCCGTAGAAGTTGGCAACCACGAGGTCCTCGTGTGAGTCACCGTTGAAATCGCCGGCGGCAAGTGACACCGGGTTGCCGCCCGTCGAACTCGACTGCGCTACACCCTGATCGCCCGCAGAGAAGGTTCTAGCCGGCCCGAAACCCCCTCTCCCATTGCCAAGGAACACTGATACGTCACCTCCTTCCGGGGAGGCGTTCGCGACAGCCAGATCCGGCTTGCCGTCCCCATTGAAGTCAGCCACAATGACCTGGCGGGCGCAGCACTGACCGGTTTCGAGGTACATAGGGTCAGCGAAACGCATCTCCGCGCGCGCCTCGCCCCCCAACGCCAACAGCGAGCAGAGCAGCACCGCGGCGGCGGACGCGGGCCGACAGAAGCAGATGACAGCACGTCGAATCACCACAACTCCAGCCGTTAGGTCTGACTCAAAGGCCCCGGACCACAGACCAAGAGGATCACACTCGCACGCACCTCGATCATCCGTACTAGCCCCCACACCGAGAGCGGAAACCCCGCCTACCTACCCTGCCCAGGCGTGGGCGTAAGTAACCGCGGGCAGTGAGACATTGGTCGCGCTCGCTTGCGCCCCCAAGAGCAGGCGTGCCGACGATCGTTGAGTCCGAGAGTTGCGCAATGGACGAGACGCGAGAGCCGGGATCGTCCCTCTGCTGGTGGCTGCGTCCAATCGGGAACGGTGGCCACGCCCGCTGGTGGGCACACGAGCAGCTCACCCGTTGATCGCGGAGAGATGAACGAGATCTAGAAAGTCGCGTGCGTCGACGTGGAGGTCCAGCTGAGCTTCGGAGGCGAGGTCCGAGGGCTCGAAGCGATCCCGTTCGCCGATGGCGCTCGTGGCGATGATCGAGGTGAGGGATCGCACACCGTGCCGGTATTCCTTCGTCAACAGGAGCGCGTGCAGCACGCCGTCGTCGATGTTCGGCTTCTTGACCCCGTCGTCGTCGCGGAAGATGCCGTCCGAATGGTGGAGGAGCAGTGATCGCAGCAGCACCGCGCGCCGAATCAGGTAGTAAGGATCGTCCTTCGCTTTGCCGTCGCGCGGATTCGGCCCGACGATGTTGACGTATCCGCTGAGTCGACTCACGAAGTCCGGTGCCTTGACGACCGTGAAGTGCTCGCTGTCCTCAACGAAGTCGTGCATGTGCTCGTAGACCCCGCCCGCGAACACGAACACAGCCCGGCCGATCGGGTGTGTTAGCTGTCCGTCCTGGAACGTGCCGTCCTGCATCGGTGCGAGGAAGTGCGGCAGCCATCCGAGCTTCTGCTGTCCTCCCGCCGTCACGCGTGTCGTGTCGAACTCGTCCCAGAATTCCGGCTGTCGTATTGGCGAATGAGCGTGCGGATGCTCTGGAGGCCCTCGATCTCGTGCCGGTCGAACGTGTGCAGCTTGCCGAACCGGCCCATCGGCACGTCGGCGAGCGCGGACTCCGGGCCCTCCAGCACGACCTGGGTCGCGAGCGACTCGAGCTTGTCGGGATGGCGATCTTCCAGGATCGTCCAGGCTCGGCCAGCATGCAGGTCGCCCGGCACTGTCCGGGACCGCGACGGACCACAGACCCGCGCCTCAGCAAGCCGCTCCCCTTCGGCGGAGAGTATCCGCTCCATCGGGTAGGCCACGCGGACGTTGCCGGACAGCTGCTTCTTCTCGTCGTATCCGTAGCGGTCAAGCGCACGCATCGCTGCGATGCCGCGCCGGACGCCCAGGATCACATCCGGATGCTCCAGGTCCAGCATGATCTCGCGTGCGATGCTCGCCGTGAGAGCCGAAATGCCCCCGATCATGGCGCCGGGGTGCGTCTCGTTCCACATCCGCTCCATGAAGACCTGATCGAAGACCAGCCTGCCCACCGGCTCCTCTTCGGTCTCGGGGTCTCTGGAGAGCACGAGTGCACCGGCGGTCGTGAAGGACACGACGACATGTGCGCACTTCTTGAGCCCGCTCACCTGCGGGTTGTAGAGCAGCTCCCACAAGAGGTCTTGCGCCGTCTGCTCCCAGGACAGCTCGCGAGCGACATGCACCGCTCCGAGACGCAGGTCATCGATGCGGATGGCAACGATCAACCGGTCGGCGATCGGCTGCAGACGCTCCCACAACGCACCTTCGGCCACCGGCTTCGCCATCCGCAGCAGGATCCACGGTCGATGCGCATCGCGCTCACCGATGGCCCGCGGCCACACGTCCGGATGCTCTCGGAACCCCAGATCGCTGTCGTGCAGGACAACGAGGTCAGCCAGCTCCGGCGCATCCTCCGAGGCTCGCTCGCGGACGTCAGCGGCTGCGCGCTCCTCTCCGAGCTGCTTCTCGACGCGCCACACCCTCTCCCCCTCGTCTTCGACGCGTGCCCAGATCGCAAATCGATGATTGCAGTGCTCGTCGCTGAGGTCGACCGCGCCTTCTGGGGCCTTCGGCGCGTGGACTTCGACCGGCGATGATGCGTCCGGTGGCAGTTGCTTGGCGACCGCGTCGATCAGCTTGCCGAGCAGGACAGCTCCGCCCCATTCGCCGGAGGCGCATGTGCTCTGCCCTCCAGCCCCTTGCCCGCGCGCCAGGTTCCAATCGAGGACCACGTCCCCGGCGACGACCACATGCCCACTGCCTGCTCGTGTTCCCGCCATCAATCGCCTCGTCTCGTGGTCGCGCGGGTCGGTACTCCCGCGCTGGTGGTCGGCCAGCTTCGTGAGGTGCTGCCCTGCGACGCGGGCCAGGTCGTCGTCCGTCAGTCTTGCGATGGGCGGCTCATGGGCACTCGCGGCCAGTCCTCATCTTCCATAAACTAGAACTGCTCCAGATCGCGGGCATCCGTGGTTCCGTGCAGGTCGGATCGCGGGGGACTACGGTATGCGCCGCCTGTTGCGCTCCAGGCGCCTGCGGCGCCGCGCTCGCCACTCCGTAGTCCGCCGCCGGCGCATGCGGGCTGCAGACGGATGACGCGCGGCGGGTGGACACCTAACCTCGAGGCATGTCTCTCGGCAGGCGGCATTTCAAGCTCTCGCGGGGCCTCATTGCCGCTCTCGCCCTCGCGTCGCTGCTCGCCACGACGTCTGTTGCCGCGGCTCCCCGCGCCAAGGGCATCTACGGCGGGGTGATCGTTGTCGGCAGGGGTGTCGCCGGGGCCAGGCTGGGCATGACGCGGGCCCAGGTGATCGCGCGTCTCGGACCGCCCGTGAGCGAGATGCCCGACCGGGGCATGAGCTACGAGGCCCTCCCGCCGAAGAACCCGAGCGGGCAGTTCGACATCGCCCTTCAGGGGGGGCGTGTGCGGATGTTCATCATCTCGCCGCGCAGCACGTGGCGCCTGGCAAACGGGATCCACATCTTCGCGAGCGGCGCGATCGCCCGTCTCATGCACTATTACGGACACCGTCTGAAGCCGACCCGGATCGAAGACGGCGAGCGTGTCTATCGCATCACCGAACGCTACCTCGGCCGCACCGTCTGGACCGAGTTCTACGTCGAGCATTTCGGGCCCAGGGCGAGCGTGTACGGCTTCGACCTGCTCTTTCCGCTCACGCGCTGACGCGGCCCTGCTTCGGGGCGGCGAGAGGTCTCGTTCGGAAAACCGGGTTTGGCTAGGCTGAGCTTCGATGGCGCAGCTGAGCGACACCCGCGTCCTGGTGACGGGCGGCACGAGCGGCCTGGGGCGGGCGATGGCGCAAGCGCTCGCGCAGGCGGGCGCCCGGGTGGCGGTGACCAGCCGCGACCGGGAACGAGCGCAGGATGCCGCCGCGCAGCTCGGTGCCGGCGCGGTGGGGATCGAGCTCGACGTTCGCGACGCCGGCTCGGTGTCGGCGGCGGTCGACAGCGCCTACGCGATGCTCGACGGCGTGGACGTGCTGGTCAACAACGCCGGGATCGGGATGCGGACCGTCAACCCGCGGTTCATGACCGAGCCGCAGCCATTTTGGGAGGTGGCGCCCGCCGGCTTTCGCGACGTGCTGGAGACCAAGGTGACCGGGACGTTCCTTCTCGCCCAGGCGGTGGTGCCGCGAATGCTGAGCGCCGGCAGCGGACGGGTGGTCACGATCTCGATGAGCGAGCAGACGATGACCCGCCGCGGCTTCGTCCCCTACGGACCCTCGGGCGCCGCCGTGGAGGCCTTGGCGCGGGTGATGGCCGCCGACCTGGCCGACACGCCGGTCACCGCCAACATCCTGCTGCCCGGCGGCGCGACCGCCACCGGGATGATTCCCGAGGAGATGCCAGATGAGCTGCGCGCAAACCTGCTCGACCCGGCGATCATGGGACCGCCGATCGTCTGGCTGGCCTCTGCGGATGCCGCCGCAGTACACGACCAGCGGATCGTCGCCCGCGACTTCGACGACTGGCTGCAGGCACGCGAGAACCGGCGCAGAGCATCGAGGGTCTCGTTGTAACTGTCGCGCAGCTGGACCACGCTTCTCTGCGGACGAGGCGGACTCACGTGCGCGCCGCGGCCGCACGCGGTCGTCCAACGGGCTGGACGCCCAGGAGCTATCGGGCGAGCGTGTCGAGGAACTCGTTGATCGCTGCTGCAGCGTCGGCGGCGAGGAGCCGCTCGTCGTCCTCGGGGGTGACCTTCCGCGCTTCGCGGGCGTAGGCTCGGGCGCCGTGTGCGCGGTCGTCGCGAAACCGCTCGCGCACCTCCACGAAGGTCGAACTCATGCCGGGGAGGGCCTCCGCGAGTGGGCTGGCCTTGACGATATTGGCAGCCTCGGCAGGACCGCCGGCGTCGTTGTGGAGCAGGACGTAGGCGAGGTCGTAGTAGTCCTTGTCAGCGCCGCGCGTGCGCGCGGCCGCGGACTTCGAGAGCAGGTAGCCAGCGAGCCCGGCGATCTGAACGCGCAGATCGCCCTCAGGGACGTGGAGGATGTACTCGCGGTGGTCACGCTCGACGTGGCCGGTGCCCCGGAGATTGACCGCCCGCAGCCTTGAGCACCCGACAGGTCGAATGATTGCCTCGGCCGGCTGGTCGTCGAGGTCGCACAGGAACTCGATCTTGACGAGGCGATCCTCAATCCGACCACTCCAGCGCCAGCCCTTCCGCCGCCGGCGTGAAATGCATCGCCTCGAGTGCCGCCTGGATTGATCCGAGATCGTGACTCACAGTGAGATGCGTCACCAGCAGAATGTCGACGTCCGTCGTGCCGAGATGCGCGGGGACCTCCGGCGCGTCGGTGCGCGCCAACGTTGGCGGCACGAGTCCACCGAGCACGATCAGCCGCTCGCTCGCGGGCGCGCTTGCGGCAAGGAGCCGCCCGAGAGCCCGTTCCGCGAACGCGCGCGCCTCGGCGGAGCGCTCGTCGTCAGCCATGTTCCTGCTCCATCACGTCGCGAAGATGCCCAGCCGCGTCCTCCCCCCGCCCGCCGAGGCGCTTGAGGTCGGCATAGACCCGTGGCCAGGAGACGATCGGACCCGACGGGGAGGGCGTGGCGAGTCGGAATGCGTTGCCCGGAGTGCGCCACAGCTCGATCCGCCCGGCGTCGTCGGTGAGCGTGAGGCCGGCCTCCTGCAGACGCGGCGCGAGGTCGCGGTGCGCGTAGCGCTCATCGACCCGCAAGTGCAGGACCGGAAGCTGCGTGACGAACGGCGCGAGCTGCTGCGCCGCGGCCCACCCGGTCCAGCCGAACGAGATGTCACCGAGGGCGTGCGCGAGGCGCGTTTGCACGTCGTCGAGGTCGCGGCTGGTGGTGTGCGCAAACCACCGCTCGACGGGCATCGCGTTGATGTGCGCGGTCCAGGATTCGAGCATTGCGTCGGGCTGCTCGAGGACGCGGTGTGCGCCGCGACCGCGAGCGGGTCCCCGCTTCGCAGTCCAGCCCTCCTCGTCCCATCCGGCGAGGATGCGGCTGGCTCGCGCGATCGAGCAGCCGGTGTGCTCGGCGATCCAGGCGGTCGTGATCAGTGCGGGGCGCGTGGCGAGCGTCGCCTCGCCGGCGAGGCCGGCAATCTGGCTCCAGGAGGCCCCGTGCGGCTGTGGGTCCTTCGCGGCTGGCGCTCGGTCGACGTGGACGAGCAGGCCCTCGCCACGGAGACTTGCGGCGCCTGTCTCGTCGAGCCAGTTGACCCCCCGCTCATCGAGCAGTCGGCGAGCACCTGATGAGAGCTCCGGTGCGACCACGAGGTTCACTGCCGGGGAGCGGTCGAGCCGTGCGCGCACGTCGGCGGGCCAGCCGCGACGAACCCACACCGCGTGGAAACGCGGCTGACGAGACAGTCCCAGGACCCGCAGAAGGTGGGCGCCATCGCTCGTTGGCTGCACGAGCACGTCTGCGTCGAGCACCGTGCTGACGGCTCGTGCCATCCGATCTTTCTCGTCCATGCCTATATTCTACTGCCGCAAGCAAGAATACCCGGGAAAGCAAGAACAACTTTGAGCCTCGCCAGAGTGAGCCTCGCCAGAGACCACGCGCTCGCAAGTCCCGACGCAACCGCCGCGTTGCTGGCGTATGTCCGGTGCTGGAAGACAGGCGCTGCGCACGAGCGTCCCGGATGCGTCGCTGCCGCGAGTCGGGTTGATCGCGCGCAAGGGCCGTCGCGCTGAGATCGCGGGCATCCTCGCGCGCGAGGGATTCGCGATCGCGCTGTTCGATTGCGTGGGCACGATCGCCGACGCCGACGGCTGGGGCGCGCTGGCGGCGGTGGTGCTGTCGATCGAGGGCAGCGTGTCGACGGTCGCGCGCCTGGTGGAGTCGCTGAGCAAGCGCTTTGAGCCGGTGCCGGTGGTGGTGGTGTGCGCGAGCATCCTGCGCCGCGAGGTGCGCGCGGCGCTGGCCGCGGGCGCGGCGGGCGTGGTCGTCTACGAGGAGCTGGGCGCCAGCCTGGGCGCGTGCCTGCGGGCTGTGGGCGCCGGTCAGGCGTGCGTGCCGCGCGGGCACTGGCGGGCGATCGAGCCGCCCGTGCTGTCGATCCGCGAGAAGCAGGTTCTCGGCCTGGTCGCGTTGGGCTACATGAACAGGCAGATCGCCGAGCGGCTGTTCCTCGCGGAGAGCACCGTCAAGAGCCACCTGTCCTCGGCGTTCGCCAAGCTCGGCGTGCGCTCGCGCAACGAAGCAGCCGATCTGATCCGCAGCCACGAGCGTGCGCTCGGAATGGAGATGCCCGACCTCGCCGGTGCGCCCGACCTCGCCGGTGCGCCCGACCTCGCCAGTGCGCCCGACCTCTCCGGTTCGCCCGTGGAGGGCGGTTCGCCCGTGGAGCCCGCGCCCGCGACGCCGATCGCGGCGCAGACGGCATGAGCGCCGCAGTGACTGACATTCCGCTGACGGTGATGGACCACGAGGATCCGCGCCTGCTCGCGCAGCTGATGGAGGCGGTCGGCGAGGTGGCGGCGACGGGCGCGTTCACCGGCGGCGCCGCGGTCGAGCGCTTCGAGGCCGACTACGCCGCCTGGTGCGAGGCTCCGTATGCGGTGGGCGTGTCGTCGGGCACCGAGGCGCTCGTGCTGGCGCTGCGCGCGCTGGACGTGGGGCCGGGCGATGAGGTGGTGGTGCCGGCGAACTCGTTCATCGCGACCGCCGAGGCGGTCAGCCTGGTGGGCGCGCGGCCGCGCTTCGCGGACGTGGAGCCGGACACGCAGCTGATGAGCGCGCACACGCTCGCGCAGGCGCTCACGCCGGCGGTGCGCTGCGTGATCCCCGTTCACCTGTTTGGCCGCACCGTGGACATGGACCCGATCGTGGCGCTCGCGCGCGGCGCCGGCGTGGCGGTGCTCGAGGACGCCTCGCAGGCGCACGGCGCGCGCTACCGCGGTAGGCGCGTGGGAACGATCGGCGACGCGGGCACGTTCTCGTTCTATCCCGCCAAGAACCTGGGCGCGTGGGGCGACGCGGGCGCGGTGGTGAGCACGCGCGCGGAGCTGGCCGAGCGCGTGCGCCTGCTGCGCTCGCACGGCGAGAGCCCGCGCTATCACCACCGCGTGGTCGGCACGACGGGGCGCCTGGACGCGATCCAGGCGGCGGTGCTGCGGCTGAAGCTCGCGCGCCTGGACGAGCGCAACCAGGCCAGGCGGCTGGCGGCCGACGCGCTGCGCGAGGCGCTCGCGGACGTCGAGGAGCTGACGCTGCCCGCGCCGGCGGGGGCGGGCGGCGACCACGTGTATCACCAGTTCGTCGTGCGCACTCCGCATAGGGACGCGATCAGGGAGCTGCTGGCCGAGCGGGGCATCGCGACGGGCGTGCACTACCCGATCCCGATCCACCGCTCGCAGGCGTACGCGGCGCTCGCGCAGGCGCAGGATCAGGCGCCGTGCGCGAGCGCGCTCGCCGGCGAGATCCTGTCGCTGCCGATGTTCCCGTCGATCACGGGCGAGCAGATCGAGCGAATCGGCGCCGCGCTGCGCGCAAGCCAGGCGGCCGCGCGACCGTTGGTTGTGACGATGGGCACTACAGAAGCCCGTTGACGTTCATCGAGCACGGATCCAGCCAGCGGAGGAGGCAGCGAGATGATCACGACGCCGATCGGCATCGCGGTGGTGGGCTTTGGCTACTGGGGCCCGAACGTGGTCCGCAACATCGCGGAGCGCCCGGAGTTCCGTCTGATGGGCCTGTGCGAGCGCGACCCCGCGCGGTCGATGGATTTCGCGCGCCGCTACCCCGGCTGCCCGGTGGAGCACGATCTGGACGCGCTGCTGCTCGATCCGCGCGTGCAGGCGATCTCGATCGCGACGCCGCCGCGCACCCACTTCGAGCTGGCGCGCCGCGCGCTCGAGGCGGGCAAGCACGTGCTCGTGGAGAAGCCGCTGGCGACCACGGCGGCGCACGCTGAAGAGTTGATCGAGATCGCCGCGCGGGCCGAGCGCGTGCTGATGCCGGGACACACGTTCGTGTACAGCCCGCCGGTGAACAAGGTGCGCGAGCTGATCCAGACGGGCGAGCTCGGCGACGTGTACTTCATCACCTCCTCGCGCATGAACCTCGGCATCTACCAGGCCGACGGCGTGATCAGCGACCTGGCGCCGCACGACCTGTCGATCCTCTTGTACTGGCTCGATCGTCCGGTCACGCACATCGCGGTGGCCGGCCAGAGCATCTTCCAGGACGGCGTTCCCGAGACGGCGTTCCTGACGGTGACGTTCTCCGGCGGCACGACCGCCAACGTGCAGATCTCGTGGCTGGCTCCGCGCAAGATGCGCCAGATGGTGGTGGTGGGCTCAAAGCGGATGGTGCAGTACGACGACAACTCATCGGATGAGTCGGTGCGCATCTATGACCGCGGGCTGGACGTCTCGACGGTGGAGGCGCCGGCGACGTTCGGCGAGTACAAGCTCACATATCGCAGCGGCGACATCGTGGTGCCGCGCATCGAAGCGGGCGAGCCGCTGGGCCTGGAGCTGGCGGACTTCGCGCACGCGATCCGCACGGGCGAGGAGCCGCGCTCGAGCAGCGCGCTGGGCCTCGAGATCGTGCGCGCGCTGGAGGCGGCGCACAGCTCGATGGAGCGCTCGGGCGACCCGATCGCGCTGCTGGACGGCGATCACCCGTCCTACGGCGAGCGCATCCCGCTGTCCGTTCCGAGCATCAATCGTCAGCGCATCGGCGACAGGATCCCGGTCGCGTCGGGAGGGCGCGTTGCGGGCGACGGCTGAGCCGCCCACGGCGGTAGCGCGCGGTGGGACGGGAGTGCAAGTTTTGAGAGGACGGCTCCGCCGTCCGCGATGCGTGCGCGCGGGTGAGCCGTGGAGGGTGGCCGGCGCGGCTGCGGGCCGCGCCGGAACAGGCGCCATGCCTCGAACAACGGCCTTGGCCACCTGCTTGAACAGCCCCTCCTGCCTGGACGACTCGTCTAGGCCCAATGCCGTTTACTTAAGAGGGCTGGAGCCGGCTTCTGCTCTTCCGGAGGAGCAGCAAGCAGCGGGGCAGCTCTGGCTCCTGCAATCGCGCTCGCAAGCAGGAGTCTCGCAGCGGCGCCTGTCCGCCGAGTACGAGAGCCTACTTGTCGCCTTCGGGCAACCTGAAGCCGACCGGGCGCTTGGGCTGCGGGGGTGGGGAGATCAGCTGCCGCAGTGCCTGGAAGATTTCGTCCAACTGCTGGTCATGTTGGCCGAGCGTGGCTTTGGTCTCTCGCTCGAAATCTTCAAGGCGCCTCTCGATCGCGGTGTAAGAGGCCGCGATGCGTCGCAGCTCAACGAACGCCCGCATGATCGCGATGTTGACGGCGACTGCCGTCTTGCTCCGGAGAACGCCGGACAGCATCGCCACGCCTTGCTCTGTGAAGACGTAGGGCGCGTAGCGACGTCCGCCGCGCCCCTCCTTTGAGGTCGCAGATTGCGATCTCAAAGCCGTGGCCTCGTCCTTCGTCAGCTGGAACATGAAGTCGGACGGGAACCGATCTATGTTCCGCTTGACCTGCTCGATCAGGCGGCGTGTCTGCACCCCATAGAGCTCTGAGAGATCCTCATCGAGCATCACGTGGCGCTCGCGAACAACCAGGATCCGCTGCTGGATCGCTGGGAGTGGAAGCAACTCCAGCGACCTCTCTGCCTTGGTTCGATCGACCATGCGCGCAGATTGCCACACGCTGCGGACCCCAGCTCCCGCAAGAGACGAGCTGCGAAAGCCGGGGTCGCACCTTGGTTGGCTGCCCTTTTCCACCAAGAGCAGAAGCCGGCTCCAGCCCTCTTAAGTAAACGGTATTGCGCCTAGGCCGGCATTCGAGAAGGCTGGGAAACCTGGTGCTCAGACGCCCGTTCGTAGAGGGTCTCGGGCGCCATGTCGAAGCCGTTGGGCCAGACGACGGTCCGGATCTCCGGGTCGAAGCGGGCTTGGGAGAAGAAGTTCGGATCAGCGAGTGGCTCAGAGACGCCTCGCCAGTGGCGGCCGGCGAAGTTGATGTCGCCGACGAGCCCGTCGCCGAAGGTGACGCGCAGCTGGTGATCACCGATGACCTCGGCTCCGGTGACTGGGACGAGCTTATCCATGATGGCAATTCTAACGAAGTGGACCGATCGGGTTCAATGGCTTTTCGTCGGCGGCGAGCTCCCAATTGGCGTTCAGCTCGTCGCCGTGGAGCTCGGCCCAGGCCTGCACGAGGCGTAGTTGGGGCTTCGGGAGCTCGCCGACGATAACTGCGCCCGCCAAGTCGAGCGAGGCTTCATGCTCGGCGTAGTAGGCATGGAAGTGTGGGGTCGAGTGCCGGGGCTCGTCCCAGTGCATGGTGATCGTGATTCCGTAGAAAAAGCTCAGCTTCGGCATGAGTGGCCTTCGGATTGATTGAGCCGCACAACCGATGCCGCGGGTGTCCGCGAGCGGTTGTGACCTTCGCGCCCTGTTCCCGTGTCCGTTCTCGAGGGGCCACCGTGGGGTTCTCAGATCAGACCGCGCTGGGCACGGTCGGGCAAGCTACGCAGCGCAGGGGATGGAACTCTCGGGCAGAGCGCGGGCGGGCATCATCACACCCCCAACGCCCGAGCGTTGGAGCTGCCGCCCCGGCAGACGCCTCGCCAGTCACGCAAGTCCACCCCCGGCGCGAGCGTTGCTCGGATATGTCCAAGGACGGCACTGGGGCGGTCCGGGTGGCATCGCTGGATGGCACCGTTCACTCACGCACCAGCCCGCTGAGCGCAGGACCGCAGGCGGGCATGCTTGTGGCGGATGGGTATGGCCGGCGCGACTGGTTCCTGCGGCGGCTGCTGGCGGTGAGCGACGCGGCGTGCCTGGCGCTGGCGCTGGCGGCGGCGGTGGCGCTGGCGGGCGGCGCGCACGGTCACTCCTGGGATGAGTACATGCTGTTCGGGTTGATCACGCTGCCGGCGTGGGTGGTGCTGTTCAAGCTGTACGGGCTGTATGACCGTGACGCGAAGCGCTTGAGTCACTCGACGCTCGACGATCTGCCTTCGCTGTTTCAGGCTCTGCTGCTGGGATGCCTGCTGCTGTGGTGCTGGTTCGTGGTGGCGGCGCCGGCGAAGCTGATGTTCGCGGCGATCCTGGCGTTCGCGGGCCTGGCGATGGCGCTGGTGCTGAGCGGTCGTGTGCTCGTGCGTGCGGGCTTCATGCGCGTGGTGTCACCCGAGCGGGTGCTGTTGATCGGGACGGGACACACCAGCGGGGCGCTGATCGAGAAGATGCGCGCGAAGGCGAGCCTGCGCCTGGAGCCGATCGGGATGGTCAGCTGCGAGCAGGACGCGGGCGAGGTGCTCGAGCTGCCGTGCTTGGGCGCTCTGGACGAGGTTGACCTGCCGCGCCTGATGGTCGAGCAGCGCGTGGGGCGCGTGGTGGTGGCGGACGCGGAGGTCGACGGCGAGCGCCTGCTGGGGGTGCTGCGCGACTGTAAGACGGTGTCGGTGAAGGTGAGCCTGCTGCCGGCGACGTGCAGCGCGCTGGGACCGTCGGTGGAGGTCGACGATCTCCAGGGCGTGACGGTGCTGGGGATCAACCCCACGGTGCTGTCGCGCTCGTCGCGCATCGCCAAGCGCGCTCTGGATCTCGTGGGCGTCGCGATCCTGGGCATCTCGGCGGTGCCGATGGTGATCGTGATGGCGATCGCGGTCAAGCTCGACTCGCCGGGTCCGGTGTTCTTTCGCCAGGAGCGCATCGGCAAGGGCGGGCAGCGCTTTCGGCTGTTGAAGATGCGCACGATGGCGCTCGACGCGGAAGCGCGCCGCAAGGAGCTGCTGGCGCACAGCAGGGACCCGGGCTGGCTTCACCTCGCTCACGATCCGCGCATCACGCGCGTGGGGCGCCTCCTGCGGCTGACGAGCCTCGATGAGCTCCCTCAGCTGTGGAACGTGGTGAAGGGCGACATGAGCCTTGTGGGCCCCCGTCCGCTGATCGCGGAAGAGGACAGCATGGTCGACGACTGGGCGCGGGGACGGCTCGACCTGACGCCGGGCATCACGGGGCTGTGGCAGGTGCTCGGCCGCACGAGCATCCCGTTCGAGGAGATGGTGAAGCTCGACTACCTGTATGTGACCAACTGGTCGCTGTGGGGGGACGTGCGGCTGATCCTGCGGACGGTGCCGGCGGTGCTGCGACGCGACGGGGCGAATTAGGAGGAAGTGAAGG